>JAFMHC010000005.1 GCA_017854775.1 Gammaproteobacteria bacterium | reverse complement strand
GCTTGTTCAACAATTGGATAAAGTCGTGGCTGCGCACGACTTATCCTTATTCGTTAGATTTCTTACTCAAAGGTTTCACTAGTAATAGAATTTTCAAGCCAGAGACGAGCTGTACCTGATTGTTCTTCACCTTTTACCATATAAATTTTATCGGACTCGATATTTACAACTAATTCTTTAAAGCCGAGCTCTTGGGTTTTCAAGGAAAACCCCGGTGGAGTAGCGATCACCCTTGTTGCAACTAGTTTTAGTTTTATGGGGCCGGTACGAACTTGAGTTTTTTCAGGGTCTGCAATCAAGTGCGAGTTAGTTGCATTTGACAGTACTTCAGCTCTCAAAAGAGCGTTATTAATCAAACGACCGTCGACTTCTTTTAGGTAGAACAAAGTTGCTTCCGACCCTGAATAGGCTTTGGAGGTGCTTTTAATAACTGCTCTTGGTCCTTCATAGCCAGCAGGAATTGACCGTTCAGTCACTGGAACGCAAGAAGTTACTAGTAAGGTGATAATTATGATGAATGATGTTCTCATTGTGGCCTCTGGTAAATCTAACAGCTTATTAGTATGCATGCGCGTTTTCCAGCTAGATTCGTTTTAACGAATCGGCCGTAACCTTCTATATTATCTATTCTTTTTATCATCTAGGTTCTTTTCTATGGTGTCAAAGTGAGCATGCTCACTTTGTAGAATAGCAGCGTGGTTAGCTATTCTCAAAAAAATCATAAGCCATTGTTTTATATATAGAAAAATAATTTCTTGGTTGCTAAACGCGCAGCATCCAGTAGGGTAAAGTGATTGGTTTCGTCGACTTTTAAATATACACTGTATATGCATGCAGTTATTGGAATAGTCAAAAATGAGTAGGATAAATCCGTCTATCGAGTCAATTCGTAGAAAGATGCGGCTATGTGGATATAGTATTGGTGCCGAAAAAAGTTATCTTTATCGGGTTAGGATTTACACCCGTTTTCATTGCGCCAGATTGAGTTTAAGCCTCTAGACATTAGTTACTGTTCTATAAAGTCTTGCGCAAGGCAATCCTTTGCCTCGTTAATTACGGTATTAACTCTATTAGCTAAGACTTTGCTGCGATTTATTCCAAGGTAGAGTGTTTCACTGACTTGCTTAGCTAGCCGATGTACTTTAACACTGGTCGAATTTTCAAACGCCCCAACAGCATAAGTAGGCAACACCGTGAAACCCAAGCCCATACTTACTGGTTCAAGTATTAAGTTAATTTGGTTTGAAAAACCTGCCGGATTAAACTGCTTAGCATGCTCAAATTCAGGATAATTAGCACTTAGAAGCAGGCCGGCGTGATAAGCACCATCAGGATGATCTATAAAACCAAGCGATACTAGTTGCTGCCAACTGGGCTCGTTTATACCTGCCGGAGTAACCAGCAGTAGCTCTTCTTTGGCAACAGGATTACAAGTGATTTCGGCTAGGGTTGACGGCCTAGTCATAAAGCCTATATCAACCTTATTTTCGGCGACTAATTTCTCAACGGCCGCGTTAGGCGCGAAGCGATAATCGATCACCAGCTTGGGGTATTGTTGTTGCACGGTTAGTAGATGCCGATATAGTTTGAGCCCCATACTTCCCGGCGAAGCAACTCTAACCACTCCCTCGTGAGTTGGGTTGGCTCCGACCTGCATCTCAATATCAGATAAGGCGCTTATCACTTTCTTGCCATCTCGATATAAGTTTTCTCCAGCATCAGTAAGTGTAAACCCCTTGCCTTGCCTTAGCAGTAAGGGAAACCCTAGGTAATCTTCAAGCTTTTGTATGTGCTGGCTAACCCCAGATTGTGTCATGTTTAGCTGCTCAGCCGTACGGGTGAAGTGCGAGACTTCAACGAGAGTACAAAAAGTACGTAACCAGATAAGATTAATCATCACATAACCTACTCATAATTATTATAAATGATAATTTTACATAATTATTGATCGAATATAACCTTGTCTCACGTTAAATTAAGGAGCAAAACACTATGAGCAATGTATATCCACGTAACTTTTCACATATTGGAATTTCGGTGCCCGACTTGGACCAAGCGGTTAAATTCTATACTGAAGTAATGGGCTGGTATTTGATAATGAAGCCGACCAACGTTGTCGAAGATGACAGCCCAATAGGCGTAATGTGTACCGATGTATTTGGTGCCAATTGGGATAAATTTCGAATCGCTCATCTCTCAACCGGTGATCGCATTGGTGTCGAGCTGTTTGAGTTCAAGAACCAAGTTAACCCAGAAGATAATTTTGAATACTGGAAAACCGGTGTATTTCACTTCTGTGTTCAAGATCCTAATTTGGAACAACTGGCAGAAAGGATCGTTGAAGCTGGTGGCAAAAAACGAATGGAGAAACCGCGATACTATTACCCAGGCGAAAAGCCGTATCGCATGATTTACATGGAAGACCCATTTGGCAATATTCTAGAAATATACAGCCATAGTTATGAGCTAGTTTACAGCGACGGTGCTTATTAAAATAAACTGACCTAGGTTTGCTTATTAAAAGAGTCTCAAATAATAGAAAGAGTCTCAACGTTTAAAAGAGCCTCGCTTATCAAAACGAGGCTCGATTTATAGTTGATGCTACTTACCTAAAACACTCAGCAACTTGTGATAAATCGCTGTGTTCTCATAGACACCAGTAAACTTCTCGGCGCCTTTGCCGTAAGCATAGACTGGCACCATTGCTGAGGTATGGCCAATGGTTGAGTACGCATGACCCGCTTCGCTATATGGCTCGTCACTTTCGATATCGGAAGTTGGTAACGTTAGCCCACCGGTTTCGTGATCGGCGGTTATCAGCACTAATGTGTTGCCGTCTTTCTCGGCAAATTTCATCGCAGCGCCAACCGCTTTATCAAAGTCGTAGAGCTCAGTCATGGTGTAATTAAGATCATTGGCGTGACCACCCCAATCGATTTGAGAACCTTCTACTACTAAGAAAAAGCCTTTCTTAGTCTCTTTTTGTAAAAAGTCGATGCTTGGTTTTATCGACTTAGGTAAATAGTCACCACGCCCTTTAATCACTGATTCAGGGTGTTGGCCTGCGGTGAAGTAGCCAACTCGGCCGGTGGCTTTTTCTAATGCACCCAAGTTGTTAATCAAGGTAACGCCCTTGTCTTCCATCTCTTTTACTAAATTGCGATCATCAGGCTTGCCTCGTTTTTCATTGCTGCGTTTATCGAAATGATCTTCGCCGCCACCGATGAAGAGGTTGACCGGTGCATTTACCAATGCTTGCGCAATCGAGTAGTAGTCTTCACGACTTTCGACGTGAGCATAAAAACTGGCTGGCGTGGCATGAGTAATACCGGACGTAGCAATAAGACCAGTAGAGTAACCATCAGCAGCGAGCATTTCTAGTAAGGTTTTCTTTGAGCGTCCATTACCGTCTAGACCAATCGCACCGTTGAATGTTTTAACCCCGATAGAAAAAGCGGTAGCACCGGCGGCTGAATCGGTGATCACTTCCTTAGAGCTACTAGTTTTCATCAAGCCAACGTAGTTTGCTTTTTCAAGGTTTAGCGGTTCATCACGTGTCTGCATTGCCTTAGATACTTGCGCTAGGCCCATGCCATCGCCAATTAGAAAAATAACGTTCTTAACTGGCGTCTGATCAGCGTTTACATTAGCCGTTGTTTTCTGCTCGTCGTCACCAGAACACGCCATTACGCTGACTGATAGGAGGAGTACTGCAATTATTTTTTTCATCACTACTTTCTATTTAATTATTAATCTTAAAACTGCTTTAGTTTCAAAGCAAAGCTAAAAACATCTTACTAAAGAACCGCTTAGCAAAGAACTTTATGGAGCCGATACAACATGAGCAACCATGGTACTGCCTTCAAAAACGGCTTCGTCCATCACGCCTGTATCACTGGTAAACACAAAATCCAGTACTTTATTTTGGTTCACATCTCGATGTAGCATAACGATAAACATGTCACCGGCCTCGACGCCTTTGTGAACTTTAATCTCAACATTATTATTGTTACCGCTTTGAACATATGACGCGGCGACATATTTGTCACCATTAGGCTTTCCACCCTCAAAAGGATGCATCACTAACCAGCCATTTCCATCGATGTGAACTTCAGCAAACGTCAGCGTTTTATCATCTCGGGTAACGCCGTCGACAATAATCCAATTTTTCTTACCATTCGCCAGACTGATTTTTTCAGCAGCGGGGGCCTCATTGTCGATCGCTTTGACTGTTGTATCTTGAGCCTTGGCATACTGGTCTTCGGCATCGGCGTAACTGGCAAATGCAAGGCAGGTTGCCGCTACTACTATTTCAGTTACAAATTTAATCATGCTCATGCTCCATAAGTAAACAATGCTGTTTCAATCATTGTGCATAGCCTATCGTAGGATGGCAAGTATCGGCGGAGCACTACCATAGTATCGGCGAAGCACTAGGATAGCTGAATAAGATTACATTTGTGAGTAACCAAGCTATGAGCGCAAAGACAAGTTGCCCGAGACTACCATCTCCAACTATTGAGGTGTAAGGCTGAGCTTATTGGGGTCGGCTACTAGCCGCCCCCAGTATTTATTATATGGGTGCACTAAATTGGTGGTATCTTGGTTTGAGTTACGCAAAAGACGACTCTGATTGACCCATGAAAACACACCACCAATCAGGTTTTTCGATGAGACTGCACCGTGTTCCAACGGAGCATCACCGAGCCTATTAGCCAATTCGGATGATCGCCGACCAACCGAGCAATAGAACACCACTTGCTTGCCTTCAAGCAAGTCACCATAGTCTTGAATAAATTCGCTTGGGTCAATATTAGGCATAACTTGAATTGCCCCGGCTATGTGGCTCACGGCAAATTCTTCAGGCTCTCGGACGTCAAACACCACAACCTTATTAACATCTAATTCAGAAAATTCAGACGCACTGATATGCGAAACTGATTGATAGTCGTTTTCAATATCGTTTTGGATTGTCTCTAGTCGAGGCTGGAACATTAATAAGGCGATAATTGCCAGAGCCGTAAACACCAAGACACAAACCGAAAAAATCCATTTTTGTGCTGTCGTTATAGCCATTACTAACTCTGACGGTTATTCATAAAGCACAACATTAGCAGTATTGTAGCCAATGTTACTAGCTATATTTGATCATAATCCAGTGCGAAAAAACTGATAAAAAGCGCTTAGCTCAACTCAGGCAGATCAGTTGAACTCATTACATCAAACGGACAATCGCCATCTTTAAAGTTGACGTTAACGTAAACGTAATTTAAAGTAGCGTCAATGATGTTAACTGCTGATGATCAAACAAAACGATGTCTAAGCTAGATAAACAGTCTGGCAAAAAGCCCGATAAACAACTCGATAGAAAAGTCGACAAGATGAAACAAGACTACTCTATTCGCGAACTCGCCAAAGAATTCGACGTTACCACTCGAACTCTGCGTTTTTACGAAGAGAAAGGTTTACTAAACCCTAGTCGCTCGGGCCAAACGCGTGTTTACACTATGGCTGATCGAACGCGTCTCAAGTTGATACTGCGCGGTAAGCGTTTAGGTCTCAGCCTAGACGAGAGCGCTGAGATCATTTTGATGTACGACCCGGTAGGTACTAACAGCAAGCAAATACTGAGTTTGATCGATAAAATTCAAGATAAACGTTTGCAGTTAGAGCAGCAGCAGAAAGACCTCGAACTCACCCTCTTAGATCTCGAAGCCGCTGAACAGCGCTGCTCCGAATCGCTAAGTAGAATTCATTAAGTAATTTTAGCCTGATAAAATAAAGGGTTAAATAAGTAAAACGCTAAGCAATTAAAAACCTAAGGCACCATAGCCTCGGAGAACCCATGACCGTTTCTTACCCAACTTTGCAACACAACCTCGGTGAAGAGATTGATATGTTGCGTGATATGACTTACCAGTTCGCGCAAGCGGAAATAGCCCCGAGAGCGGCACAAATAGATTCGGAAAATGAATTCCCAATGGACTTGTGGCGCAAGTTTGGTGACCTCGGCTTACTAGGCATTACCGTCGATGAAGCCTATGGCGGTAGCAATATGGGTTACTTGGCGCATTGCGTGGCAATGGAAGAAATCAGTAGAGCATCAGCGTCAGTCGGTTTGTCATACGGCGCACACTCAAACCTATGTCTGAACCAAATAAATAAGAACGGCAGCGAAGCACAGAAACAAAAATATCTGCCAAAGCTTTGCTCAGGCGAGCATGTTGGCGCATTGGCAATGTCAGAACCGAACGCTGGCTCAGATGTGGTAAGCATGAAGCTTAGAGCCGATAAAAAAGGCGATCATTATGTGCTCAATGGTAATAAAATGTGGATCACCAATGGCCCCGACGCCGACACCTATGTTGTCTATGCAAAAACAGATATAAGCGGTGGCTCACGCGGCATCACAGCGTTTATTGTCGAGCGTGACTTTACTGGTTTCAGCCAAGCGCAAAAGCTCGACAAATTGGGTATGCGCGGCTCCAATACCTGCGAATTAGTCTTTCAAGACTGCTTGGTTCCAGAAGAAAATATTTTGGGCTTTGAAGGTGGTGGCGTACGCGTTTTGATGTCGGGCTTAGACTATGAAAGAACGGTCTTATCAGGTGGCCCTGTGGGCATTATGCAGGCCTGTATGGATGTCGTTGTTCCTTACATTCATGAGCGCAAACAATTCGATAAGAGCATTGGCGAATTTCAATTAATGCAAGGCAAGATCGCCGACATGTACACCTCCTTAAGTGCCAGCCGAGCGTATCTGTATGCGGTCGCGAGAGCATGTGACCTCGGACTCGAAAGCCGTAAAGATGCGGCGGCGGTGATTCTTTATACCGCAGAGCAAGCGACTCAAATGGCATTGCAAGCAATCCAAACACTGGGTGGCAACGGCTATGTTAATGAATACCCTACAGGGCGGCTACTTCGTGACGCTAAACTATACGAAATTGGGGCTGGCACATCAGAAGTTCGGCGCATGCTGATTGGCCGAGAACTATTTGCCGAAACTAAGTAGTAGCGGACTAACGTAGTAGCAGACCTAAGTAGCAGCAGATTGGGTAAACCAGCCATGATTAGAAATTATTAGTAGATGCTCACCATGAACCAACTTAAAAGCAAGATCAATACACGCTCTGAAGATTTCATTGCCAATGCCGAGTACATGCAAACGCATCTGGATAAATTGTATGCGCTAATTGAGCATATAAAATTGGGGGGTGGTGAGAGCCGACAAGCTCGGCATCAATCTCGCGGCAAACTTTTGGCGCGGGATCGTGTCGATCAATTGATTGATGAGGGCTCGGCATTTTTAGAAATATCGCAATTAGCCGCTCATGAAGTCTATGACGGAGAAGAAGTCGCCAGTGCCGGAGTCGTTGCTGGCGTTGGCGTGGTCGCCGGACAAGAATGTATGATTGTTGCCAATGACGCGACGGTCAAAGGCGGCAGCTACTACCCGCTTACGGTTAAAAAACATTTACGCGCGCAGGCTATTGCCGAGCAAAACCACTTGCCGTGTATTTACCTAGTTGATTCGGGTGGCGCCAATCTACCTAGGCAAGACGAAGTGTTCCCTGATCGAGAACATTTTGGTCGTATATTCTTCAATCAAGCCAATATGTCAGCACAAAATATTCCACAGATTGCCGTGGTCATGGGCTCGTGTACCGCAGGTGGTGCCTATGTGCCTGCAATGGCTGATGAATCCATCATTGTTGCTAATCAGGCGACCATTTTTTTAGCTGGCCCGCCACTGGTAAAAGCGGCCACAGGTGAAGTAGTTAGTGCCGAAGAATTGGGAGGTGCCGATGTGCATTGCCGCCAATCTGGGGTGTCTGACCACTACGCTCAAAACGATAGTCATGCGCTACAACTAGCACGCCAATCGATCGCCAGGTTGAATCGCATTAAGCCCAATCAATTAGACGTTAAAGACAGTGTCGAACCGCTCTACGACAGTAAAGAATTGTACGGCATTATTCCTAAAGACAAGCGTCAGCCCTTTGATGTGCGCGAGGTAATTGCGCGCATCGTTGATGGCTCTGAGTTTGATGAATTCAAAGCATTATTTGGTACTACGCTAGTCTGCGGCTTCGCCCGCCTTATGGGTTACCCTATTGGTATAGTCGCCAATAATGGTATCTTGTTTAGCGAATCAGCACAGAAAGGCGCTCATTTTATTGAGCTATGTGCGCAACGAAAAATTCCCTTGGTGTTTCTACAAAACATTACCGGCTTTATGGTCGGCAAGCAATACGAAGCTGGTGGCATTGCTAAGCACGGTGCAAAAATGGTGATGGCTGTGGCCTGTGCCAAAGTTCCAAAATTCACCGTTCTGATAGGTAACTCGTATGGCGCCGGAAATTACGGGATGTGTGGTCGCGCCTATGACCCTAACTTCTTGTTCATGTGGCCAAACGCCCGCATCTCAGTGATGGGTGGCGAGCAAGCGGCCGGCGTTTTATCTCAAGTAAAACGCGCCCAGAAAGAAAAGTCTGGTGAACACTGGAGTGCCGAAGACGAAACCGCATTCAAGCAACCCATTATTGATGAGTACGAAGCTCAAGCCCATGCACATTATGCCTCTGCACGACTTTGGGATGACGGCGTTATCGACCCTGCCGATACTCGCCAAGTGCTGGGGTTAGCTATCTCGGCCTCACTTAATAAAGAAATTGAAGAGACACGCTATGGCGTGTTCAGGATGTAGCTATGAGTGATTCAACAGACATGAGTAATTCAGAAGTTGTAAGTGAGCCAGTGCTCTATCAACTAGACCAACGCGGGGTCGCTACTGTCACCTTGAATAACCCAGAAAAACACAATGCCTTTGATGATGTCATCATCGCCCAGCTGACGAGTTTATTCACTCAGATCAATCAAGATCAGAACGTCAAGCTGATGGTGTTGGCTGCAAACGGTAAAAATTTTTCCGCTGGTGGTGATCTAAATTGGATGAAGCGCATGGTTGATTTCTCGTATCAAGAGAACCTGGCCGACGCAAGAAAACTAGCAGTTATGCTGCAAACCTTGAATACGCTCAGTGTACCGACAATCGCGCGCGTGCAAGGTGCTGCCTATGGGGGTGCGGTCGGTCTGGCGAGTTGCTGCGACATGGTGGTCGCCAGTGATAACGCCAGCTTTTGCCTAAGCGAAGTGAAGGTTGGCATCGCGCCGGCGACTATTTCGCCCTACGTTATTGCCGCCATTGGCGCACGCGCATGCCGTCGATATTTTCTTACTGCCGAGCGTTTCTCAGCCGATACCGCCCGATCTCTAGGCTTGGTAAGCGAAGTTACCGCACTTGAACAGTTAGACGATATTCTTGAGAAATTTATTGTTGCGCTATTAGCCAATAGCCCCAACGCAATTAAGATTTCTAAACAATTGATTAGCCAAGTTGCGCATTGCAGTATTGATGAGCAGCTAATGAATGAGACTAGCGACGTTATCGCCCGGCTGCGAGCATCAGAGCAAGGGCAAGAAGGGCTGAATGCGTTCTTTGAAAAACGCTCACCGTCTTGGCAACAAAATTCACCTGAGTAACGCTATGTTTAATAAAATACTTATTGCCAATCGAGGCGAAATTGCTTGTCGAGTTATTAACACAGCCAAGCGGCTTGGTGTTAAAACCGTGGCCGTCTATTCTGAAGCAGACCGAAATTCTTTACACGTAAAATTGGCCGATGAAGCGATTCACATCGGGCCAGCAGCTTCCAGTGAATCGTATTTAGTTATTGAAAAAATCATAGCCGCCGCCTTAAAAACAGGCGCTCAGGCGATTCATCCGGGCTATGGTTTTCTATCCGAGAATGCCAAGTTCGCGCAAGCATGCCATGATAATAAACTGGTATTTATCGGCCCACCTATTCCTGCAATCAAAGCGATGGGTTCAAAATCAGCCGCTAAAACGATCATGGAAAAAGCCGGTGTACCGCTAGTACCCGGATACCATGGCGAAGACCCTAGCCCTCAGATTTTAAAGAATGCTGCAAACGACATGGGCTATCCGGTGCTACTAAAAGCAATTGCCGGCGGTGGCGGCAAAGGCATGCGTCAGGTATGGTCTGAAGCCGAGTTTGATAACGAGTTAGATGCGGCAAAACGAGAAGCACTCTCTAGTTTTGGCAACGACGACATGTTGGTCGAAAAATATTTAACCGCACCCCGCCACGTCGAATTTCAAGTATTCTGTGATTCACATGGCAATGCCCTACATTTATTTGAGCGCGATTGCACGGTACAACGGCGACATCAGAAAGTAATTGAAGAAGCTCCTGCGCCTAATTTCTCAGCGCAACTTCGTGAAAAAATGGGCGACGCTGCAGTTCGAGCTGCGCAGGCAATCGATTATCAAGGAGCCGGTACCGTTGAGTTTCTATTAGACCAAGATGGCTCTTTCTACTTTATGGAAATGAACACGCGCCTTCAGGTAGAACACCCCGTTACCGAAATGATCACCGGCCAAGATTTAGTCGAGTGGCAACTATTAGTCGCAGCCGGTGAGCGATTACCCGCCAAACAAGCCGACTTGAAAATTCACGGGCATGCCTTCGAGGCACGTGTTTACGCCGAAGATCCATATAACGATTTTCTACCTACCGCTGGCAAACTGATCGGCTTGAAGCTACCTGAAACCAATAAAACAGTTCGCATCGACACAGGAGTCGTTGCTGGCGACGAGGTTAGCCCTTTCTACGACCCGATGATTTCTAAGCTGGTAGTTTGGGCTGAGACTCGAGCACTGGCGTTGAATAAATTGGTGACGGCTTTAGATCAATACAACATTAGCGGCATCACCAGTAACGTTTCGTTTCTGCGCACATTAGCCAGTCATACCGCTTTTGCTAATGCCGAACTGGATACTGGTTTTATCGAAAAACATGCTGATGACTTATTCCAAAAGCCGACCATCGACTCTTACGTGGTATTGCCTTTGGTCAGTCTATTTTTGATCTTAAATAAAAGCAAAGCCGATACGCCGTGGACAAAAATAAATACCTGGCGGTTGAATCAAAGTAATACTCAGCGATTAACACTGTCTATTGATCAGCAAGATTACATCGCTGAAATAGAACATAAGCCAAGCACTCAGAGCTACCGAATTAACGTTGACGACAATAGCTATGATGTTGCTGGCAGATACGTTGACGGCGAACTTCAAGCCACTGTCAATGGCCATAACCAACGCGTAACAATACTTAAGAGCCTTGTCGGCTATAGCTTATTTATCGACGGTCAAACGATCGCCTTTGATATCGCCCAGCGCGATTATGGCGATGCTCAAGATGCCACCTCAAATAGTCATTTTAATGCGCCGATGAACGGCACCGTCGTTGATGTACTAGTCGAAGCTGGCAGCCGAGTAAAAGAGGGCGACAGCTTAATTATTATGGAGGCGATGAAAATGCAGCATGCCATTAAAGCGCCTAGTGGTGGCTGTATCGTTGACGTATTTTACGCTAAAGGAGAGCTGGTCGATGGCGGCTCTGAACTACTTACTTTTACAACAGATACTGCCAGTGATGAGAAGCCCTGATGAGTAATGTCAGCCTGCCGACATCGGCCAGAATATTTGAAGTAGGCCCGCGTGACGGCCTACAAAACGAAGCCGAGCTTTTATCAGTCAAAGATAAAGTAGAATTGGTTAATCGCTTATCCCAATCAGGCTTGACGAACATTGAGGCTGGCAGTTTTGTGTCGCCCAAATGGGTGCCTCAAATGGCAAGTTCTGACCAGCTGTTTCAGCAGATAAACCGTCAGACTGGTATCACCTATTCAGCTCTGACCCCAAACCTTCAAGGCTTAGACAGCGCGATTGCATCAGGTGTTGATGAAATCGCCGTATTCGCAGCTGCATCCGAAGGTTTTTCACAAAAAAACATTAATTGCAGTATTGAACAAAGTCTCGCTCGCTTTGAGGCTGTTGTAGAAAAGGCTCGACATAATAATATTCGAGTTAGGGGATATGTTTCTTGCGTAATAGCCTGCCCATATGACGGCGCAATTTCACCACAACAAGTTGCTAAGGTAAGTCAGCAGCTAATTAATTTAGGCTGCTATGAAATATCCTTAGGCGATACTATTGGAGTAGGCACTGCAAACAATGTGAGAGCCATGATCGAAGCGGTCAAAAGCCGGGTGGCGGTAGACAGATTAGCGATTCATTGCCACGATACCTATGGTCAAGCAGTCGCCAACATCGTCGCCGCACTTGAGGCAGGTATCTCAACCATTGACAGCTCGGTCGCCGGACTCGGCGGCTGCCCGTATGCCAAGGGTGCCTCGGGCAATGTCGCAACTGAAGATGTGTTGTACTTATTAAACGGCTTAGGCATTGAGACTGGGGTAAACCTGGAGTCGATTGTTGATACTGGAAATTTTATTTCCAAGCGTTTAAACCGGGTCAATCAATCTAAGGCCGCGAATGCGCTTAGCAACTAAACTACAAGCTGTAATAGCGGTTGAAATTACGACTCAAGTGACGATTCAAATAACAAGTCAAATAACAACAGGGCAAACAGCTATAAATTAAGTAAAAAGTTAAGTGCCTGACGCCCAGGCATAAAGAAATAGCCGCTGCCTTTGGTGGTCACAAATGATTGCAGGCCGGTCAGTGTGGTACTGCCCTGATACGATGGAATGGTAAACTTATTGTTCATTGGGCATTGGCCGACGGTAATCGAGTCGGTTTCGCCCATCAGATCATGAAAGCCTGAATTACCCAACCAAGTTTGCTGTATGAACTCGAACTGGCGCTCAATGTCGGCGTTCAAACACATGAACATCAAGCCTTTTTCCTTGCCATTATCTCGCTGATACGAACGCCCTACGCGTAAAATTCGATGCCGATTCGATAGGCCTATTTGAGTTTCAGTATCGTCACCCAAACTATCTCGAGGATTTGCTCTGCGGATATGTGAACCAAGCGGGCATTGCAGACCTTGTGGATCTTCTTTACGGTAGCGAAAGTTATTGCCCGCCTCACCGAGCATATTCTCAGACGGAAACCTTACCAGCGGTCGACCATCTTTCCAGCGCCCAAGCATTTTTGCGCCAATCCAGTCAGCACTGATCGATTCCGCACTAGCCGAGTCTATTTTTTTACTCTGTTTAAGCTCCTCAGATTTGCTTTCGCAAAACGAGTTAAAGGCATCGACGTTTTGTTGCAACTGACGAATCACCAGATAGCTGCCATTAAAGCCAAAATCTTTACGCGCATCGGGCCTAGATTGAAATGGCTCTTGCGGCAGCACATTGGCAATATCTTTGGCAAATCCGACTACCGGCGAGGGCGAAATATTGTCGCGCTGATCAGGGTATCCGCATAGAATTTCCCCAGGGGCGATCAAGTGATCCTGCTGATCACTGTACTGGCTGCGACTCGTGCCCTTGATGATTGGCTGCGAAATGCCATCGACATAACCAAACGGCTCAACCGCCTTACCTTGATCATTAATTTCTACCTGACAATCTTGCTGCCAAACAATTTTAGCCTCTGCGGCATCAATTAATGCTCCTAATTTTCGCAGATTAGGCTCGGCCTGAGCTTGCTCTTCGAAGTAGCACATCAACACTAGGTCGGCTCTATTTTCGCCGCTGCCCCACCGCCATTTATCGGGGTGACTCATCCCCCGATCACCAAGAATTTGTGAGCGCGTAACACTATCTACGCCTTGACAAAATACGTTCGGAAAAATTCGATTAGGTTCGGTTTCATCAGACAAGCCTAAGCGTTGTAAACCTCGGTAACTGAATGCCACTTGCCAGACCGGATTGCTATAAGCCTTTTCACCAAAATTAACTTGCTCAACTATATGTGCCAATAGCGCTTTAACCTCGGCTCGATTGCCTTTTTCAGCCAACGAAATAAACAACAGTTTGCTATGCGGTAAGCGCTTACCCATACCACCAAATAACAAAGATTGAATATTCGACTTATCCAAACTGGCGCGCGGGCGATAGGAAGAACCAAACAGCGAGAACCATTGATCAGCCTCACGCACGTCGTTGATACCGGCAAAGCCCTGACGTATCATCGCGTTCTTGCGAATATCCTTGGTAGTCACATTAGGGTATGCCACATACCAAAATGGCGTTGGCCTTTGTTGTTGCCTCGCCCAATATTTAAATGGCTCACTTAATTTAGCACCACTTTGAGCGAGGTATCGAGTGCGTGGAAAGCCAACAGTATTACTCCAAATGCTGGTTAGGCCGGCCGATGCCTTGGTAATGAAGTCCTCCAAATAGGACTCCCAACTACCGCCATAATTACTAAAAAAAACCAGTTGGCGTGTGCCCGGAATTCGCACCCAGCGAGCAAAGTGTATTGAATTGATAACCGAGACAACGCCGGGTGAATTTTTATATCCTGCCGATAGCTTTATCGACCAGAGAACGCCTCTCAATAATAGCGAGCGCATAAAGCTATTTTTTATTCGCGAGACGGAAAACATATGATTATGCCTTAGCTGATTTTCTCTCAAGGTTACTTGGTCATAGTTGGCCTGCTCGGGCACTATCAAGTCTGCTGGATCACGGGTTTCCAAGCGACGCAAATAGGCCACAACAGCGCTGGCAATTGACCCGATGAGCAACACCGCACCAATAACCGTCATGCTGATTGCGGCACCAACACGACCGATATTTGCCCACCAGCCAGACTGGGCTCCGCCCAGAATTTGAAAATTTATTAAGATAAAAAACGCGATGGTGATCACTGGCGCCAGTGACCAAGGTTGGCGAAGGTAATCAAATAAATATTTTAATAGGCCTTTTTCTCCTTCAGACAGACGATTTCTCACCGAGGTAAACGCCCAGTTAAAGTCTCCTTGAGAGGCAACTTGTTGACGAATTTGCTTCAATCGCTCAAGCGAATTACTTGCTGATGTTTGAGTTTCATTGAGCACCAATTGGTAGATCAATTTTGACAGCTCAGCTTCCTTCTTGATGCGTTTAACACTATGCCCCGGCGTGCCGTTAAAATTTAGCCCTAGGTTAAGACTGAGTGGGTCGACATTGCGTAGCCGGTTTGCCATCAGAACCGAGACTAATTTCTTGCTAAGGGCGTAGTCACCCGCGGCCTTTATCTCATTACCGAGTATTGGATCGGCAATGCTGGCAAAATGATCAAGCAATAAATGTTCCGGCAAATCACCCGAAATTTCAAATAAAAGATGCGCTGGCTCGACGACCTTTTCCTGGTCGGCATTGCCTTCAAAATGGGCAGCACTAATACAGCCACTGGCAAAATGTATAACATCAGACAGCTTGAGTGCCTCAACCAATAATTGATTACCAGACTCTATCTCGGGCGAGCCGCAAGCGACGTTTCCCAAGGACTCAAGCGCTGACTCTAGGGCCGAAAGCGCCTCAGTATTCTTGATTGGCATACAAACGGTGGAAAACCATTGTTGTTGATCGCCGACCTTATCCAGTTGCTTCCAACTCATGCTGATCGACTCGGGGAAAATACCAATTCGGGTCAACTTTCCCGCTTTACCATGATCGCGCCTTAAGCCTGGTAGCTCAAATAGCGCTTTAACCGCTTGGGTTGAAAAGGCTCTGGCCATTGGTGCGCCAATACAACTGTGTAAACCGTAACCGAAGATCATAGAATCGCGGGCTTCGCGGTTTGGCCGAAACTCGTCTGGCTGATCAATATTTGTTGGATCAAACATCGCCGAGAGCGTCGAAGGTATAACCAACGATCCCTTGGCAATTTTCTTTTTGCGCTTGGTCGACTCAGCAATAACATAGTCTTGCTGGCAAACCCTAAACGGCCCAATCTGAATTGGGTTGAATCTCATTGCTTCGCCGACTACCGAGCATAACAAAGTGTCGTCACCCTCGTTGATCGCCGCTAATACCGCTGCGTGTGCCTCCTCCTTGCCTAGTATCACTTCGAGCACATTGCCTAATGCCAACATAGTGGTCGGCAGAAAACCGAGGATCATGCCCATCATAATGGCGCGAATATCTTTTAACGGAACATCGTCAGGGTTCGATTTATGCGCCTCAAGCAGCTTGGCTAATGCTGATTTCGGAACATCAGTAGAACCCTTTGCTTGGCGTATCGAGTGGTCGATGACCTCTAACATTGTTTGCGCACCACTCATCGCCAGCTCACGCACTGAGGCACTACCGGACATATCGGCGAACAATAGCGAACTAACCGCTAACGACGATTGATAAAACCGCTCTTTGTTACCGATGATTAAGCCGAAGTATTGTTCACACACCGCCAGTGCAGCCGGTTTAAAAAGAACATCGACCGGGTTCATCGTCGATGACATCGTACGTATGCTCTGCTCTGCAGCGTGACTTGTAATTTCGGTGATAAGATCAGTCATTTCGTCAGGCGGAAAGGCTTTCAAAATGACCTTTTTTTGTGCTCGGTATACAGCACCGTCATTGGTTCCAAGAATAAAGTCGCCACCACCACTGACCACTTTCATCTCAATGCCAAAGGGTACGTGAAACACTTTAGTGTTGGTTAGCACTTCTCGAACATCGTCAGCGCGAGTTACTAGCACAATACGGCCAACACAAAATGTAGGGCACCCCCAGCGCAATAGCTTGAGCAAGGTTAACGGGGTTCTAAAGAGTGGCGCTAAGGTCTTAGCAAGAAACCCTTTGCTACGTAATTTTTCAATATCAAACGGCGGTAAGCTTGACTCAAGATTGGTCGACTTTAGATCGTCGACCCGGTCGTAATATTTTACCTTCGGCATGGCTAAACCTCCTTGTAAATTTCGATCAGCCGCTGATTGTATTGACGGTTAATAAATGGGATTGCTCGAATTTTTTCATCACTCACATTAATATCCCGATTAGTGATTTCGACCTTTTCCTTTGCTGCGGCTTGTCGATCTCCAGCGTTATCTCGGGTAATCAGACAAGCAATTTTGATCAAACGGGCATACCAGTATCTTGGCGCTAAAAACGATGAGCTTTCAGCGGCCTCGATCGCTTTATCCAAATCAGATGAAAAGTAATAGGCGGCGGCCAATTCTGACAAGCTGTGAAAACGATAATAATCAGCTGGGTTCAAGGCCAACGCATTACGAATATCGGTCGGGGCCAGCTCAGGCTTACCGAGTAACAAATTTGCACTACCTCGAGACGAATAGGCAAACGACAAACTCGGATTAAGGCGTATTGCTTCATCAAAGAAGCCAACTGCGTTGCTCGCTTGATTGCGCATAATGGCAATCGCACCTAGGTATGCATGAACGCGGCCATCAGAGCGATCCATTAACAATGCCCGACGGCATAAACGCATCGACTGGTCTAAATCATAGTCGGTTTCGCCAATACCATGCTCAGACCAAGCCTTCCAAAAATGCCACCATGCTAATGCAACCAAGGCATCCGATTGATACTCGTCACGGTCCAGTGCACGCTGGTACAGATTCTTTGCTCGCGCGACGCCGGTTGATGTTCGCCTTGCCATATGCCAATGGCCTCGGTGTACTAACTGCCAAGTGGTCAAATCATCGATGCGGCTTTCATACGCACGAACCTGTTCATGCTTACCAAGCTCCTGTAACAAATGCGCGGTAACCTTGGTCGCAATACGCTCTTGTAAATGCATTATTTCTGTCATTTTTACCGAAAATGATTCTGACCAAATTATACAATTAGAGGTCACACTCTCGAGCGTCACGATGATAGTTATCACCGAATTTAAAACTTTAACGGTGCCACCGACGATGTAGTTAACCTTGAGCTGGTTAGCTACCATTTTCGAATTAGCCGAATCGTACTGATAGGAAAAACTAGAGTTACGTGAGATTACATTGAGCCAATGATTATTCGATAAGGCTAAAATTATATCGTCGGCTAAGCCTTCACTCATGTATTCGTGAACAGAGTCGTCAGCGACTCGAAACGGTAGAACACCGATCGACGGCCCGTCCGTGCCGGAAAAACTGCTGTTCATCGCTTGTTCTAGCTCAGAGGACACTTGCTTAGCGGCACCATCGGTCACCGCGAATAAGCGAATAGGGCCAGCCATATCACTTACTGAACACTCTTGATCAAAGCTTAGTTGATAGTCAATCTTGCCTTGCACTAAGGTCGCTGTCGCCTCAGTAATCATCACGGTGTGTTGCTGAGCGTTATTGCTGGCTGCAAACGCAATATCAACCTCGGTACCGTAAAGTCTATTGTGATCTCGGTAAACCAAGCCGCTATTGATACCAATTCCGATACTCAATGGCGACTCCAGAAGCTCATTCAAGCTCCTAGATACCATCATCGCGAAACGCACCGCATCATGCGGGCGTTGAAACTCCATCGATACATGCTGTTGTTGTATATCAAATATTCGACCGCCGCTATCAACGCAGGCGTCACGAACTCGGGCTATGCAATCGTTAACTTGAGCGCCACTTGTAGGCCGCTGATTATTGCCTAAGCGAATAATCAGCGTCGTGGTAACTATTTTTTGACCGGTGTTCCGTAGCTCAGATTGCTGATCAACAAATGGCACCACCGTACTCTCTGACTCGAGCTGTTGAGTAACGCGTCGCTGCCATACTTGCCGCTCCAGCGTTAGCCAGTCTTCGAATTCGGGGTCGCGGATATCCATACCCTCAAGCAAGTCTTCATTGAGTGCACGCTCCAATTCCTCGCGATCAGACGTCAGCTGGTGCTCACTCGATAGCAGACCATCGGTATCGAGTGTGATTTTAGTTAAATCCAAAGAAATCGATTTCTTATCGGCGAGAATTACCTCACAACCTAACTCGCCTAGCGACCGCCTAGCATCCAGTAGTGCTTGGCGGAGGCTCGCAGCCCCTTGCCCCTCTGAGCGGTCACTCCAAAGTTTATCGCGAAGCCATACACGGGTTCTGGTAGCACGCGGGGAGAGAATTAACATCGCCAGCATGGCGCAGGTCTTTTGAGCCTTGGGCGTAATTACATTGCCTTGCCGATCAATTACGGCGAACGGTCCGAGCAAGAAAAAGCTGCAGGCAATTTGCTCAGTTACATTCGGTTGAATAGTCAAACGTTCAGCTCCTAAGCCCCTTTTAATGCCTACAGCAAAGCCACAACCTACTAGGCTATAAGGTTTTCTAGTGATTTCTGTACTGGTCTGCATAGTAACAATCTCATTTACACCCGTCAAATAGACAATCATTGCCCATCGCGATACCAACATTTCCTGATTTACTCGATCTGATGCTATCAACGAGCACGCTAAGGATTCGTTCGGTTTCAACTCCAGATCGAAGAATCCCCCACTAATATGATTATTGCGTTAATTTTCCGTCAATAAGGATGCTTGGCGATAATTAAATAAGCCTTACAAAGAAGTAAGCAATAATCATAAAGTTCAATAATACTGAACCCCAAGATCAGTAATTCGAACTTTAAAGGTTAAAGTTTACAATTACACCACCATTACTCATTGTCAGCTTTCTACTATTCAAGCCAGCGCATAACGGCATTGGTCAACACAGACACTCATTGAGTGTAGGAGCTAAAAATGAATACGTTAGTAAACCAAGTTAAATCATCGGCTATCACCTTAGGCTACTTACTGATCGGTTGCTTATTAATAGGTATTACTCAAGTAAATGCCAGTGGCCTTCTCACGCCCAAAGGCAGTAATACTCAATTACAAATTCAAGATCACATCGTCTCGGTGACGATTGAAGATGGCTACGCCATCACCACAGTTGAAAATACCTTTTTCAACCCATCAAGCAGTGAACTCGAAGCTGTTTACGAGTTCCCCGTTCCAGAGAATGGCTCAGTAGCGGAATTCACCGTGTGGATCGACAATAAGCCAATTATTGGTGAAGTCGTCGAGAAACAACGCGCCAAGCAGCTCTATGAAACAGAGAAGGCCGCTGGGCGAGACGCGGGTTTAACCGAGAAAAAATCATTCTTTCGTTTTCAATCGAGCATATCGCCAGTGCGACCTCAGCAAACAACCAAAACACGCTTGGTGTATATGCAAGCAGCCGATGTAGAAGGCGGTATTGGCCGCTATGTTTACCCGTTAGAGGACGGCAGCACAGACCAGGCCAAGATCGATTTCTGGCAAACCGATAGTAAGGTCAGTAGTAGCTTCAATTTCGATCTGAAGCTTCGTTCTGGCTTTCCGATTGATGCTGTTCGTGCGCCGGCTCATAGCCACGCCACGATACTAAAGACCGACTCTCAGAATTGGCAGCTCGCAATCAGCAACAATGGGACAGCCGTTTCAGCACCAATAGTTGCTGAGCCGAATAGCACTGACATAGATAACCGAGAAGATCAGCGTATCGCCGAATTTGCTAGCGCTGAAATCGGTAGTCATGGTAGGCCGGTAAGTTCACTCGATCAAGACGTGGTCGTTTACTGGCGGTTGCAGCAAGACTTGCCAGGCGCGATAGAATTAGTTGCTCATCGAGAGCCGGGCAAACGCCGCGGCACATTCATGCTAACGGTTACCCCTGGTGTTGACCTTCAACCGATCACAGAAGGCCGCGACTGGGTATTTGTGCTTGACCGCTCTGGCTCAATGTCAGGTAAGTATCAAACGCTTATGGATGCTACCAGCCAAGCGCTAAGCAAACTTTCAGATCAAGATCGTTTTCGTGTACTGCTTTTTGATGACCGCGTTGAAGAGCTCGGCACTGGCTGGATCAATGCCAGCGACGTTTCAGTCGCCAAGATCACCAAGGCCCTAGATAATTCGTCGCCACGCGGCGGCACTGATCTCTATAAGGGTTTGCACAAGGCGATCAGTCAGCTAGACAGCGACCGCACTTCAAGCATCGTCTTAATTACCGATGGTGTTGCCAACGTTGGTAAAACAGAGAAACACCATTTTCTAGACTTGATGAGCAAGCAAGATGTGCGTTTGTTTACCGCCATCATGGGCAATGGCGCCAACCGACCTATGCTTGAAGCAATGACCAAGGCTTCTAAGGGTTTCGCTACTAGCGTTTCAAATAGCGATGACATTATGGGCGTCATGCTGAGTGCGATTGAAAAAGTTAAGTATCAGGCAATGCACGACGTTAGTCTGGACATAAAGGGCATAAAAACGTCTGACTTAGTGTCGAGTAAAACAGCAACCCTTTATCGCGGTCAACAAATGGTTATCTTTGGTCATTATTACGGTGATGGCCAAGCGCTGGCGGTTCTAAATGCGAAGATTTCGGGCCAAGATAAACAATATAAAACTAAGTTTTCTTTCCCAAAACAGGCTACCAGCAACCCTGAAATAGAACGTCTCTGGGCGTACGCGACCATCGCGCAGCTAAAAGATAAATCGAATTATCTTGGAACAAAACTAGAGGATGACTCATCGGCGATTATCAGCACCGCAATCGAATATGGTTTAGTCACCGACTACACCTCGATGATTGTCATGACCGACGAGCAATTTAAGGCCAACGGTATTAAGCGTAACAACCGAGAGCGTCGCGAATCAGAACTAGCCGCTCAAAACAAGCGCGCCGGGTCGCCGGTAAGTCAGCAACAAGTCGACCAAAACACGCCTGCGTTCCCCACTAAACGCCCAAGTTATAGCGGTGGTGGCGGTGGCGGAGCTATCAGTCCGCTGACCTTATTGCTGATGATGCCAATCGCTTTCGCTTGGTTACGACGTCGAATTATTAGCAATAAGGCTCAATAACCGATAAACCATAATCCATTAGAGTTGCTTCACTCACCAGCGAAGCAACTCTTCTGACTTTCCTTAGCGGAGCACCACTATGCGATTACCGATTGTAACTATAAGCATTGCTTTGACGACTATATGCGTGTTTTTCCTAGGTGGGGCAATACCCGACCACCTTATTTGGCACAATGGCGAAGGCACTAGAATTTGGCAATGGCTTAGTGCCCATTTCGCGCACATAAGCATCGAGCATTTAACTTGGAATGTTGTCGCCTTTATCATCCTTGGTAGCATTATTGAGCAGACCTCGCGAAAAGTACTCGGGCTAGCGCTAGCCGCCGGTGTGGTCGGCGTTAACTTTTACCTGGCAAGCCTGTTTACGCTCGATGCCTACGCTGGTTTATCGGGAGCGCTGAACTCTATGCTATTGATTGCCCTCTACTTTTTATATCAACTCGCCGATTACAAAGTCGCCAGCGTGGTTACGCTAGCTCTGTCATTAGCTAAAATTGCAGTCGAATACTTTTCTGGGCTGTCGATATTCTCAACGCTAGCGTGGCCAGCTGTTCCCGAAGCACATTTTGCTGGCTTGATTGGCGGCACTGTATTGGTGATAATTTTAGAGATGCGTAAACAAAAATTATTAAGCCTGGATTTTATAAGCTTCAGCGACGCCAATCGTGACTCACAAGGCCACAACTAGATCAATTAGAGCCCTAAAAGTGGGTAAATCTAAAGATTGACCTTACTATTTACTAATGTTCACAGTAAAACTCGGTTCGCTGGGACTCTTCGTGTTAATGTCACACAAGTTACATTTATAAACCAACCCGCTCGCGTTATCGGCAGGCTCCATACTAGCTATTGTGCTTGTGACGCAACTGCAATAGGTGGCGAAACCTCAATCAAGAACCACGCCACTTTTACATAACGTAAGAGCATAAAATAAGCGATCGAAAATTTTCCAATTTATACTTAGTCAAAACCTAATATGACCGATTTAGAAAAACAGCAGGTACTAAGAGTAGTCACAAATCAAGGATGGTTTATTGGACTAAATGACGAAGAAACCACAAGGTTAGTAGAGCTTTCTCGATTAACCACATACGCGACCGATGAGGTCCTTTATACCGTTGGCGACACACAAAAATATCTATACTGCATTATTGAAGGGTTAATTAGCATTTCACTAATCGGCGATGAAGGCGATATTTTTCCTCTAACCATATGGGAAACGGGCAATTGGTTTGGCGAGGGCGCATTGCATGAAAGTTCTGTGATGCCAGTGGAAGCATCGGCCGCCGCGAATACAAAAGTGTTAATAATCCCGATCGATGTGATCGAGTCAGCATTAGACAACCACACTGTATTTTATAAAAATATTTTACACGACATGATTGGCCGCACACAGCAGCTATACCACTTGGTGGAACTGCTATTGTTTAAAACACTACAGGCTCGCGTTGCTGCCAAAGTTTTACACCTAGTAAACTTAATTGGAGAAGAAACGCCAGAAGGTATAAAGCTGCCGCTCGATTTCTCTCAATCAGACATCGCCCTTATGAGCGGCGGATCACGGCAACGCGTCAACAAGATATTTCGAACCTGGTCCTGCGTTGGCACTATCACCAAACAAGACGGCCGATATTTGGTGCATGATTTAGACGCCTTGCATGCAGAAGTCAATGCTCGCGAAAGCGCTTAAGTAAGACTCGTTCAAGTAAGATCGAACCCCAGCGCTTCGTTGGCTCACTAGTTACGAGCCAATTAGCCTCAGTGAGGCGACTACTGCAGGTCTACGTCTTAGACCTCGACTTCAAATTCAAGTTGCTTGTCTCACGCTGTCTACTGGCTGGTAACAATAAGCTCACTACCGGCTCGCCATTCAATCTTAAAAACGCTGACCTGCGTTTTTCAGCAAATTCAAAATCATCTTTCTTTTAACTTATACCTGATATCCTCATCGATCAGGAACGTTGTAAAAGAATTATTAAAGTAAAGAAAGACCTCAAATAAAAAGTGTCTGAAAAACAGACCGTAAAAACATAGGAGAGTGTATGAGTCAGTCCAATATGGCCGAGACAAGTAATTACCGTACGTTTGTATTATGGCTATTAACGCTAGCCTACATATTTAGCTTTATAGATCGCCAGATTATGGGCGCATTATCACCGAGTATTAAAGCCGACCTTGGTTTTGAAGATTGGCAATTAGGCCTGCTCAAAGGTTTTGGGTTCGCTTTACTTTATACCACCGTTGGCATACCAATAGCGTGGCTAGCCGACCGTTATAGCCGCAAAAAGATCATTAGTTTTTCAGTCTTTTTCTGGAGCTTATTTACCGCGCTTACCGGCATGGCTAATAGCTTTACAACCATGCTTATTGCCAGAACAGGGGTTGGCATTGGTGAAGCTGGCGGCTCGCCGCCCTCTCACTCGATAATTTCAGACTTATATCCAAAGGAGCAACGTGCCAGCGCACTTGGTATCTACTCGCTAGGCATTCCAATTGGCATTGCATTTTCGTATATCTTAGCCGGCATGCTGGTTGAGACTCTTGGTTGGCGAGGCACTCTTATTTCACTTGGTATTGCTGGAATCGTTTTAGCATTGATTATAGCGCTAGTGGTTCACGAACCAAAACGCGGCCAAATGGAAGGCGAAAACATTGACTTAGAGCCTGTTGGTATTAGCGAGTCAATCAAAACGCTAGCTAAAATCCCGAGCTGGTGGGCCATGTGTATGGGCATCGCATGGGTAAGCTTTGGAGGTTATGCGGTTGCTAACTGGGGGGTCGACTATATCGTTCGTTTTCTACCAGAATACGCGCCGGGTCTAGGCAATGGGAAGTTTCGCTGGTTAATGCTAATGCTTGGTCTTATCCACCTTGTCGGCTATGGCGCAGGCACCTATTTTGGAGCCGTCATTACCGAAAAATTGGCGAAAAAAAATATCAGCGCCTACGGGTGGCTACCAGGCGCAGTGTTGCTGGTTGGTGTGCCCGCTTTAATCGCCGCATTTTGGGTTCAAAATATATTTACACACTTGGCACTGCTGACTGTTTATCTAGTCTCCGCTGGCGTATACCTAGGCCCAAGTTTTGCAGCAGCTCAAACACTAGCGCCAATTAATATGCGCGCAATGTCTACCGCACTATTCTTTTTAATCTTAAATCTGATCGCTCTTGGCGGAGGACCAACCTATATTGGTCTAGCAAGCTCGGCTTTGACCGAACAGTATGGAGAGGTTCATGCTCTACGACTGTCCATTACATCCTTGGTTGTTCCATATGTTATATCTATTGCTGCATTCTTCTGGGCCGCTAAAACTCTGCCTAAAGATTGGGCTGAGGCCGAAGCACGCAACGAAAGAATGGCGGGTAAGGTCAAGGCAACGCCGTCCTGAATAAATCGGCGCCTTAGCACCAATAATTAAGCACCGATAATTCAACTAAAATAAATAAGTAGAGCAAAAAAAGACCGCAGCCAATTGGCTTGCGGTCTTTTTATTTGCCGAGCACTGACGCTGGCAGATTGGCGCAACCTTAAGGTGCTTAAACGTAAGCCCTAATGAATAAGGCTCTAATTTAAACCTGCCATGTAGGCCGAAAGTTGCTTTATCTGTAACTCTGATAGGCCAAAGGCAATGCTGTACATAATACCGTTATAACCTTTACGCTCACCTTTTTTGTAGGCTAACAGAGATTGTTCTAAATACTCTTTATGTTGAGCCGAAACGCGCGGATAATTCTTAGGTATACCGTGGCCACTTGGTCCATGGCAAGCCATGCAAGCAGCAATACCGCGATCGGCGAAACCACCACGATAAATTTTGGCACCAGCCTCAGCAAGCTGTTTGTCTTCTTCCGTTAACTTAACTTCAATATTAGGCACCAATGAAGAATAGTAAGCGTCTAGATCAGCCATATCTTCGGCCGATAGGCCAACCGATTGCCCAGCCATAATTGCATTGGCTCGCTCACCAGACTTAAACGCGGCTAACTGAGAGGCAATATAGCCCGGAACTTGACCCGCTAAGTTTGGGTTAATCGGCACCATACTGATACCTTTCACGCCATGGCACGCAGCACAAACAACCGACTTGAGTTCACCAGCTTCAGCATCTCCAGCAGCAAATGCAATATTGCTGGTAGCAACGCTAGAAACTAATACGGCGACAGATAATAATAATTTTTTAAACATGTTTGGAGCCTCCAAAAATGAGCTCGAAGAGATGTATTTCTCTGTGGTCGGTTTTATATCATGCTAACCCATGTCTCTCAAGTCCAGGTGAGCGTTTTCGCAAAATTTAGGCTCTACACTGAATCAGTATATAGCATACTAGGGTGCCGCTTTTTTGCTACAATCGCCATATGTCAGATAATAAAAATACGCCAAGCAGCAATGTCGGCGACTCTAAGGCTCAATTACCCGAGATACTCCGCAGTCCAGAGTTCTTACTCGGTGCCGCTGAGCCACATCAATTTCCCAACGACGATCTTATTGAAATCGCTTTCGCTGGGCGCTCAAACGTAGGTAAATCAAGCGCTATAAACGCTATCTGCAACCGTCGCAAGCTCGCTCGCACCAGTAAATTACCTGGCAGAACTCAGCAAATAAACTTTTTTTCCATGGGAGAGACTGCTCGTCTGGCGGATTTACCTGGCTACGGTTTTGCCCAAGTGCCTCTATCAGTAAAGAAGAAATGGCAGGATACTATTCACAAATACCTAGCCGATCGCGAAAATTTAAGAGTATTAGTTTTGTTGATGGACATTCGCCACCCGTTGACCGACCTAGATTGGCAAATGGTCAATTGGGCAAGCGACTCTGATCTACCGACACAGATTTTGTTAACCAAAGCTGATAAATTTAAGCGCGGAAAAGTGCTCTCGACCGTTCTTAATGTAGAGAAGCAATTAAGTAAAGTACCAGGCCAGTTTGCAGTAGAGCCGTTTTCGTCTGAAAGCTACTTGGGCGTCAGTGAAATGCGTACGCAATTAGCTGAGTGGGTTAACGGTTAACTATTTTTTAGATCTTTTTAGATAAAAAATCTTGTATTCCTAACTTATTTGGATTACCGTTCTTATCACTTAACACACTGAATTCTAGAAAGTGATTTCATTTACAGAGTGAAAGTAACAAATCGTTTTTCTAGCGAAAGAATTGCCTAGGGCGGGCAGTCCCCCCAAACGACATCCCTTGAAATACCTCACACACGGTATTTCGCCTGTCCTAGGCATCTTTATCTTTTTAAAGATACTTTTCTATTTCGAACTGAGCAACAGCTTATTTCGAACTGAGCAACAGCAATCAATACCCAACAAGCACCTAACAATACCCAACAAGCACCTAAGAGAAATCGCCTCTAGTGGGTTTCATGCCCAATGGCTAACCGGTGAATTTGATAGCTTTAAACCACACGCAAACATCTACACTTACTCGCCGTATGGCGTTGTTGATTTCTATTCATTGCTCTTGTCATTGTTCTTGAACAGGGTCCCTAAACGCTGAGAAAAATAAAAGCTTAGGAAAACAGCATTATTACTTTAGAGCTGCCGCATTGGTGAATAATTCTGAGTACATACGAGAGCACTAGAATTTGGCAAGATATAGTCAGTTGGCTCAAAACATCTGACCTGCCTCATGCTTCGCCTTCGTAAATGATGCGCCAACGGCCGTGCTTATCAAGCTTCCAGAGTTGTTCTTTTTCTGATTCGCTAGAGTAATTGTCGCTTAGGTAACGCTGCTTGTATTTCACCACAAACATGTCGCCAACGCCTGGGTAAGCAAATAGACTGTTAATCTCGAGATCGATCTGAACAAATGTTTTCGCCTCATTAACAACCTTCTTTCGTTTCTTCCACGCTGCGTAATCACCTTTACCTAAGTTAAAATCATCAACCTGATAATGCGAGATGTAGGCATTCGTGTCGAGACTCTCCCAGTCGCGCTGCCACTGCTCAATGACATCGAGCAACGATCTTTTGCGAGTCTCGAGCTTGTCCAATGCAAGCCATTCGATGCTGTCAGCCAAAACAACCGGTGTGCGTTGTTCCGCGCTTATGAACTTAGCGATATCAAGTAGGTCATCATTACTCAGTACAAAGCAACCTTCACTAGACCAAGGCGATCGAGCGTAGGTGTTCGATGGAGTGCCATGCAACCAGATTCCATAGCCTGTTCGCTTCAAATAGCGATCATAACGATTAGGATAATTGACTGGAAACGCACCTTTACCGTATAAATCTGGCAGCGCACTACCTTCAATGTAGCGGGTGATAGCATACACACCAACCGGCGTCTTATTGTCTCCGCTGACCTGCTTTCCGTAACCAGCGGATCCGACCGACATATAGTAGTCGTGCAGCAGCCTTGGCTTGCCTGAGTCATTTTGATACAGATACAGGCGCCCTTGTGACATATCGGCGACGATTACATAGGGATGATTACCCATATCTAATAGGCTAGCGGGAACCTTTCCATGTACGATCGCGGCATGATCAGTTTGATGCCTCCAACGATTTCGTATTTGATGGGTTAAACCATCAACACTTAACTCTGGCAAATTCGCATTAGCGGCCACAGTGTCTAACGGCCCGGTAAGTGCACTTAGCGCATCCGCCCTGAGTAAATGTGCAACTTGGCTGTTAGGGAATTTTTCTAGGTGAGCATCAGCCTTTTCAACCGCTTGCTCCAATTCGCCCGTTTGAATTGAATTAATGATACGCAGTACCGATGATTCATAGTCACCATTAGCCTGGCTTGCATGCAGCTCAGCCTCTCTAGCGTCGAGCAAGCCAGCCTTGGTATCAGCTTCTGAATTTGACTGAGCAACAACGTTTGATGTTTGCAACAACAAAAAGCCGATGAGAATAACGCTATTTAGTTTTGACATCATAAGCAATCGTCATTCCGGCGAGCCTGATACCACTTGCTCTTCTAAAATTTTCGATTGGCTCCAATCATCGCCAATCTTGTTAAAAATTAAGCGTTTAGTGACCCTATCATCGACCGTATTCGAGCGGTAATACTGCGAAAATATCACTGAAAACTGAGGGCCCATGTCTTCAACCTCAAAGTTGCTAACTTCAAAACTAATAAAGCTTTTGTTTGTCAGACGTACTTCGCGCTGCTCCAACCATTGCGCTCGACTCAGTGATCGACTTGATGAATAGTTTTCGCCGTAGTGCTCGACATAAGCAGACACGTCCTGCTCAGACCATGCTTTGGCCCAACTATGGACTAAGTCAATAGCATTTTGCTGCCGCGTTTTTTGCATTAAACTGGCGCCGAATATTACACTTTCATCTGCGACAGCAGCCTGAGCCAGTTTCTCATTCTCCTCCCTGAGTTTACTGTTTTCTGCTTCTAATACGGCATATGCTTGCGCTTGTTGCTGAGACTTTGCTAATGTAATCGCCAGCTCGCTGCTTGAGGCTCGCGCCGGCACGACCACGGCTTTCTGAGATTCAAGCTGCTCTGTGATTTCAGCTAATTGATTTAATGCATCTCGCTCAGCTATTTGGCTGAGCAACAACGCCTGCGATTGCTCGTCTATTTGTTTTTTTAAGCCACCCAATTCCCGCTCGTAGATAGATTGATCCACCAGTTTACCGGCTTCAAGATCTCTAAGACTTGACTCTAAAGCAGCTACTTTTTCAGCTTGCAATGGATTTTCCGGTTCGGCGACTTGGTTTTGATTTTGGCCTTGATTTTGGCTTTCTTGCAGCATCTTTTGCAATGCTGCGATCTGCTTGCTTTGATCAAGCTGGGTCGAAATACTTGATGCGCGCGCCAAAATAAGCTTTATGTTTGCCGCTTTAGGTGAATCTGTCTCCAGGGCTTGGCGGTACGAGCTCGCAGCTAAAGCACCATGAACTTTTTTTAGATGATCAAATAACATGCCCGCTTTCGGGTTGGCAGAAAACCCACTTAATAAGGTTGCTCGAGCCTTCTCTAGATCCTCTCGCTCGGCGTATACAGACGCTACATTTAAGTACGGCTCGATAACGCTTGGATACTCTGTAATTAATGCTTCGAGGCCTTTTAAGCCTGCGTCAATATCGCCACGCTCAATTGCTTCATTAGCGTCATCAAAGCGGCGTGACAGTGATGCTAACTCGTCTGTAGACAGAGAGTTAACCTTTACGCCCTCGCGATAATTTATTGGGCCAGAGGCAATACCTAGCTCACTCAAAGTATTGCTAGCGTTAGCGCTGGCTGCAGAAATAGGCTGAATAGCGGAGACTATAGTTGCAGCACCAGTTGCAGCACCAGTTGCAGAACCCTGGTTATCGCTGGCGTTATCCCGAGTTGCATCTCGCGGAAATAATAGCCAAAGCGACATTATTAGCAACACCAGTGCGACCAAGGTAATTTTTATAGGAAATTTATTCATTATTATCGCAAGCGATTAGCCGTTCAGCCAGCATAGTTATAAGCATGTATGATGGTCTTCAGGCAATGTTAAAGCATTACCCCTGAAGAGTCTGTGGACTTAAGCCATTAGCCTTAAAGCCGATAAGCCCAAAGACCGTAGCGTAAAGTCCCACTTAAACTCAGCGAATCGGTGTAATTGGGACTAATCAAATCGATATGACGTCGATAGCTTTCGTGACAACAACCGTTTAATGCGCTAACGCCCAGTTTTTACCGCTACCCGTATCAACAACTAAAGGAACTTTGAGCTCCGCTATGTCTTGCATAATTCGACAAAGCTCACTCGTGCTTGCCGTTAACACAGACTCTTCAACTTCAAACACTAATTCATCGTGAACCTGCATCACCATTTTAATATCAGTACGCTTGGCAAGCCAAGAATCAACTGAGATCATGGCAAGCTTTATGATATCAGCAGCCGTGCCCTGCATAGGTGCGTTGATGGCCGTGCGTTCGGCGTATTGGCGCATATTGTGATTCTTAGCATTAATGTCGGGCAGATAGAGTCGGCGCCCAAATACAGTTTCGACGTAACCGTTTTCGCGGGCGAACTCGCGAGTCGTCTCCATGTAGTCTTTAACGCCAGGATATTGCTCAAAATATTGATCAATATACGCTTGCGCCTGCTTGCGTGGAACCCGTAACTGCTTGGCTAAGCCGAACGCCGACATACCGTAAATCAAACCAAAATTGACCGCCTTGGAATGTCGTCGTTGCTCATCTGTTACCTCTTCTAGTTTGGTTGAGAAAATCTCAGAAGCCGTAGCTCGGTGAATATCTAAACCATTTTTAAAGGCATGCACTAAGGTTTCATCACCGGACAAATGGGCCATGATTCGCAGCTCAATTTGAGAGTAATCAGCCGCCATAATCTTATATCCATCCTCAGCGATAAACGCCTCTCGAATGCGGCGTCCCTCTTGAGTTCGAACCGGGATATTTTGCAAGTTAGGATCACTCGACGAGAGCCGCCCAGTTGCGGTGACAGCTTGGTGATACGAGGTATGCACACGACCGGTTTTACGGTTAATCATGGTGGGCAACTTATCAGTGTAGGTCGACTTTAATTTACCCAAGCTACGGTGTTCTAAAATTAGCCGAGGTAAATCATGATCCACAGCAAGCTCTTGCAATACCTCCTCGGCGGTAGATGGCGCACCTTTAGGGGTTTTCTTCAGTACCGGCAAGCCCATTTTGTCGTATAAAATCTCTTGAATCTGCTTTGGAGACGCTAAGTTAAATTCGCCATCAGCCAATTGGTAAGCTGTTTTCTCGGCCTCTTGCATACTCATCGCTAATTCTTGACTTTGCTCGAGCAACATGGAGTCATCAATCAATACGCCGTTGTCCTCAATCCTAGATAATACTGAGACCAAAGGCATTTCTAACTCGGTATAGATGCGATGCAAGTTCGGTTGGCGTGTTAATTTCGGCATCAGTACATTATGCAAACGCAATGTCACGTCGGCATCTTCTGCAGCATAGTGGCCAGCCAGATCGATATCGACCTGATCGAAGGTTAATTGCGCCTTACCTTTGCCAGCTATTTCACTGAAAGGCACAGGGGTATGTCCTAAATGGTTCTTCGATAAGGTATCCATATCGTGTCGAGAGCTGACGCTGTCGAGGATGTACGACTGCAACATGGTGTCGAAAGCAACCCCTTTTAAGGCTATGTTGTAATTCGCCAAAACGCTCATATCGTATTTAAGATTCTGACCAATTTTTGGTAGCACAGGGTTTTCCAGTAACGGCTTTAATTGCTCTAATACCCAAGCGCGATCAAGCTGCTCAGGCGCCCCCATATAACTATGCGCTACTGGCACGTAAGCTGCTTCCCCAGCGTTTATGGCAAACGACACGCCAACTAACTCGGCCTCTTGAGCGTTTACCGAGGTTGTCTCAGTATCAAAGGCGAAGCCTTCGCTGTCACCTAAGCGGCCAACCCAGGCAAGAAATTCTTCTTTTTCGAAAATTGTTTGATATTCGCCGGCTTTAAATTCAGCAATTGCTTCTGTGGCTACACTCGCTAAAGCATCGGCACCGAGTTCGGCAAGCCACTTTTTAAATTGCAAGGTTTGATAGATTTCAATCAACGAATCTTTATCTTGCTCAGTTTGTTTAAGCTCAGCGAGCAGTGGCTGGAGCTCTAACTCGCAACGAATGGTAACCAAATCTTTTGACAACGGTAGTTGCGGGATAAATTCACGTAGATTCTCACCCACTTTGCCACCAATTTTGTCGGCGTTTTCGATCACTCCATCTAAGCTGCCATATTCAGCAATCCATTTTACCGCTGTCTTAGGACCAACTTTGGGAACACCGGGAATATTGTCCGAGGTATCACCCATTAAGGCTAAATAATCGATAATCTGATCTGGCCGCACACCAAACTTTTCGACCACCCCAGCTTCATCAAGAATCACCTTCTTCATGGTGTCGATCAGGGCTACTTTGTCATTTACAATCTGCGCTAGATCTTTGTCACCACTGGCAACAAGCACGGTTTGGCCAGCCTCACTCGCCTGTTTGGCGTAAGTGCCGATTACGTCATCAGCCTCGACACCCGGCACCGCAACCAACGGCAAACCAAGCGCTTTAACCGCTGCATGTACATACTCAATTTGGCTACGTAGCTCGTCTGGCATTGAAGACCTATTGGCTTTGTACTCTTGATACAACTCATGTCTGAAATTTTTACCCTTAGCATCAAAGATGGCGACAATATTTGAATCTGGGTATTCGCTGTTTAAGCTCTTAATCATGTTGATTACCCCAAACACAGCGCCTGTCGGCTGGCCGCTAGTGGTTTGCATGCGCTTCAACTGAGGCACATAAAATGCGCGATAAAGGTACGATGAACCATCGATTAGAATTAGTTGGGGTTGCTTCATGTGTGCGCTACTGTAGTAAGTGAGAGTTGGAGTTGGCTGGGAGAGTTTTTTCTCGTTTTTTCTTGATATAAGGGCAATACAAATTAGCGTAATACTAACGCTATAGCCATATTTCGACCTTCTAAGATTAGTAAACGTTAAGACTTTGAATTAGTACACGTTAAGACTTTGAGTTATTAAACGTTAAGACTATGCGATCTTCTCTAAATTTGGTTTATGATAGCATGAGCTTTAATCCGACTCAGAGAGAGTGCGCCATGAATATGTCTTTATCCGACCTTACTAAGATTAGCATTTTGCCGATGGCAATTTGCGCTGTATTGTTTGTTGGCGCGAGTCATGCACAGACAGCACCGCCACCAACGCTCGGTGAAGAGACCAAAGGCACTCCTGCGATTGAAGAGCAAAGCGCCCAGAGCAAAGCTACGTCGAAGGCCAAGGATAAAAAGCCTGAGGGCAAAAAAAACAGCGTTCTGGGCACATCGACTGTTGTCGAATCGCGCCGTGAAAGTGGTCAGGTCTACTCAATTGAGTTGCAACATTCAAATGCCCCGACCCAGTACATCGAGGAAACCGACTCAGATGGCAATATCGAATCTACGTCAAACGATCTTGAAGAAACACCGAATCTACCAAAGTGGAAATTAGGCTCTTGGTAACGAAGCTATTAGCCTCGGGCGAGACCCTTTTAGCCGCAGGCGCAACGCGATTGGCGGCAAGCGCAGCTGAACAAGTCATAAAGCTTGCTTGTGTGATGGTGGTGATCGCCTCGGTCAGTGCTCCAAGTATGGCTAACGAGCGGCAAAACATTCGCTTTTACAAGATCAACAAAGACGATATCACCCAATCATTGCGCTTCACCGCGAAGAAAGCGCGTACACCCGGCTGCCATAATTTTATGCGTAAAGCACGGCTTCACCGCGTGGTGCAATTTCAATATAAAGTTTGTCGTGTGTACTCAAAAAAGAGCTGCAATTCTGAATCACTGATGAGCTTTTACCGAGACAAAGAACCAACCCCAACAACCGAGCTATCAGAGGGGTTTGGATGGTACCCTGTTGGTGACCACGAGCGTGGCGAGAAAGCAAAATCTTGGTTTTGCGAATAACCCCTTAGTTTCATTTAGCCCTTAGTTTCATTTAGCCGATAGTCTCAATTAGCCTATAAGGGATTTAATTAAAACTATTTCGATTGCTCGCGTCTAAAATTTACCGCCCGAGCTTGATTTTATGGCTTGGGTTTTATGGCCGGGGCTTTATGGCCTAGGTTTTATGGCTTAGAGCAAGGTAATCATGCGACTGCATTTCTTGTAGCCGGCTTATGGTTCGCTGGAATTCAAACGCAACACGCGTGCCAACGTAAAGTTCAGTTGCCGGTGCCTCGGCGGACACAATTAGCTTTACATTGTGGTCATAGAATACGTCTACAAGGTTAATGAAACGCCTTGCCTGATCTTCTTTAAGGCGGTTCATGACTGGTACATTTGAGAGCAAAATTGAATGAAAACAACGCGCCAACTCTATGTAGTCATTTTGCGAACGAGGTCCATCGCATAGCTCGTCAAACTCAAACCAAATTACGCCATCGGATCGGCGAATAGAATTCAGCTCTCGGCCCTCAACATCAATAGTCGCATTGTTCTTACCTGCATCGGGCGCAAGATGTTTGAAATTGTTTTCCATGCCGTCGTCAGAAGCCTGATTAATAGGGCTAAAGAAAGTTTCCGCTTTGTCTAAAAACCGAAGTCGATAATCAATCCCAGAATCAATATTTATTACCTCGCAGTATTGGTAAATCATATCAATCGCAGGGATGAATAAATCTCTCTGCAAGCCGCCAAGGTATAGGTTTTTAGGCTCAACATTGCTGGTTGCCACCAAGGTGACACCTTCGTCAAATAACACCCGCATTAGCTTAACTAGGATAACCGCGTCAGCTACATCGTTGACCACGAACTCATCAAAGCACAAGACACGCGCTTCACTGGCCAGTTTCTTACCAACAATAAGCAGTGGATCAGCTTGGTCTTTGAGTAACTTGCGTTCGTTATGAACCCGTCGCATAAAGCGGTGAAAATGCATGCGCAGCTTGTTTTCAAATGGCAGGCATTCGTAAAACGTGTCAACTAAATACGTTTTTCCGCGCCCCACGCCGCCCCAAAAGTACAAACCGCGAACCGGCTCCTTTGGCTTTGCAGAGGTTATCCCTAGGCGCTCAAACAAGCCGACCTTAGGCTTGAGCTGACTACTCAACTCATCGTATAACCTTTGTAAGTTTTCAACCGCGAGCTGCTGCGCGTGATCGGCCTCAAAGTCAGGACTGAGTAAATCTTGGCGATAACGAGAAAGTGGCGTATCAGGCATTATATAAGCTGTAGTTTAGGCGTGTTTGCTATTTAGGAGGTTTGAGTTTACCGTATATCGTATTAGCATTTATGATCGAATTTGAAGATGAGTAATACTCTAATTAGTCACCCATATTTACTTCCTTATAGAGGCAAACTACCCAAAGTTAGTGACACTGCGTTCGTGGCGCAAAACGCAACCATAATTGGCGATGTAGAAATAGGCGCTGGGTCAGGCATTTGGTATGGCTGCGTAATACGCGGCGACGTCAACGAAATTCGTATTGGCCAACGCACTAACATCCAAGATCTGACGATGATTCACTGCGCCGAGCGCGGCCAGGGAACCTATCTCGGCGATGATATAACCGTAGGCCACTCTGCTGTTTTGCACGCATGCTCAATTGAAAATAAGGCATTCATTGGTATACAGTCATGCGTAATGGATGATTGCATCGTAGAAGCAGGCGCAATGGTCGCCGCTGGCGCGCTAGTTACTCCCGGTAAAGTCGTCAAAGCTAACGAAGTCTGGGCTGGCCGCCCAGCAAAAAAACTGCGCGATATAAATCAGCAAGATTTGGACTTTTTCGAGGTTAATCGTCAGCGTTACGAACGTCTTGCACACGAATACAGAGTTGAACAATACGGGGGCGATAGGTGAAATCACTTAAACTTCAAGAAAAATGGCCCAGCTTAATAGTCTTTCTTTTAATTTGCTTAGCGGTGTTTAGTTTCGGCGGCCTCTTTAGGCCTGGCGAGTGGTACTTAGCGCTAAACCGAGCACCTTGGAGCCCACCCAATATAGCATTCCCGATCGTATGGACATTCTTATATGTATTTATCGCGATTGCTGGCTGGCAAATATACCACCAAGGCAACTCAACCCTGAGAACGCTTTGGGCAAGCCAGCTGATTCTCAACGGGCTGTGGTCTTGGGTGTTTTTTGGCCAACACTGGGTGGCCTTTGCCTTACTGAATATTGTATTTATAGATATTTTAGTGATTAACCTAATATTAAAAAGCAGACGTGCTGGGCTGGCGATGTCTAGCCTGTTACTCACTCCGTATATAATTTGGCTGTTGTTAGCGACCAGCTTAAATACCTATATTCTGCTAACGAACTGAATTTCTGGGCTGAGCAAAAAGCTCAGCGTTAGTTCAAGTAAGGCTCGGTTAGTTTTGCCCGATACTTATCAGCCAAGACCGAATCGCCTAGGGCATCATAAGAATTAGCCATCAGCACCCAGTTTTGTCTCAGCAAATTAAAGTTTCCACCAGACAATGTATTGGATTTAGCGGCCAGCTGAACCGCTTTTAACCACTCCTTTTGGTCATACCGAACCTGAGCCAGCCGAGACCATAAACGCCCATTTCTAGGTTCAATTCTTAGGGCTCGCTCAAGTGAGCTGGCCGCACTAGCCCAATTACCAACCCGCCGCTGATCACCTGCGATTGCCACTAAGCGCATAACTACCGGGGACATTGGCGCATCGCCGCTCAAAGGTTCTGCGGTAAACACGTTTTGTTCAGGCAACGGCAAAGGCTGGCCGTTCACCACCGCCCTATCTTCTACTTCAGCCGGATCTTGCGACGGCACATCAATGGTAGACGTGCTAATACAGCCGCTTAAAGAGAGTGCTAAGGCGATTAATAAACCCGGCTTGGCCAATAATAAAAGAAGTTTGGCAAGCCCAACGGCGTTGATTGCTTTAGGCAGCAGCTTGCTAGAAAATTTAGCCAAACACTCGCTCCCACCACGACTTCTTCTTAACTCTAGGGATAGGGTCGCCTGGCAACGGCTCGAAATGCTGTAATTCATCATCATAGTCTAAATCATACTTCAATCGATCTGCGCAAGGAACGTTTTCTATCGCTAACGACTCGATCAGCATTGGCAATGTACGAGACAAACTACAGTCTTGCGCTAGCGGATCTTGAGAATAAAATACCTCTCGGCGTAGCACCAAATCGTTATAGGCCAATTCCAAGCGCTGCAACGGCATCTGCTGCATTGCCTTAGCCCAGATCTTCGCGGCTCCGCTGGCTCCGGTAAGCTTAGTTGGCTTATTGTCATCACGCCCAACCCATACCACGGTTAGATAGTTGCCACTGAAACCCGCAAACCAGCTATCTCTGTAATCATCAGTTGTACCGGTTTTACCCGCTAGGCCGTAGTCATATTTGAAGCCGGTTAACACGTTACGTGCCGTGCCATTGCGCACCACATCCTGCAATGCATAATTAATTAACGAGACAAATTGAGGTTCAATAACCTGTTCGATATCCAGCGAATAGTGACTTATCGGCTCATTATCGCTGCTAAGTACTGAGCGAATACCCTTAACTGGCGTTTTAAAACCACCCGCAGCCAAGGTGAGATAGAGTTGACTAACCTCTACTACCGACATTGGTACAGCGCCTAACAATACTGACGGTAACTGACTAAATTTCTGGTGATAACCGACCCGACGGATAGTGCTTGAGACGTTCTCAACACCCAGTTCCATACCAAGGTTAACAGTCGCCAGGTTATAGGATCGAGACAAGGCATCAATCATCATTACCTGGCCATGCGGCAAGCCGTCATAGTTTTGCGGTCGCCAATCTGGACTGCCTTTTTGCGACACGCTGATCGGCTCATCGCGGACCAGCGACGCTAATGAATAGTGTTCGGGGCTTTCTAAGGCGGTAAGGTATACAAAGGGCTTCAATAAAGACCCAACTGGCCGACGTGCATTCAACGCTCGGTTATAACCTGAAAAACTGGGATTTCGGTCACCCAACATGGCCGCCACTTCACCGTTATCGGTTCGAATTACCACCGCAGCAACCTGTAAACTACCGGTCTTAATGCTCTTTCGCTTCTCGATAGCCGCCAACTCAGAGCGCATCGCCTTTTCTAGGGTTTCCTGTATCCGCGGATTAAGCGTTGTGTGTATTTGCAAACCATGACTCAGCAAATCATCCTGCTGATAGTCGGCCTGTAAGTCCTTACGAACCAAGCCCATAAAGCTCGGATACGACAAGGTTGCTGCGCTTGCGGCAGTGGGGCTTATCGATAATGGGGCGTTAATCGCTTGTTGATAGTCCGGCTGTTCAATAACCCCCTGTTCGAGCATTGTGCTAAGCACCAGGTCGCGCCGCTTAAGTGAGCGTTTTGGGTGCCTGATAGGATTATAAAAACTTGGCCCATTATTAACCGCAATCAGCACAGCTAACTGATGCAGATCGAGTTCGTGAAGCGGCCTACCAAAGAAATACTGACTGGCTAAGCCAAAACCATGGATCGCGCGATTACCGGCTTGGCCCATATACACTTCATTGAAGTAGGCTTGAAGAATTTCATCCTTGGTATAGTGAAACTCTAACAACATCGCCATTATCATCTCAGTAAACTTACGACTCAGAGTAACGTCAGAGGTCAAATAGTAGTTCTTGACCAACTGCTGAGTCAGAGTGCTACCACCTTGCACAACACGCCCTGCTCGCAAATTGCTAATCATCGCTCGAGCTATCCCCATAGGGTTAACGCCAAAGTGAGAATAGAATTTCCTATCTTCGTTGGCCAGTAGACCGTCGACTAAAGACTGCGGTATGTCCTCAAGCTTAACCAAGGTTCGGTCTTCGTGACTTAGTGGAGACACGCTGCCAAATAGCCTCGGCTCTAAGCGGACAATTTCTGTCTCACTCAGCGCGCCACTGTTAGATTCGACGCTAATAGATTGAATTAGACCCTCACTTAACTGCAAACGTATTTTTTGTTGCGGTCGTAGGTCATCCCAGAAACGAAACTCACGCTGATAGATGGCCAATTCATTTTGGCTAAGCCTGAAGCTGCCAACTCGATCTAAAGATGGCCTATCGACGTACCCTAGCTCGTCCAACTCTGCTTGCACTAACGCGCGGTCAAACTTCTGCCCAAGATATAGTTCAAGCGGGCGAGTGTACACGTGTGCCGGCAAGGCCCACTTCTGACCCTCAAATTGCTTACGAATCGTGACGTCTAGATAAACCGTGTAGGCCAACGTGGGTACCAGCGCAATGAGACCTAAACGAACCACCCAAAAACGAGTAAACAGTAAAAATCTTCGTTTTTTAGATTGTTTGGTACTCGAAGCGCGATGGTTACGCGGCGTTTTTTTACTACTGCTAAGCGTCGTAGTACGTTTTTTAGACCCAGCTTTTTTACTAATTCGCTTAGCATTATTGCCAACCGCCTTACTAGTCACTTTTTTAGTAGACTTCTTGCTAGTGCTTTTTTTGCTCGTTTTCTTGGTCGCCATTAAATTTAATTGGGAGGTGCTCTGAAAATCACCATTCGGCTTTTTTCTATCGGGAATTATGCTGAGGTCTGATGAAATTAGCGGTTTAGCTTTGTGCCTACATGCTAACTAATTATTGCCGTAGTAAAACATACTTCAGCACAGCATCATAATTAGCTAACTTGGTTTTAACTGTCGACCCATCGCTTGCCTATCAAATTATAATAATACATATAAATAACAATAGGATATCAGAGATTCATAGTAAATCACTTTAATTTTCTTTGACATTTGAGTAACCGCTCAGCTATTATCTATGCACAAAGTGATCATAAATACAGGGCTTAAAAGCTACGCAGCTTGGTTTTGAAGGCTTAGAAAGCAACCGACATTCACTCGACTTGACTAAATAACCGTGACAGATCAAATACTTAACATTGAAATCGAGCAGTACTCGAAATGGCGCCAAAATGTAAGCAGCGCAGTACAAGGCCTGAGTACATTTTTGAAGTCTAACAACATCACTGATCTGCGCACCCATCATCAGTTTGAAACGGTGCTTGGCGCACTGGCTGATGACAATCTTTCAGTCGCTTTCGTTGCCGAGTTTTCTCGCGGCAAGTCGGAGATGATCAACACCATCTTTTTTGGCAATTATAAAAAGCGCATCTTACCCTCAGGCACCGGCCGCACCACGATGTGTCCGACCGAATTAATGTATGACGCCAATCAGCCGATCGGCATTCGTTTGCTGCCAATTGAGGCTCGTCAGGACGAGCGTCCTCTTTTCGAGTTAAAAAAAGATGATGATCTCTGGCACCATATTGAGTTTGATGCCGATGATGTCAACAGCATCAGTGCCGCGATGCATGGCATGACCGAAAACAAACTGGTCAGCAAATCATATGCAGCACGACTAAAATTCGACCTAATTGAGAATGACAATTCAGCAATCGGCCTACCTGTTAACGAATATGATGAAGTTGAGATTCCAAGCTGGCGTCATGCGATTATTAATCTTCCCCACCCTTTATTAAAGCAAGGCTTGGTTATTCTCGATACACCAGGCTTAAATGCAATCGGTGCCGAGCCAGAGCTAACCATCAACCAACTGTCGACAGCGCATACTGTGGTCTTTATTTTATCTCATGACACCGGCGTGACGTCCACCGATCTCGATTTGTGGGAAAAGCATTTAGGTGGCGAGCGAAGCTCGAGTGCCGATAAAAACCAGCGAAAACTGGTTGCCCTTAATAAAATTGATGCCCTCTGGGACGGAATTCGTACCGATCAAGAGATCGAAAACGAAATCATTCAGCAAGTAATGCTGACCGCTAAAACGCTCAATTTGGATCCCGAAAATATTTACCCAGTATCGGCCCAAAAAGGTCTACTGGCAAAGCTGTCAGGTGATCAAGAGCTACTCAAACGTAGCAACATAGAAGCACTAGAGCACGCCATTGCCGATAAATTAATTCCGGAAAAGCGCAAAATAGTGGTCGAGAAGGTACGAGGGTCGCTAGAAGAAATCCTTGGTTCTGCAGGCTCAGTTCTTGATAACCGCTTGAAAGATGCTGATGACCATATTGCTGAGCTCAAGCAGCTGAGCAGTAAAAATACCGACGTAATATCGCATATAATGCTAAAGGTACAGTCTGAGAAATCGTCGCTTGAAAAGGATATGCAACGCTACCAGGCATTACGCGCTGTCTATGCAAAAGAAACCAAGAAGTTGATAAAGATTTTAAGCCCAGAGCGTTTAGAAAAATTAGTCGCTATCACCAAACATAATATGGCTCGGTGCGCGACATCGATCACTCTACAGAAAACTATTTCAAAATATTTTGAACGCGTAAATCACTACATTGATTCGGCGATTGCGCAAGCCAATGAAATCGCAACCTTATCCGAAGGCATTACTCGAGATTTTGAACACGATCATGGTATTGCTAATTTTCGGGTGCGTCGATTGCGCTTAGAAAAATTCAAACAAGAGATTAGCCGCCTAGAAGCCAAACACAGCAGCCTAAAACAAACCCGCACTTTGTTCTTTCGCGAGCAAATGTCAATTACCAACCGCTTCTATGACTCGGTGTGTACGGTATCACGCAAGATTTTCTCAAGAGCGCTACGAGACGCCACTGATTGGAACAACAATCTAATGGTGCCTATGGAGACCTACGTTCGGGAACATCATACTCAGCTTCGCCGCCGGCTAGAAAGCGTTAAGCGAATCCACAAAGCCTCGGATACGGTTGAACAGCGATTAGAAGAACTCTCTACAATGCAAACACAGCTTTTGAGCCAGCATGATGAGTTTACGCGTCGACAGAACGTGTTGGTAAATTTGTTGATAGAAGCAGAAGTAGCTAATACGCCTCCGGAGCTCGAAGACAGTCGCGCCAATGTTCTATATTGGGAACATAAAGTTAATTTCTAACTGATTGAAATTAGGCTTTTGAAGTATGTGGTCACGGCCAAATAAGGTTTGCATTTAGTCAATTTCAAGCATTTTGATGGCGCCTTAATGTTGATTCGTCGGCCAGCAGTGTTAGTATTTATAAGCCATCCGCCTGTGATTTTAACCAAGATGCCAAATTCCATGCCTAAGAGACTTATTGCAAATAAATTCGCTGTGCTCCAGAAGACGCTGAGGTCACTGATGTGCCTAACGTTAGCACTTAGTCTATCCGCATGCGCAAGTTATTACGGCGCGGCGAAAATAGTCTCGTCGCCATCTGGCGCACAAGTGATCAGCGCAGACGACGGAAGCGTTATCGGCACCACACCAATGACATACCGCTGGAAGAATGGCAACGGCAATCGCAAAACCATTATTGTAAAGCTAAAAAAAGCCGGCTATTACGAGAAAACATCATCGTTCTGGTTGGACATGCGCGCGCGAAATTTAAAAGCGGCGCTAGCAGCTGCAGATTCAGTAGAAATCGAGATGCAAAAAATAGGCGAATAAGCCTATTTAAACCAAGCACTCAGATCGCTAAGAGACTTCTGCCAAAGGATCGTACTCTTTACCGGTAAGCTGCTGATATTTTTGTTGTAGAGCGGTTTGGCTTTCTTGGTGCTCAGGATCAACCAATATACAATCGACCGGACACACTATTATGCACTGCTCTTTATTAAAGTGGCCGATGCATTCAGTGCATTTAGATGCCTCTATTTCATAGATCAGCTCGCCCTGATATATCGCATCGTTAGGGCACTCTGGCTCACAAACATCGCAGTTTATGCATTGATCGGTAATAAAAAGCGCCATGTTTGATCACACAGTAGAATAAATAGTGAACGAGATAGTTAGAGACCTAAGATATGTAAACGAGCGGATTAAAATAGCACAACGTTCGCGAGGATCAATAAGATGAAACTAGACGTCTTCATTCCTCTTTGATGCCCATTTTTCCGCCAGCGCTATCGCGACATGTTCAGGCACAAAACTGCTAATATCGCCTTGATAATAGGAAATTTCTCGCACTAACGAAGACGAAATAAAGTAATTCGCTTCTAATGGCGTTAAGAAAATTGTCTCGACATTGTTATCCAAACGCCGGTTTGCAGAAGCCAATTGAAATTCATACTCGAAATCAGAAACCGCTCGCAGCCCACGTATCACGAACTTAGCATTATTGTTTGAGACGAAGTTGACCAGTAGATCATCAAAGCTCTCAGCTCGCACATGAGGAATGTCTTTAGTTGCCTGATTTACTAGCGCGACACGTTCTGCGGTAGAAAATAGAGGGTTTTTGCGTGAATTATCGGATACAGCGATTATCACTTCATCAAAAATCTGTTCGGCTCGCTCCACTAAATCTAAGTGCCCATTAGTAATAGGGTCGAAGGTTCCGGGATAAATGGCTACTTTTTTCGTCATTCGCTTAGTATAACACTGCAACATCGCATGGCGTCTAGGCTTAACTGGTTTATAACAATTCTAGTTTATCGCCGTACCAGCTTATAGTCACTCTGGTTTATTGCTGCTCTGGTTTATTACTGCTCTGAGGTCTCACTCGATGTTTTGTAGACCGTATATCGACAATAGCCAGCTTTACCCTCTTTATAGACTTGCCAGCTTTTTGGTGGCTGCTCGGGGTCTTTCTTAGACGCCTGCTCAACGTATACTAAAGCTCCATCAGCTAACCAACCGTTCTCTACTAACAGCGGCATGGCTTGCGCTAACAGATCTGAGTCAAATGGCGGATCTAAGAATACCAAGTCGAACTTGTTTGTCGCTGGGTGACGCAGAAAATTAATTGCGCTTTGCACCACCACGTCGCCACCCTCTAAGCAATTCAAGGTTTGTAAATTTTGCTGTAATTGTGACGCTATACGTTTGTCCGACTCGACAAATACCGCGTTGGAGGCACCTCGAGATAGACACTCTAACCCCAAGGCTCCACTGCCGGCAAATAGGTCCAAGCAGCGAGCGCCAGCAATATCGTACATCAACCAATTAAAAAGAGTCTCTCGAACCCGGTCAGTACTTGGCCTTAAGCCGTCTATATCAAGCACTGGTAGCCGACGGCCACGCCATTGACCGGCAATTATGCGAATCGAGTTTGTTTTAGCACGTGGTTTCATTGTGATTTCTGGGACAATCCCTACAATACGGTTAATCGGATGGCGACCAAGCCAGACAATACCATAGCCTTACAATAGAATGACCGAAACTAATACACCTCAAGACCCTAAATCTAGCGACCAGCAGCCAGAACAAAAGAAACGGTCGGGCTTTGCTCGCTTTTTCGGTCGCGACAAAGATCAAGATGAGCAAGCCACGCCAGAACCAATAACGGTTGAAGAAGGCTTAGACAAAAGCCGTAGCAGCCTTATGGGCAAAATCGGTGATGTTTTTAAAGGCTCATTCGATATTGATGACGAGCTTTTCGACGACCTTGAAGAAGTACTCATCACCAGTGATATCGGCCTTGAGGCAAGCCTTGAATTAGTCGAAAAGCTTCGCCAACGAGTTCAAGCCGAGAAAATTCAAGATGCGGCTGGCGTAGTAGCTGGTTTAAAAGCCGAGATAGCCACCATGCTGAAACCGGCCGAACAACCTTGGAACGTACTCCATCAACGCCCTTATGTAATGCTAATGGTTGGCGTAAATGGTGTCGGCAAAACCACCACTACGGCTAAAATTGCTAAGCAATTTCGAGATCAAGGCAAGACGGTAGTGCTCGCTGCGGCTGATACATTTCGTGCCGCGGCGGTTGAGCAATTGCAAGAATGGGGTCGGCGTATGGACATCCCAGTAGTAGCACAAGCGCATGGCGCAGATGCGGCTGCGGTGGCTCATGATGCATTGAGCTCAGCGATCGTTAAGGGCACGCAAGTGCTGATTATCGACACCGCTGGTCGCCTACATACGCAATCTGACCTGATGGAACAGCTGCAAAAAATTAACCGTGTACTAGGCAATTTAGACCCCTCTATGCCACATGAAGTGATGCAGATACTCGATGCCGGCACAGGGCAAAATGCCTTATCACAATTAGAGCACTTCCAAAAAGCCGTTGGAGTTACCAGTATTTGCCTAACAAAATTAGATGGCTCAGCCAAAGGCGGCTTGGCAATTTCACTAACACAAAAATACAAACTGCCGATTCGTTATATCGGTGTTGGCGAAGGCTATATGGACCTAAAGCCGTTTGACGCCAATGCCTTTGCCGATGCATTAATACCTGACTTAGATCAGCTGAAAGCTGACCCGGCCTGAACAACGGATTAGATACAAACTTGATGATAAAGCTAAGAAAATAAGACTAATATAATAGAACTGAGATGATAAGACTGAGCCACGTCAACAAACGCTACCCTAATGGACACGAAGCATTGAAAGATGTGAGCTTCGAATTAGCTGCGGGTGAAATGGCCTTTATATCGGGCCATTCGGGTGCCGGAAAAAGCACCTTATTTAAGTTAATCACGCGTATTGAGAAACCAACATCCGGCCAAATAATTGTCGATAATCAGAATTTAAGCCGAATGAAACCCGCTAAGATTCCGGCATTGAGGCGCGAGATAGGGGTCATATTTCAGGACCATAAACTACTTTTCGATCGATCTGTTTTTGATAACGTTGCGCTGCCGCTAATTGTTATCGGCATGCCACATGACGAAATCAAAAAAAGGGTGCGCGCAGCACTAAGTAAAGTCGGTTTATCCGGCAAAGAAAATCAATCACCAATTACGCTTTCCGGCGGTGAACAACAGCGAGTCGGCATTGCCCGAGCGGTTATAAATCGCCCCAATATCTTGTTGGCGGATGAGCCAACCGGCAATCTCGACGAAGCACTGTCCGACGAAATCATTGATATCTTCTCTGACTTCAACCGAGTTGGTGTCACCGTATTAATCGCCACCCATGACCTACGCCAAGTTGGGCGACTAGGCAAGCGTACATTACAACTAAATAACGGCGCATTAGTTCAGCCTAACCCAACCTTTAGCGGAGATGATCTCACCAGTGGTGATCATCAATGATCACTTATCTAAGCCGACATCTACAGGTATTGTTCGCCACCCTTGGTGACATGCGGCGCACACCGATGACAAGCATTAACACGCTGCTGATTATTGCTATAACCTTACTACTGCCAAGCCTGCTTTACGTTGGCATAAAAAGCGCACAGAGCTTAAGCAGTAACTGGGAAGGTCGCCCACAGATCAGTATTTTTCTGCAAAAAGACCTCAGTGACAGCGCCGCTGAACTGATTTTTGAAGAAATTCAACTGCACCCATCTATAGAACTGGCTGAATTTATAACGCCAGAGCAAGCATTAGCCGAATTTAGACTTCTCTCTGACGATAATGTAAGCCTTGAACAAGAGCTTACTTTTTTGGGTGGCAACCCTTTACCGGCATCAATCGTGGTAATGCCCGACAAAGCATCGGCAAAATCAGAAAGTTTGATGGCTCTCAAAGACCAGTTAACTCAATTTGACGGTATCGACACCGTCAGACTAGACTTAGACTGGACTGACCGATTTAACGCCATACTGCTGGTTTTTAGCCGAGTATCGCTATTGTTAAGCGCATTACTAGCACTGGCCTTAGTATTGATCGTAGGCAATACCATCAAGCTGCTAATTTTCAACCGCAAGCAAGAAATTGAGATAACAAAACTAGTCGGCGGCACCGATTCCTTCGTTAGACGACCATTTCTTTACTACGGCGCTTTATTTGGGCTTCTCGGCGCGCTTATTTCTCTAGGCCTGCTATTAATCGCCGCTGAACTAACCCATCAACCAATGTCAGATCTGGCCACTCTCTATAGTAGCGACGCCTTAATTCATCGAGTTACGCTTAGCGAGGTTTTTGCCTTAATTGCCATCGGTACGTTTCTTGGTTGGTTGGCGGCTCGATGGTCAGTCGCACAACACCTGCGCAACATTCAGCCGAAATAAATTATGCTTAGCTTCACAAGAGGGCCACTCAAGGGCTCTTTTGGCGCGTCAACAACACCAAGATAACACCGACACCGGCTACCCATGGCCCAGCACTTGCGAACGGCGCATCGGCTAGCGACGGGTGTTGCGAGATAATGCTATGAAAGGTACCCAGAACGGTTGCTGCCATACCCAACTTTGTTTGTAAGCTGGATGCCTCTGCCACCGATGACGTTAGCCCATTTCTCTGTCGTTCTTTCTGTTCTTCTTTCTGTCGCTCTATAGTCGCTTTCAACAACATAGGAAGTTCCGGCAACAGTGCTCGCATCTGAGGCCACTCTCGCTGCAACTCTTCGATCAAGCCCTTAGGCGACAGCTGCTGTTTCATCCAATTTTCTAAAAATGGCTTAGCGGTATCCCACAAGTTTAAGTCGGGGTACAACTGCCGGCCGAGGCCTTCGATATTAAGCAGCGTTTTATAAAGCAACACTAGCTGAGGCTGTACCGGCATTTCAAAACGTCGTACAGTTTGAAACAACTGCATCAACACATTACCAAATGATATCTCACTAATCGGCTTAGCAAAAATAGGCTCACATACCACTCGAATAGCCTGCTCGAACTCTATCGCATTAGTATCGGCCGGTACCCAACCAGCTCGCAAATGGGCCTGTACAATGGTGGCATAGTCTCGATTGAAAAAGCCTAATAGCATCTGCCCAAGATATTGCTTATCTTGTTCGTCAAGTGTGCCCATGATGCCAAAATCTATGGCAATCCACTTACCCGCGTCGGAGACAAAAATATTACCGGCGTGCATATCGGCGTGGAAAAAATTATCTTCGAATGCTTGTTTAAAAAAGGTTTCAACACCGTCTTCACCAAGCGACTTCATGCTATAGCCTTTCTCTTTCAATAGGGCTATTTCGCGAATCGACGTGCCGTATATACGCTCCATCACCAGAACATTACGCTTGGTGAAGTCCCAGTAAATTCTAGGCACGTAAATTAAATCACTGTCTTCAAAGTTAGCACCCATGCGAGCACCATTAGCGGCCTCAACTCGAAGGTCTAGCTCACCGTGAATCGTGTGATCGTATTCTTTTATCACATCGAGAGGTCGAAATTGCTTACCTCGCGACCAATGTTTTTGCAACAAACCGGCAAAGGTGTACATTACTTTGAGGTCGCTCTCAATGACAGCCTCAATACCGGGGCGCAATACTTTTATAATGACGTTGCGGTTACTAACACCATTCTGGCCTACGATTGATAGACCTTCTTTCAACGTTGCGGCATGCACTTGGGCAACCGACGCCGATGCCAGAGGTTGCTGCTCGACGGATTCAAATATAGCGTCAAACTCGTCGCCATACGCCCGACGAATAATATCCATCGACTGTTCGGCCGGAAATGCAGGCACTTGATCTTGTAATTTGGTCAACTCGATAGCAATATCTGGCGGTAGCAAATCTGGCCGTGTTGACAGCGTTTGACCTAGCTTGACGAACACTGGCCCCAGCTCTTCTAACGCTTGGCGAATGCGAATGCCTCTCGGGTCAGCAAGCTCTGGGCTACGCCCTAATGTGGCGCGAACAGCGAGCCTCGCAGGCTTGGTGAGATTAAGCTCGTTCAGCAGTGAAGCCAAACCGTATTTTTTAACAACACGACGAATTTGCCACAATCGGGCGATTGGAGAGCTTATTTTTTGCATCTAAATCGTATCTACCTAAATCTTAGTTTTTAAGCGCTCGAGCCGAGCACTCAGACGATCTACATCGGCACGCAGGGTGTCAACTTCGTCAAGGTAGACTTCAACCTCGGTTTTGTCGGCCACCAGTGCCATATCGTTTTTGATCAAGGTATTAAGAAACTCCTTAAGCCTTATTTTCGACTCATCAGCAAAGACCTTCGCCTGTCCAGCCGCAAAGGTAATCGCCTTAGCGGGTGATTCACCAAAATGCTCGGCGAGAAGAGCTTCCCAATCAATATTTAGATCGGAGATAACCTGCGCGAAACGTTGGCCGACAATAGGGTCTCCAGCAATTTCTAACTCGCCTGGTTCCAGCTCGGCGTTGTCCATTCCATAGCGCGATATCTTAATCATTGCGCCTAAGGTGGCACTCAAGGTCACATCAACTTTTTGCGGTGCATCATGACTGAACTCCAAACCTTCAGGGTAAGGCGTTACCGACACCGACTGGCCGATTGACTTAATCTTCAAGGTCATCGTCTTACCTTGCAACTTTGCTAAACGCTCTAGCGTTTGCGGGTCATGCTCCAGCGATTTGTTGCTGGCTAATTCAAATAAATCTAACAGCATTAACAAACCTAATACTTATAGCCGATATGCAGAGCAACGATTCCGCCAGTTAAGTTGTGATAGCGCACTCGATCAAAGCCAGCGTCTAACATCATTTGCTTGAGCTCTTCTTGCGGAGGATGCTTGCGAATTGATTCGACAAGATATTGATAACTATCTCTATCATTGGAAATAATCTCGCCTAATTTGGGTATAACGTTAAACGAGTAGGCGTCATAGAATTTTCGAAAAGTTTCATTAGTTGGCTGAGAAAACTCTAGGATGATAACCCTGCCGCCAGGCTTTAGGCATCGCTGCATCGATGCCAACGCGACTTCTTTGCGTGTCACATTACGCAAGCCAAAACTGATAGAAATACAATCAAAGGTATTATCCTCAAAGGGCAAGTTCTCGGCATTAACTAAACAGTAATTAACATTACCGGCGACACCCGCATCAGTCAGACGTTTGCGACCTTGCTCAAGCATAGCTTCGTTGATGTCGGTGACAATAACCTGTCCTTGATCACCTACTTTTTGAGCAAATTTAAGTGACAGGTCTCCGCTACCTGCAGCTAAGTCGAGAACTCGATCACCGGCTTGAACGCCGCTTTGTGCCACCGCGAACCACTTCCAAGCGCGATGAACACCCATCGACATTGCATCGTTCATAACGTCGTAATTATCAGCCACCGCCCGGAACACGCCCTTGACCATGCCTTGTTTATCGTTCTCATCAACTTCTTGGAAGCCGAAGTGAGTTTTATTTTGAGTATCTGACATAGTTATAGTCTTAAGTAATTACACTAAATATTGATCGTTTTCTTGAGGCTCGCGCTGTTCACCTGCATCTTTAAGCTGGGCTAAATAGTCTTGCCATTTGCAATAGCGGTTGTTACCTAACTCATATAGGTAGTCCCAAGTATAAAGACCTGAACTATGTGAATCACTGTAGATCAAACGAACAGCATAGTGGCCGACGGGTTCAATAGAAACAATGTTTACCGCTTCTTTATTGAGCTGCAACACTTCTTGCCCGGGGCCGTGACCTTTGACTTCAGCCGACGGTGAATTAACTCGCAAATATTCACATGGCAACATGAATGTCTCTTCTTTAAAGACAATTTCAAGCAGCCTAGATTTACTGTGAAGGCGAATGTCGGTTGGTGTTATATTCATAGATATTAGCAACTTAAGTACTAGCAGCTAAGCACTAGCAATTTAGGCGCTCACAATCAATATGAGGCCTTTATTATTTATCATTCAAGTATAGCCTCTATTGCTTAAGCACATAAGCACTTGCACAAAAATCATGTTATTTTGAGACTTAAACAGCGACCAAATTGCCATTTATGGAACATTACAAGATAGTCCTTCCTGCCGACTTAAACGACTACGGCAGTTTATTTGGCGGCACCTTGCTCAAGTGGGTTGATGAAATCGCCTACATTCGTGTCAGTTTAGACTTTCCAGGTCAACACTTTGTTACTATCGGTTTGGATAATGTGGAATTTAGAAACCCAATCCGAGAAGGGCAAATATTACGCTTTCATTGTAGCAAGACTCGCATAGGCAATACCTCGATCACCTATAACGTCAAAGTCTACGGCGCTCGCTACAATACCGAGTCTGAAGCAACCCTGTTTGAAAACAATATTACTTTTGTCTGTGTGGACAAGAGTGGTGCCAAAACCAGTATAAAAATCGCCAAGTAAGTTACTTAGCTACGAGTTATCACTACCAGGCAAAAAATTGCCATCACTATTTATATTTCCGAGTTTTCACAATGCTTAGATTTTTAGCTTTTTTATTTCTGCTTGCAGTTGCTGTCACTGGCTATGTTTGGTATTCAGCGCAGTCTCTACCTAAATGGTATAGCCAAGAGAGTTCGCAACAAGATCAAGCCGCCGAAGCGCTAAGTCAGAAAATCGAAAAACAAGGGATATCAAAATTTCTCGGCAACAAAGTTGATCAAATTCTAAATGGAAAAGTAACCTTCAGCGAAGTCGAATTTAACGCGATTATGTTGGCTAGCTTAAAAGCAGACGAAGATGGCCAAAAATTACTCGCCGTCAGCGACGCAGTTAAAGCCTTCATCAATAAGGATCAGTTGGAATTAAGCGCGATCATTAATTTAGACAAAGTTGAAAAAATTGATCCAAAAGCACGCAAAGCAGTTGAAAAATTAGACCGTATTTTCCCGTTCTTGAACGACTCTAGAGTGGCCCTAACGGTCTACGGCACGCCAATTGTCCGTAATGGCAACCTCGCGATTAAAGATGATTTTCACATAAAGGTTGGCGCTATCCCAATTTCAAATAGCTCATTACGCCAACTGGGCGCAAAGGTCGAACTCGCCAATACCACTGACTTAGCGATAAAGTATCTATCCATAAGTAATATCACCTTGATCGACGGCCAAGTTGAATTGGCCGTGCTACCGCGCTTCTAAAGTAAGGGTTACCGCTTTATCGATAACAAGCATTTGAGACCCGCCCTCTACTATGCCGTGCTCGGTGGCGTTTTCTGCCAATGGTTATAGATACCTATAATTGAAGCGGCAATCCAGAACAGTTCAATCACGAAACTTGCTAAATTGAAATGTACCAATAGGCTTAGCAATAGAAAAATAGCGCCCAACAGATTTATCAGATTAAATCGTAAGCCTTTTGGGTCTAACTTATTTAGCTGCATTAAAAAATAAGAACCGACCACAAATAAAGTGCCGACCATGCCAATAATATTGGCGAGTAATTCTATGCTCACAATTGTTTTCCTGTAATTTGGATCTTAGCTTTGCAACTCTTCTGAAGCTAGGCCAGCTATCTAAATCAATCGGCTTTAGCAACAACTCGTACTTCAACTTTCACGCTCTGGCCTACCCATGTAGTATCGGCCCAGTCGCCAGTACCGACATTCCATAGCAGCCGATCAAGCACGGCAGTACCAGTCAATACTTTAAATTCACCATCATCAACAACGTTAAACCTCAGTACCACATCAGCCGAAATGGCTTTGATAGAAAGTTTGCCCATGCTTTGATAACCGTCTTCCGTTTGCAAGAATTTATCCGCGCGATAACCAGCTTGGGGAAAAGACTCTACAGCAAAAAAATCGTTCGAGCGAATAGTATCGTCACGCTCTTGATCGTTAGAGAACCCAGAGGCGGTATCGATTTCGACATTAAATCGAGCCTCGTCTAATCGCTTGGCGTCAAATTGAATCTCCGCCGACCAACGCTGCCATTCCCCTGTGAAGCTCGCTCCCGCCTGATCACCGATAAATCTGATCGTGCTTTGTTGGTAGTCGATCTGCCATAGCGGAAGGTCACTTTGCGATACGGCTGGGGCCTCCAATGATTCTAGCCCAAGAGCTTGCTGAACTTGAGGTTTATTGGTGTTCACCGACTCTGTCTTAAAAAATCGCCCAAACACAGCAACAACAAGCACAATTATGATCACGAAAAGCAGCCAGCTAAACTTACTAGACATGCGAGTCAAGACCTCGTCTTTATCAATAAAATGATGTTTCAACGCGGCTAGAATATGAATCAAGGCAACAACAAATAGTGCTTCGCCTAAATAGTGATGTGTTAGGTGCAATAGGTCGGCGAGAGACTTACTTGGCGCCACTAAATCAGGCAGCGAGACAAGATTAAACCAACTAACCGTATAGGCTTTTGCCGACGACATTAACCAACCGCTAATCGGCAAAGCAAACAACAGGCCATAGAGCAGAAAATGCGATGCCTTCGATGCGCTAACCTGCCATTTAACCATTGAGGTTGGTAAACTCGGAGCAGGGCTTCGCAGCCTATAAATTAGCCGAACAACAGCCAGCAGTAAAATAGTAATGCCAATGGATTTATGATTCGCCAATAGCGCCAGCTGCTCAAGAATTTTATCGTTATGCTTGGCATTTTCAGCGAGCTCGGCTAAAACATATTGGGCCACAATTAAACCAGCAACACTCCAATGCAGAAATTTCGAAATGGTTGAATATTGTTTCATTGTTTTTCACCGTCTGTCTTAGACTTTTTCTTAGCGCGAGGATGCGCATCATCATAGACCTGAGCAAGATGCTGAAAATCCAGATGCGTATAGATTTGTGTGGTGCTTATATTAGCGTGACCGAGCAGCTCTTGAACCGACCTTAGCTCACCACTGGACTCAAGCAGATGAGTCGCAAATGAATGGCGCAACATATGTGGGCTTACCGATACCTCAATGCCTTGCTTTGCCGCCCAGTGCTTCACTCGTGCCTGTATATTTCGCACACTGATACGATTGCCGTGCTTACTAACGAACAATGCTTGATAGTCCTTAAGCGCAAGAGAATTGCGCTGTAACAACCAATTACGAATCGCCTGATCTGCTTGGCGGCCTATCGGTAAGTCGCGCATTCTATCGCCCTTGCCGGTTACTCTTAGCATTTTTTGGGGAAGATTGAGATCATTCAAGTCTAACGAACATAGCTCAGACAAGCGCAAGCCAGAGGAATAAAACAACTCTAAAATTGCTTTGTCGCGATAACTTAACGGGTCGTCTAAACTAATTTCAACCAGAGACGTGATTTGGTCGACACTCAATGTCTTAGGTAAACGCTTCTCAGCCTTGGGCGCTCGTACGTCATCGAATGGATTGGTACTGAGTTCGCCTTTTTGGATCAAATAGGCGCTCATCCCTCGGCAAGCAGACAAAATTCTTTGAATACTTTTGGCATGCATTCCATGCGCATTGAGACTAGCTGAAAAGAGCCGTGCCACATGGTTGTTCAGGCCCTGCCATAACAATAATCCGCGTCCATCACAAAACAAGATCAGCTTATTTAGGTCTCGCCGATAGGCCTTTATAGTGTGCTGGGATAAACGGCGCTCGACCGACAATACCTGCAAATAAGCATCGATATCTTGCAATGCGCCCTGGCTCATAGTTGACTCATAACTGGCTCACAACCGCTCTATCAGGAGCTCGAACAACCTTCAGCTTTCACTGGGTTGTAAACGTGCTAAACAAAGACCTGACATCAACCCAAGCCTATCCAGGTGTGACGTGCCTAAGTCGTTGGTATATCGCTCAGGGTCTTGTGAGCCCAAGGCTAGTATTCCGAGCGACTCGCTACTGTCGGGTTTACGCATGGGAATCAATGCGGCTGATTTAATCGCTGGCGAGAAAAACAAATTCATTATATTGCTGGGCCAGCGATTGTCGCAAACAGCTCGATTATTAACCATTCGCCTTACCGCATCCTCGTAGCCTTGATTGTCGCTGGGACGCCTAGCAGCGGCCTGCCCAGTTTTAAAGGAGACCTCATCAATATTAAAGGTGTTTCTCAGTTCGGTAGGGAACTCAGTGGCAAACTGAGACAAATTAGTGAAGCCAATCATCTGACAAATCACCTGAGAAAAACTATCGCTGATTTGCTCGTTTTCGCGCGCCATCTGCATATACTGAGATTGTTGAGATTTGTGCTCTTTTAAACGTTCTTTCAGCATCCCCATCTGCCGCTCTAACAGTGATGCTGTGCCACGGCTGTCCGACAAGGTAACCAGTTCTAACAACTCTGGATGCTGTTGAAAAATATTTGGGTTTTGCTGAAGATAGCCAACCAAGTCGGCTTTAGTAAACTCGGCATCCTGTTGTTTTTGAATTTCAATTGTCATAGTTTTAATACACCTTCAAACGAAGTTTCCGCCGCGCCAGTCATCATTACACTATGACCCTCACCTTGCCACTCAATAGTTAAATCACCCGCGGTTAAGTGTGCAATTACTTTATTATCCAATAAGCCATCTTGAATGCCCGCAACTACGGCCGCACAGGTACCTGAACCACAAGCAATGGTTTCGCCAGCACCACGTTCGAACACTCTAAGCGAAATATCCGCTCGATCATTAATTTTCATAAAGCCAATATTGGCTCGCTCAGGAAAAACTGAGTGGCACTCAAGGCTTGCACCAAGCTCTAGTACTGGCGCAGAACCAAGATCATCAACAATTAACACGGCGTGGGGGTTACCCATAGAAAGCGCTGAGAACAAAATCGTCTTACCGTCATGCTCTAAGTGATATTTAGCTTGCCGTAGATCGGCCTTGAGCGGAATGTCCTTAGGCTCAAAGCGAGGCGCCCCCATATCGACAGTGACGAGATTAGTCGTCTCATCTTCAAACAAGATCATTTGGCCTGTTGATGTTTCAACCGTAATTGGGTTCTTGTCAGACAAGCCCTTTTCATGAACGTATCGCACAAAACACCGTGCCCCATTGCCACATTGCCCGACTTCGCTGCCATCGGCATTTAAGATGCGATATTTAAAATCGATATCGGTACGAGTTGAGCGCTCAACGATTAAAATTTGGTCACAGCCGACACCGAAATGACGGTCAGCAATATGCGCGGCCTGGGCTTTGCTCAAGGCCACTACTTGCTTAGTGAAGTCGAACACCACGAAGTCATTGCCAAGGCCATGCATTTTAGTAAAGGTTAATTCCATAGCCGTATTTAATCACAATTTTGCTATAATCTCTCGCATGCAATTCGATTGGAACAATATAGATACAGTGTTGCTTGATATGGACGGCACGCTGCTTGATCTGCATTTTGATAGCCACTTCTGGCTAGAATACATGCCGCGCATTTGGGCCACACGCAACGGCTTTATGCTCGAAGATGCTCGTATTAAGTTATTCAGAATGCTCGACCAACATAGCGGTACACTTAATTGGTATTGCGTGGACTTCTGGAGTACGGCTTTAGGGCTGGATATAATGGAACTCAAGGGCCAAGTTGCGCATAAAATTGCTTATCGCCCAACCGCCGAAGAATTTTTACGCCGCTGCCAGCAGGAGTCTAACGATGTGCGCATGGTCACCAACGCGCACCGCAAAGTGCTCGAGCTTAAAATCGTAAAAACTAATATCGACCAGTATTTTGACCAATTGCTCTGCTCACACGAGCTTGAGCATCCAAAAGAAGATGCCGAATTTTGGCACAAGCTGCATCAACTCAAGGCATTCGACCCACAACGAACACTGTTCATCGACGATAGCGAAGCAGTACTAGAGTCTGCCGCACGCCATGGAATTAAACATATTTACAGCATCGCACAACCAGATTCATCGATGCAGAGAAAAACATCAAGTCGATTTCCGATGCTAAATACCTTAGCTTAGAGAAGTCACATTGATTCGCCCAAGCTGATTAAGCCTAACAGTTGATAAACTCTAAGCCTTGCATTCTGCCTCTGCTTATCTAACTAGATTCAACGCTATATTTAGCGCTCAAGGCGATTGAACCGACGTACGAAGTAAATCAATTCTTTATCGCCCTCGTGCTTTCGGCATGATTCGCTAAAATCTAATTTGGCGATTAATGCCAAAGACTGAGCGTTGTCACTTTGAATTACCGCAAATAGACAAGTCAGCTTAAGTTTCTCAGCGATTGCTGGCACGAACTCACGCAAAGCTTCAAGCATATAGCCGTTTCCCCAGTGTTGTTTTGCTAGTACATAACCGAGTTCAAAATTTGCGCTATCAGACTCTTGAACGAACACAATACAGGTTCCTACTAAGGTATCGCTACCCTTGACCGTGATAACGAATTGTTCAGCGATATCTTTACGTCGCCGTTCTACGCGGGCATACCAAGCCTGCGCATCGGCAAGGCTGTACCATGTTTGATAGGGCAGGTAACGGTTTACTATTGGCTCTTTATGGATCAAATAGACCGACTGAATGTCAGCCTTTAGCGCCGGCCGAATCGACAACCGTTGGGTTTCAAGCCGAAAACTACTGAGTTTTGAGATCACGCTCAAACTTCCCATCTTTAATGAACGCTTTGACCTGTCGAATAACCGTTCGGTCACGCATCATAAAGGTGTGATCGACCGGTAAAACCAAATGGTCGGTCATGCCGTGTACCTTAGAACTTGAGACCGAAACCTTACCATCGGACTTTTTCGGCATTATGTTCCAATAGACAAAATTAAAATTTCGCGTTCCGGCAATGACTCCAAGCGGGAAATCCACCTCACCGAGCAAATTGGGAATACTGTCTGCCGCAGTGCTCAATTGCCTGCCAGCAGGGCCATTAACATTGGCAAAAAGACGCTCAAGAAATGGGCTTTTCCTAAAGAAATCGACTAGTTCACTGCCTTTATTTGGCGGCCCAAGCATCACCACATTGCCGAGTTTATGCACGTGATGCTCACTCAGATATTGCCGCACCAAAATGCCACCTAGCGAGTGCGTAACGAAATGCACCTTCGAGTAGCTATCGAGGCATTTCGCCAATGACCCACCAACCGCGATTTTAGCCAGTTCTTCAATTGTGTGTTTTCGAGAAGGGTAACTAATATTTACTACGCCATAATCTTGCAGCAGTTCCGACTCAAGTTTGGCCAGAGAATACTTGGTTCGCCCTAAACCGTGAAGAAGAATTACACACTCATTTTTTTTGCTCATGGGAGTTAACCGTTTACAGTTGAGTTAAATTAGCATAGGCCAATACTAGCCATTTGCTACCTACATCGCTGAAATTAACTTGAATGCGAGCGTACTCACCGTGACCCTCTAAGTTGACCACGGTGCCCTCGCCAAATTTAGGATGGCTGACATTCATACCAATTGCAACACCACTTTCATGCGCACTCTGATCATCAACCCAAGCCGAATGTTTGCGTACTGGCGCAACATAGGCATTCTTAGGTTTCACCCGAACTGCTTGCACCATTTCATCCGGTATCTCACCTAGAAAACGCGACGGACTGGTGTACTTTTCAGACCCGTAAAGCCGTCGTGACTCAGCATGAGTGAGCCAGAGCTGTTTCATCGCACGGGTCATTCCGACATAACATAAACGCCGCTCTTCCTCTAAACGCCCCGCGCCTTCTTCAAGCGAACGTTGATGTGGAAACAAGCCTTCTTCTAGCCCTGTTAAGAATACCAACGGAAACTCTAAGCCTTTGGCGGTGTGCAGACTCATTAGCTGTACACAATCTTCCCATTCTTCGGCTTGGCCTTCGCCAGCTTCTAATGCAGCATGCGCTAAGAAAGAGGATAACGGCGCTAAGTCATCTTCAGTTTCGTCGATCTCATAACCACGCGCGGCGGTAACGAGCTCTTGTAAATTTTCAACTCGAGCTTCGCCTTTCTCGCCCTTTTCTTTTTTGAAGTGCTCGATTAACTGACTCAAATCCAACATGATTTCAATTTGCTGGAACAAATCTTGGTCCGCTATTTGCGAACGAATTTCTTGCATCAATTCAATGAACGTAGCCAAGGCGGATTGCGCGCGGCTGGTTAACTGTGTACTGGCAATCAACTGATTAGAGGCATCCCACATTGATAGCTGGTTTTGCCTCGCGTATTCACGAATAGTTTCTATGGTTTTATTGCCAATACCGCGCGTTGGCGTATTTACCACACGCTCAAAAGACGGGTCATTATCGTTACTATCACACAAACGCAAATACGCCAGCGCATCCTTTATCTCGGCACGCTCGAAGAAGCGCAAGCCACCATAGACTTTATAGGGCATACCAACATTAAGTAGACGCTCTTCAAAGGTGCGCGACTGTGCATTTGAACGATAAAGAATCGCCGTTTCGCTACGTAACCCGCCTTGCTCAACCCACGCCTGAATTTGACCAATAATAAACTTTGCTTCATCTTGCTCATTGTAGGCGGTGTACAACTTGACTGGTTCACCTTGCTCGCCAGCGGTCCATAAATTTTTGCCCAGCCGAGTGGTGTTGTTCTCAATAACCGCATTCGCCGCGTTCAAAATATTGGTGGTCGAACGGTAGTTTTGTTCTAAGCGAACAACTTTAGTGTTTGGAAAATCTTTTTCAAATTGCAGGATATTTTCTACTTTGGCACCGCGCCAGCCATAGATACTTTGATCGTCGTCGCCAACCGCAAACAAGCAATGTGATTTTTGCACCAGTAAGCGTAACCAGCCGTATTGGATAGAGTTGGTATCTTGAAACTCGTCGACCAACACATGCTGAAACCGGTCTTGGTAACGCTCTCTAAGCACTTGGTTGTTCTTCAACAATTCGAATGCGCGCAGCAGCAACTCAGAAAAATCGATTAGCCCAAAACGCTGACATAGGTCTTCATAATGGCTGTATACCGCTAGCATAGTTTTTTGTTGCGGGTCATTTGCCACTGGCACATTAGCCGGGCGACGACCTTCTTCCTTATGACCATTGATAAACCACTGCAACTGTTTAGGCGGCCAGTAAGCCTCATCCAGCGCCAATTCTTTTAAGCTACGTTTAACCATTCTCAACTGATCATCGCTGTCGAGAATTTGAAAGGTTTGCGGTAAATTCGCTTCTTGGTAATGAAACCGCAGCAAGCGATGAGCCAGACCATGGAAAGTACCAATCCACATACCGCCCATTGGCAAGCCAAGAATATCTTCAATTCGCGAGCGCATTTCACGACTGGCCTTATTGGTGAAGGTCACCGCCATGATCGACAATGGCGACACTCCATGCGCCTCAACTAAATAGGCGATTCGCGACGTCAACACTCGCGTCTTGCCACTGCCAGCGCCGGCCAAAATTAGTAGCGGCGATGGCGGCGCAGCAACGGCTTCGCGCTGCGCGTCATTTAAATCGTCGAAAATATGCGAAATATCCATGAAGTTACCGAGGTACTGATGTGGTCAAGTTAAAAAATTTAATAGTGACATACTTATTCACCTTAAATAATGCCCTATTTAGCAGCCTAGAATACTTGAAAGCCAACATAATCACTACACAAGCCTCCTACCGTTAGATTAATCTTTATGTACTCTATGAGATTGGTATAAATTTACTAAACCGCGCTTGAAGGTCTTAATAGGGCTTGAAGGTCTTAATATAGGACAAGCAAAGTGAGGTAAACCAAAGAGAAATAGAATCTAACTCAGAACCTACGACTTAAGATTTCGGTCAAAAATGGAGGCGGGTTACCAAAATATAGGTGGCTAGTTAACATCAACCTCGTTTTTTTATAAATATCATCCGCCTGGGTGAGGCGGGGATTGGCTAGATTACTTACTATTATTTCGACATCGCTTGATCACGGACGATCACCTTAAGCAGGAAGCTAAGCGTTGTTATTTGAAAGCCGCCTACGGGCGGCTTTCTATTTTTTTGACTCGACGCGATACATAGCTTCACGTACGCTAATCAATCACCAACTCACCCCACTGAACATGTTTTGAAGCACAGTCGACTCGCACAAAAACTTCATAAATGGCTTGGTTTGATTGTCGGGCTTCAGCTTTGTATCTGGACCTTAAGCGGGTTCTACATGGTAGTAGTCGATATCGACATTATTCATGGAGACCACCTAGTCAGGCCCAATAAGTCGGCTTTAATCTCGATGCGCTCAGCAAATTTAACTGACGACTTTACCTTGCTGGCTAAAACCAATCCTGATGCAAGTGCCATTTCCTTAACCTCGCTCTTAGGTCAAACTAGCTACTTGCTTGAATCAAATGGCGAGCGCATTCCTATCGACGCGAGTAGCGGCCAGCGCTCCTCGCCGATTAATGCTCGCACAGCAGAAAGCCTCGCCCAGCAGTATTACACCGGCACCAGCGATATAATCAAGTCAGTCTTGATTGAGACAAATCCACCACCGGAGCTAGGTGGCCGCAGCCTGCCAATCTGGCGAGTTGACTTCGATGATCTTTGGCAGACCACTTTTTATATCTCGCCAGTAACCGGTGAACTGGTCACTCGACGACATGCATTATGGCGGGTGTTTGATTTTGCGTGGATGTTGCACATCATGGATTACGACGAGCGCGAAGATGTGAATAACTGGATATTAAGGATTGTTTCGTCACTGGGATTTCTGCTGGTTGTGAGCGGAGTATGGTATTTGTATTTTCGACTTAATCTGCGACATTGGTTTCGCAGAGCCTCATGATTACCTTGCGCAAATTCCATAAGTGGCTTGGCCTGGCAATCGGCTTACAAGTGCTTATCTGGGTCACCAGCGGCTTGATCATCAGTATTCTCGATCACCAAATTGTCGCGGGAAACACCACCAAGATCGCCCTACCAGCCTCCAAAAGCCTAGGGGATGTTGGCACTCTATTTCCAATCGATCGTTTACAAGGAATTCCCTCAAATCAGTTTGAAGCGATCACTCTGCGCCGTCTCGGTGACCTATTGGTTTACCAGATCGACGTTGAGACAAGTAAACACATTTATAATGCGGCGACCGGCGAGCCAGTCACGATCACCCGAACTTGGGCCGAGCGGAATGCGCTCGCCAGCTATCAGGGAAAAGGCAAAATCGTTTCAAGCAATCGTCTGGCGGAAGGGTCACCAGAAGCGCCTGGCTCGAAGCCTGTCTGGCGCGTTGATTTCGATGACTCACTGGCAACCCGAGTGTATGTATCGGACGTTGATGGACGCGTGCTGGCTCATCGAAATCGATATTGGAAGGTGGTGGACTTTCTTCTGATGCTGCACTTTATGGATTATGTGCAAGAAGGCAGCTTCAATAATATCCAAATCATCGTTGTTGGCTTTGCGGCGCTTTGGCTGTCACTTTTTGGGATGCTACTCGTGGTCAAAGGGTTCACGCGCCGCGACTTTACTTGGCGGGGACTGACTCGTTAGCACGGAAACTCCTTAAAGATACGAATTCAGGCCTCATGGTTATTCGAACTATAGATGACGGCCCGGCATTACTATCCACTGTTGTTTTGCTAATGTTTCTCGTGATTCTGATTATTTTTTGATCTCCAAACGCCCTAACTCCTCATAATTATAGAAATATTCTATTTTTTGGTTCTTCTTTGAATACAAGCTTGCCTTAAAAGCACAGCTTTCTCGAGTTAATACACAGCAGGACGCGTCATCTAAAAACACATTTAAAGCTACCTCCTCACCGCCGTTATCCTTGCAATTCATAATATGCTCCTCTGGTAATGAGGCGTAAATTGCAAATATATGTTCTCCGTTGGGTTGGAAATAGATTGATTTACTAGATTCAACTTCATACATCTGGACTCCTCGACCCTGTCTTATCGATACATTTACAGTGGAGTCGTGCCTATTTGTAAATTCAACTTTAGGGTCTACATCAAAGATATTTACCGCTAAAAACAATAATATCACTAAGCCTAAGGCGGTCAGAACCACACTTTTCGCCATTTTAACTAAAATATTTCTAATGTTCATTTAGCTCCCCGTAACTAGTTCCTAGCAATTAAAGGATCAACACCATGGCTAGCCGAATTAACTGAGCCGTTATTGGGATATACCGGCTAGCAGCACCTAGGACTTGAATTCGCCAGTTTGTGCTGTGTGATTATTTTTACTGCTTCTGAAGCAGTAAAATTGAATTAAGTGACAGCGTCTCGCCGCCACAAGAGGTTAATTCTATATCCTTCAATTCCATTGGACTTGAATCATTATATGTGAAAATAACATTGCTCTCTTTGAGGGATACCCATTCTCTTTGAACGTAAGAACTACGCTTGCAATATTCCTGCGCTATTTCATCATGGTATAAAATTCTAATTAACGTTCCCCTATTATCGAACAGAACTAAAGCAATATTGCTAAAGCCTTTATTATTAAGTCCTAAGAAGTATCTTTTTTGTTTATCCGAGAATATTTTATCTACATAAAT
>JAFMHC010000348.1 GCA_017854775.1 Gammaproteobacteria bacterium | reverse complement strand
ATATCAATTGAACCAGCATTTGGTCTGCAAACACTTGGCGTCACAGGATCTAAACCGGCGCCTAATTTGGTACCCAAAGTGTGCGAATTTTTTGACCAAGACACCATCACTTTTTCCTACGTTGTATCCGACCCCGCAAATAAGTTCTGTGCGATCATCGACAGTGTATAGAATTTTGACTACGCCTTTGGGGTGTTAACCACGTGTTCCGCCGATAGAATTGTTAAACACATCGAATCTAATAATTTGAATGTGCAGTGGTTCATTGAAACGCATGTACATGCTGATCATATTTCTGCCGCGGCCTATTTAAAAAAGCCTTAGGTGGAAAGATTGCAATCAGAGCGGAAATAAAAACCGTTCAAGAAACGTTCTCAACCGTATTTAATGAGGTTAAAGACTTTCCCTGCGACGGTTCGCAATTCGACTATCTCTTTTAAGGTAATGAGGCGTATGAAACTGGTAACTTAAACTGTATCGCGCTTCACAGCCCAGGTCATACACCCGCCTGCATGATCCATGTTATTGGTGACGCCGCATTGTAGGGGACACAGTCTTTATGCCAGAAGGTGGAACAGCACGTGTGGATTTCCCCGGTGGTAGTGCCGATCAGCTATACGATTCGATTCAAAAGGTATTGGCACTGCCTGATGATACGCGCTTAGTCATATGCCATGACTATAGCGCCGAGCGCCCCGAACTAGCGTTTAAATCAAGAGTTCTAGAAGATCGAAATGACAACATTCATGTGAACTCAAAGATTACAAAGCTAATGTCTAAGGTTTAGTGCGCGAACAACACCGGCACTTTTGCGCTGTTCAATAGGTCGCGTGTTACTCCTCCTAGAATAATTTCGCCTAGCCTAGAGTGGCCATAACCGCCAATTATGATCAAGTCGCACTGATGCATAATCGCGTGGCGTTGTAAGGTTGCGGCTTCATTGTGATCTTCAGTGGCGGTCTCTATCGCTTGAAATTTGCACTCTACATCATGTGCGGCAAGATAAGCGCTGATTTCGACACCTGCAACCAAGTCTAAATCTTGGTCAAGCGACGGCACGATGGTAACGATGTCTAGTTGTTTAGCTCGGCGCATTAATGGCAGTGCTTGGCGCACTGCTGAAACGGCTTCTCTAGACTCTTTCCAGCCCAACATAGGATGGCTAGCAAATGTTTTTTGTCTCCAACATTCTGGTATTACGATGACCGGTATACCGGTGTCAATGATTAAATGGTCGACAAAACGTAAATCATCAAAGACTTCGTGATTTTCCGCGCTTGGTTGCGATACAAAAATAACGTCTGTATACATCGCGGGTTTGTTCTGAGCCTTTACTTTGGAAAGACTATGCCATTGTGAATTGCTTCCGATTTCTTTACAAATTTCGCTAAAGTGTTCCTTCGCTTGTGTTTCAAACTCTTTTTGCTTGGTGTAGTAAAGGTGCGCCATGTTGACCGTGCTTGGCCCGTATATTGTAGCGAAACGGCTGTAATCATCAGTTACGAAAATACCGGTCAATTGACAATTGTGTTTTACTGCGAAGTGAGTCGCAGCTCGATAGGTGTGGTCGTGGTTGATTTTGCCATAGGCATACACTAAAACTCGCTTAATCATGTTTGTTTCTCTCTCTTAACGTGTTATCTCATTATTCAGTATAGTGGGCGTATCAACACTCAATTTGACGTGGGTCAACTAATGATGCGCCTAAGGAAAAGTGGGTTATTAAGTCGCTGTTGACTTAGATCAAACTTGACAATTCTGCAGCATCCTATTCTGCAATGGAGAGTGAATTTAGCTTGTAATGCCATAGATGCGTTATGATCAATGGCCGTCAAATGCTTATGAGGCCTTCGGCTGGTGCGATTAGCTTCTGAGCGATTTAACTGACGGGCTATTTAACCTTAGGCCTAAGTTTCGACTTGCCTGCGACATTTTTAAACGCTTTTTGCCATCTAAGCCTACTTTGAGAGACCGATATATGCAGATTCTATCCCTTAAACCTCCACTATTGGCTCCACGCCCCGCAGACTCTCATAAAGGGTCATTCGGGCATGTGCTTGCGGTGGGCGGGGATCACGGATTTGGTGGCGCGGTGATTATGGCCGCAGAAGCGGCCTTGGTAAGCGGAGCTGGTATGGTTAGTCTCGCCACGCGTAGCGAACATATTAGCGCTGCGTTAACACGCCGGCCAGAGATCATGTCGTGTAGTATCGAATCTAATCAGCAACTTGAGTTGATACTCGAGCGACCAAGCGTGTTGGTACTCGGCCCTGGGCTGGGTCAATCAGACTGGTCGCAGCATGTTTTTGAACGCTGTTTGAGTGCCACGCAATCAATGGTAGTCGATGCCGATGGCTTGAATTTACTGAGTCAGTTGAACTCGCGTAAGGTTAAGAAAAATTGGGTATTAACACCACATCTAGGCGAAGCCGCGTCTCTGTTAAATGTTAACGTTGTTGATATTCAAGCTGATCGCTTAGCCGCAGCAACTGAGCTACAAAACGTGTTTGGTGGCACTATCGTACTCAAGGGTGCGGGCTCAATAGTGTGCGACAATACTGGTGCGTTTGTGTGTAAACTCGGCAACCCAGCGATGTCGTCGGCCGGTATGGGCGATGTTTTAAGCGGAATAATCGGCGGTTTACTAGCACAAAAACACTCTTGTAGTGAGGCCGCCAAGATAGGCACCTGGGCTCACGCCAGAGCAGGCGACTTAGCCGCCCAGGCACTTGGGCGACATCTAATGGCGACCGATATTTTCCCATTTCTTAGGCGCCTTTGGTGACTGTGGTGGCTGTAGTGACTGTAGTGACTGTAGTGACTGTAGTGGTAGTGGTCACTGCGTGCTTGCGGTGAGCGCGGCGCCTGAGTTAACAACTCGCCCCCCCCAGCTAACCCATCAATCTAGGTTTAATCTGCGTCAAATTCTTTAGCGGCTTTGTATGTTGTAATGTTTTCTATCTCGATACTTTATAGGCGCGTAGCACATGCAAGTGAGAACCATCATTATTGTCGAAGGGCTGGCCGATTTGGTCATGATGATGGCGAAGCTATGGGTCGGTCTAAGCACCAATTCCGGCGCTATCATTGGCGATGCGATGCATTCGCTGACCGACTTTAGTAATAATATTATCGCGTTTTTAGCGCTACGGATATCTGAAAAGCCATCCGATAGTGACCATCATTATGGTCACGCTAAGTATCAACAACTGGCTGTATTTGCGATTGCGGTAATGTTGGCGGTGGTGGCTGTAGAATTGCTACTTAACGCAGTCAGTAATTACGGCCAAGTGGTTAGCCATAGTCGAATTGGTTTGATCATATTAGCGCTTACTCTAACGATTAATATTGGCCTGACGGTCTGGCAGCACTATTGGGCTAAGCGCCTCGATTCCGACTTGCTGCAGGCGGACGCTAAGCACACCTTAAGCGA
>JAFMHC010000347.1 GCA_017854775.1 Gammaproteobacteria bacterium | reverse complement strand
GCTTCGGTACCGAGGAGATTGCCCGGTACTAGAACTCGATCTTGTGGTTTGAATATCGTGTGCTTAGTAGAAAACGGCCTAAAGTCAGCGGTGAATAGTGCCTATGTGTCGGTGAAAAACCGACAGCTCGCCAAACTCAGGATAAAACTCAACGAGATCGAAAAGACAACCAAAGAGAATGGAGATGACTTTGCGGGAGCTGCTAAGGATGAGGTGCTGACACAGTTCTCACTGTTGGAGCACGTAAATAAAAGTGCAATTGAGGGTACCGCAACATCGTTGAAAGCCTTTTCGATCATCATGCTTTTGTACTCGATTTTCGTGCTCATCAAGACCTTCGGTATTGTGTTCTCACGGGTTTGGTTTGATGTTGGCGCAACGAATAACATTACATTTCGAGACAAGTCCGATTTAGCCGTTTACGGACAACCAACAGCTGTAGGAAAAGGACAACCATTTAAGCAAAAAAAATCAGATGGAATACTATACTGTTCACAATCGACTTGCATGATGGACGGAGTTTCTGACGATAAAATTGTTCCCCAACCATGGACAGGTTTTTTCACCAGACTGCTGCACTCACAAAGATCAATGCTTCGACTTGACCCCAATCTAGCCAAACCTAGAAAACCCATAACGCTGACAGTAGATGACCCCAATCGACTGGTGTCGTGGAAACTGGCAGAAGGCGAGAGGGTAGTTTTTAGTTTCAAGGATCTTGTGGCTATGAGTGAGAATATACGCATAGAACGCAGGGTTAGTCTGAGTGTCTATACACTCGTATTTGGAAAGCTTATTCAGTACTGTGCGTATAGCCCTCATGAGGATAGCCTCTTAATACTTCGCACGCTGGGTGATCCCGAAGTTGTAGATAAGGAACACACAAGAGCGGTTGCTCCACTGTACCTATCGAACATGATCGCCTGGAATGTATTTACAAACTTTAAAGTGAGTTCTACCTTAGACGTTTACAACACGCTGTGGAGCGCAGAGCGGGTTGGACCTGAGGCCAATCGCACTGACCTCGTGGTGATGGATAAGTCGCCCAAACGCCAGAAAGGTCTAGGAAGAGGTTTGATCCGTTTTGTTAAAACTTTTGTTCTACCAGTCTGATATCTAGCTACCTATGGATAGGGAAACAAAGGGGGTCAGGACTTGTTTGGGATCACTGGATTTCAGATAGATCAATATCTTTACCAATACCCGCTTGAAGCCTTGCAACAAAGTGCTCACTTCCCAGATAGGTCTGGTTCCTCAGCTCCAACCGAGGTGATGGAAGCCCTCTTCCGGCGCTTACACTCTATTTTCGATCATTTTCACTTAAGTGGACTGACCTGCAACAAAGAAAATTGACGTTAGTTTCTGGCAACGAAGTTGTTTCTGTAGCTAACGATTAAAGGCGTAACTTGAGGGCCAAGCTTATTATGGCTTCTTTACAAATGTAACTTTATTTGCCTGTGGGTTTAAATAATATTATTGTGGTTCTGGTTTATGACTAAATTGAAGTTGCTTACCGTTGACTGAGAGTCAGAGTAAGTAAACTAAATTATCGCGAGCGATTGCTAATCAAGGCAGAGGGAAAGATGACTGATACAAGTGATATTGAAATGCGCACTTATTTGCGCCAAACGGGTAACGGCGATGGTGCGCTTGAATTAGTGATACCCACCGTTGAGAAGGGTCTTAGAACCATGCTAAAGGCTAGGAAAGCGCCGACTGCAAAGAAGGTTGGCGACGGTAAAACCGCCGTTATCCTAGGTGCTGGAGTTGCTGGTTTGACCCTTGCTTTTGAGCTTCTCAGCCATACCGCTTATAAAGTTGTGATTTTAGAGGCTAATGATCATGTCGGTGGCCGATCTCTCACTCTTCGCCCCGGCGACAGTTTTACCGAATATACCAACAAGGTTACGCAGACTTGTAAATTTAACCCCACCGGTGTAACTGGAGAACCATATCTTAATGCTGGGCCTGGGCGGATTCCTTCTGCGCATCGTAATGTACTTAATTATTGCAAAGCCCTGAACGTAGATCTTGAAGTATATGTTATGGAAAGCCGCTCTAATCTGATGCGCCCGATTAAAGGCTTTACTAAAAAGCGGCCGGTAGACCGACAACTGGCGAATGACCCACGCGGATATTTCGCTGCCTATTTATTCAAAAATTCTAAAGCCTTTCTAAAGGCTATGGAAAGTGAATCGAATAAAGAGTTCACCGCAAAGGAGGAAGAAAGTTTAAAAGAATGGCTCACTCAATTTGGTGCGTTAGATAAGCAGGGCAACTATGTTGGCTCTAGCCGTTCAGGCTATGTTGGTCTGCCTGGGACGGTAGCAGGACAAATTGAACCTCCATTAGCGTTTAAAGACATGCTCGCTTCACTGTTTTGGGAATTGAGTTTCTATCAACCAGAAGACTTTTTATGGCAACAAACGTCGTTTCAACCGATTGGCGGAATGGATAAAATTGTCAATGCATTACTCTCGTCGGTTAAGGAAAAAGGCGCTAAGGTCGTTTTGAATGCGCCAGTTTCAGAATTGCATCGTAAGGGCGATAGATGGCGTATTGCTTACGGTAAAGGTAAGGCGGTAATGGCGGACACAGTGATTAGCAATATTCCGATTCCATTACTACAGGGAAAGGTAAAGGAGCAGGATTTCGATGCCGACTATTGGCGTGCGTTGAGTAATGTGTTCAACACTAAAGGCTTTTTGCGTCCAACCTGTAAAGTTGGATGGCAAAGTGACCGTAAATATTGGCAGAATCCACCAAACGAAAACAGCGTTCCAATTTTTGGTGGAATCTCTCGTATTGCACCAAACAAGATGCAGCAGATGTGGTATCCGTCCAATGATTACCATGATCAAACTGGAATTTTAACGGGTGCCTATAATTACGGCGATAAAGCCTCGGCCTGGGGCCGAGAGTTGCCTAAAACTCGTATGGCGGAGGCTCGTGATGGCGCTGAACAATTGCATGGCAAGCCTTTTGCTAAGCAGCTCAAGAACGGGCTTAGTATTGCTTGGCAGAATATGCAGTACCAACAGGGTGGCTGGGTTGATTGGAACGCTCTATCACCAAAAGCTAAGACGAAGAAGGAGCGTACCGCGGTTGAAGCTGAGATGGTTATCTATGATCGAGTGCGAAGCTTATTGACACAAGAAGAGCCTGAAGAGGGCTGCCCAACTTGGTGCTATAACCAATTACAGAAGGAAGACAATGGCTTTTTTGTGACTGGCGACCAAGTCTCGCAGCTACCCGGTTGGCAAGAAGGCGCTATGGCTTCTGCACTACAAATTTTTGGCATGATGGCCCATCCTAAACATATTCAGCCTCTAAAATTGTATCGTGTGCCTAACGTGCGTGCTCTGGTTGAAGCGGGTTAGTCTAATGAGACTTTTGGCAATTGGAATGATTCTGCTAACGCGAGAGTAGTGTAAATCGAAGAAAGTGCCTATTTCTTTGAGCGTATACCCTCCGCTCCATATGCCCAATA
>JAFMHC010000346.1 GCA_017854775.1 Gammaproteobacteria bacterium | reverse complement strand
TGGTTTAAAAGACCTGATACCAACCCAGCCTTCAATTAAGGAACCGTCGTCTGAATTAACAATGGGGCAGGCGGCCGAGCAAATGGCAAAAGAAAATGGCATCTCGCGTGCTGACCAAGATGCCTTAGCGCATCGATCCCACCTAAACGCTGCCAAAGCGTGGCAAGAGGGCTGGTTCGACGAGCAGGTGATGAGTGTCATTATGGGCCCCGATTACCAAGCGATTTCGAAAGATAATTTGGTTAGGCCTGGCTCAGAATTAGATAAATATGCCAAGCTCAAACCGGTATTTGATCGAGAAAACGGCTCGGTTACCGCGGCCAATAGTTCACCACTTACCGATGGTGCCTCGGCGGTTGTGCTGATGAGCGAGTCTAAAGCTAAAGCGCTTGGCTACACGCCATTGGGCTACATAAAAAGCTTTGCCTTTGCCGCCCTCGACCCCAACTGGCAAATGTTGATGGGGCCTGCGTTCGCTACCCCAAAAGCGCTCGACCTTGCGGGTTTGACCTTAAAAGACATGGATTTGATCGATATGCATGAAGCCTTTGCTGCCCAAGTATTGTCCAACACCCAAGCCTTTGCCTCTAAAAAATTCGCACAAGAGCGATTGAACCGCAGTGACGCAATTGGTGAGATCGACTTTGATAAGTTTAACGTTTCAGGAAGCTCAATCGCATTGGGTCATCCATTCGCCGCAACCGGCACTCGTCAGTTGATCCAAATGCTCTATGACCTAAAACGCACCGGTGGCCAACACGGGCTTATCACCGCCTGTGCCGCTGGTGGTCTTGGTGCTGCTATGGTTTTAGAAGCGGCGTAAGCTCGAACGAGAACAGGAATCCTATTATGACTGCAGCAGATATGACGACACCTACTATGACTACATTTGCAATTGAAAAGAAAGACGGCCTAGCCATTGTTAGCATGAACATCGAAGGCCTACCGCAAAATGTGCTAAATGAAAGCGTCGGGCAAGAGTTTGAAGCGATGATTAACGATATCGAGGCTGATAGTTCATTGACCTCGTTGGTGTTTCAATCGACAAAACCGGGTTGCTTTGTCGCCGGAGCCGATATCAGCATGTTGCAAGGCATTGATACCGAGCAGCAGGCGAAAGACTCGTGTAAATTGCTACACAGTTTGTTTCAACGTGTTGCTGACTTAAAAATCACCACGGTAGCGGCGATCGATGGGGTCTGCTTAGGGGGCGGCTTAGAGCTTGCCTTAGTGTTTGACTATCGAATTGCAAGCTCGGCAAAGGCGACTCGCATTGGTGTTCCTGAAGTGCAGCTTGGTGTTTTGCCGGGCGGCGGTGGAACCACTCGCTTGCCACGCATGATTGCACTGCCGACCGCGTTAGATTTAATTCTCACTGGCAAGCAGTTGAACGCAAAGCGAGCTAAAAGTGCAGGCCTAGTTGATAAGGTAGTGTTACCTGAGGTGTTACTGGCAACTGCAATCGAATATGCCGGTAAAAATAAGCCTAAGCGCGCACAGAGTTTTACCGACAAGATGATGAAATTTGGGCCTATACGAAACTTGGTAATATCCAAGGCACGCACCCAAACGCTGAAATTAACTAAGGGTAAGTACCCCGCGCCATTAAAGATACTAGAGGTTATTGGTGAAGGTTTGGGAACCAGTTTAGACAAGGCGCTTGACCTCGAAGCTCGCGGTTTTGCTGAGTTGTTGATGACGCCTGAGTCTAAGCAGTTGGTCAATATTTTCTTTGCCGTAACCGAACTAAAAAAAGATACTGGTGTTGATTCTGATACTAAGCCTCGCGAGATCAATAATGTTGGTGTGTTGGGTGCCGGCCTTATGGGCGCAGGCATAAGCTACGTAACTATTGATAAAGCCAAGCTAACCACCCGTATAAAAGATATCAACTACGAGGGCTTAGCAAAAGGCATAGCCTACGTTGGCAAGATTGTTGATAAGCAATTGGCACGTAAACGCATTAACTCAATTGGCCGCCAAACCACGATGGCCAGGCTTACCGGCGCAATCGACTATAGGGGCTTTAAGAACAGCGATGTAGTTATCGAAGCGGTGTTTGAAAGCCTCGATTTGAAGCAGCGAATGGTCGCCGATATTGAAGCTTTAAGCGACGCGACCAAGAGCGGCGCGACCGAGAGCGGTAAGACGGAAACTATCTTCGCAACCAATACCTCAGCAATCCCCATTGATGACGTCGCCGCAAAAGCCAAGTACCCTGAACGAATTGTTGGCATGCACTACTTCTCACCGGTTGAAAAAATGCCTTTACTTGAAGTAATCAAAGGCAGTAAAACCGCAGACTGGGCAACGGCTACTGCTGTTGAGCTGGGTAAAAAACAAGGCAAAACCGTTATCGTAGTCAACGATGGCCCAGGGTTCTATACAACTCGAGTGCTGGTGCCGTTCATTATGGAAGCTGTGCGCTTACTTCTAGAGGGCGTCTCGATCGAAGAGGTCGATGCCGCGCTTGAAGAATTTGGCATGCCGGTCGGCCCGATTAAGCTGATGGACGAAGTTGGTATTGATGTTGGTGCTCATATTGTGGTTACCCTAAATCAAGCGTTCGGAGATCGAGTACCGTTAATCGACGGCGTCGACAAAGTGCTAGACGATGACCGAAAAGGCAAAAAGAACGGTCGTGGTTTTTACGACTATAGCGAGGCGTCGAAAGGTAAAAATGTTGACCCCAGTATCTATAAGGTAATGGGCGTTGAAAATGCTGGCAGAACCGAATTAAGCCGTATCGAAATCACTGATCGTATAGTCTTAACCATGCTCAACGAAGCCGCGTATTGTTTGCATGAAGATATTTTACGCAGCGCCCGCGACGGTGACATAGGCGCGATATTTGGCCTTGGCTTCCCACCATTTCTGGGTGGCCCATTCCGCTATATGGACACTCTAGGTGCAGCCGAGGTAGTCAGCAAGCTCGAAGGGCTCAAGGCCGTGCACGGTGAACGCTTTACCCCAGCGCCATTACTGCTTGAACTGGCTAAATCGGGTAAGGGTTTTTATTCCTAAGGTTTGTTTAAATCGCTTATTTTTGCCGAGGCTTATACGGGTGGTATAGTTATTATTATAGTTACCATTATAGCTACTACCAATAAGCCCTTATGTCAGTCGTATAACAAAAAGCTGGACTAATATCCGAGGTATCTGATGAATTTAATTTTGATTGCCGTGCCATTTTTCTTTGCCTTGATCCTTATCGAGTTAGCGTACGGTAAGGTCAAAGGCACAGACTATTATCGAGTTAATGACGGTCTAACCAGCTTGGCTACTGGCTCAATAAATCAATTAGTAAACCTCTCTAAGGCGTTGATTCCGTTCACCGTTTACATCGCCATTTACCAATACTTCGCGATCTTTGATCTGGGTGAATCCGCGCTTATCTGGGTTGTCGCGTTCATCGCCTATGATTTTTGCTATTACTGGAATCATCGCTTTGGTCATGAAATGAATGTTTTGTGGGCCGCTCACGTGATTCATCATTCGA
>JAFMHC010000345.1 GCA_017854775.1 Gammaproteobacteria bacterium | reverse complement strand
CGCCCCGAACATTGGGAAAAACCAGCTAAAGTCACACGGCCTGGAGCGACTAAAAAAAGAAATGTTGCTAGTCGCTTTTATAACTTGGCACGCACCTTAAGTCGCGCTGGTGAGATTAGAACACTTTGCTATTGCCTCACTGTGACACGCAGTCTTAAATCACTTGATTTCAGCTATTTCGGGCCGAGCCAAGAACTCTCAGAATCTCAAGCGGAAAAGAAGATAGTTGGAATCAAACGACTGACCTACCAACGAAGAGCTAACCCGTGGACCCAACTCTCTGAGGTTTCTTTACAGCAAATTCCGAGCAACGCTGACGACAAATTAATTAACCAACGAAAAAACACAAGCGAACTAAATAGCCTCGAATATGATTGTCAGCGCTTAGCGAAACAACAACGAAAATTGGCCCGCTATGGCAATACCTTAGCGCTCGATATGAATTATTTGACTAAGGCTGGAATACCTCTAATTCGTATCACACAGCAACAAAACCAAGTAAAAGCCTTAATGGATCTGAGTTCGTTTGCAAGCTATGCAACACGAATGTTACTGGGTGTACATTTTTACAGTTTTCGAGCACCTGATGCTCCTAGGCCTCGTACGGCCACTCGCCTAGCAGGTAAAATTCAAGGCCTGCCAATGCCAACAGTGCAGCGCATATTAGTCGGCAGAATTCCTGACCATAGCATTAGCACGCTTATCAAAGGCCAAGGTGTCGAAATTGTCGTTACTCATTTTGCTCATCAACGAGCCAGCAAACCACCAGTAGTCTTGTTGCACGGCTACAGCGGCAGCAGCGCCTTCTTTGCGCATTCGTCGACGCCAAACAGCCTAGCCAAGTTTATGCACGAAGATCAACGCGACGTCTGGCTAGTTGACCTACGCACCAGCTCGGCGCTTGCCAGTGCCAGATACCCGTGGACATTTGAAACTGTATCGAGCATCGATATTCCGCGTGCTATCAATCATATCTACGACCATTATCATGGCGAGCATAAGCTCGACCTAATAACCCATTGCATGGGCTCTGTGATGTTAGGTATGTCAATTCTCAGAGCCGACGATCTGTTCGATAACGCTGCCGACCGATTCTTCAAGGACAGAATTAATCGCATTGTACTTTCTCAAGCAACGCCAACAGTGGTATTCACTGAAGATAATAATTTTCGTTCATTCGTAACCAACTACTTTAGAGAGTTGGTGCCTGACGACTATCAATTCCAAATTAAAGAAGGCGAGAAAGCCAGCCAGATGCTTGACCGCATCTTATACACACTGCCCTACCCCCGACCGGAATACGATTTAGTAAATGCTCCCTTGAGACCGTCTCGAAGAGCCGAGTTCGCACGAACCCGGCATCGCGTTGACGCATTTTTCTCAAGAACCTTTGAACTGGCTAATCTTAGCTCCGAGACCTTAGACCATATCGATGATTTCTTCGGCCCGATTCATGTCGACACCATCCTTCAGGCCAGTCGATTCAGTAATCATAATGTTGCTACTAATGCCCGTGGGCGAAATCAATATGTAAGCCAAGAACGCTTGCAAAAATTTTGGGCCGGCATCCCGACCATGAGCTTTCACTCACGCAACAATGGCTTAATCGACTTCTCTACTGGCGAACGTACCAAACGGGTTTTTCAAGAGGCGGGGGTGGCCTACAAAAGTGTCGTTATCGGCGACCAAAGCTACGGCCATCAAGACTCTATTCTCGGTGTACGCGCGTATCTAGATGTATTCCCTCACATCTCCGCGTTTTTAGACGCCGCCGATCCCTGTGGTGAACACAATAATTCAACAGAGAAAACCGAGACCGTCGATACGCGCCAAAGTTGGGTAGTCGAAGCGCCAGTTTATGGTCCGATTATTATTGATCAAGACCACCGAAGCAAAGAAGATAACGTCTGCAAGATCATGCTGGGGAGCAGCGCCGCCCGAGCAGCCCATCCATATTGTATTTTCGTTCCGGTTGTATTGGGCCAAACCACCTTGCGACTTGCCGGTTCTGATGCTACCCAACAGTCGCAAATACTAGACCGTTATATCGCTCAATCTTTAAAAATTAGCAACACTAGCTCTGACCAGCAAACATCTCGCTGGCATATAGTCAATTTGCCCAACTCAATGTTACTTGCTAAGCAAAGCACTGATCTTGCGAGCACTGACATTACCAGTGCTGTGTCAGCGCAAAATCGCGGTGATGAAACCTACGGTTTAGCAGCGCTAATGATTTACCACGACCTTGTTGAACTAGACGGCAACTTGGTGATAAGGGAAAGCGAACAACAAGCTACGGCTTGTGTTTCCCATCAACCAAATAACGGTCACCAGAGCGACGACCCTAGAGATCTAAATTTAATTATTCGCCATACAATTCAAGACTTCATTAAATCAAACCGAAATGTAAAACATGAGTTTAAAAAAAGTGTCATTGAATATCGAGGGCCGTCAAAAAAACGTAGAGCATCTATAAGCTTTGCCGTTGGAAGCTGCCAATACCCAGCAGGCATACTAGACAAACAAGTGGCGTATAGTTCATACCAGCAACTAAACCAGCTTCTTGAGTCACGACAAACTCAAACATCAGAGTTAACATCAGAACTTAAACCAGAACTTAGACCAGAGTTCGTGGCCTTACTAGGCGACCAAATCTACGCCGATGCGACGGCGGGTTTTCTCGACCCCAGTGCAAAATTTGATCAATTCGTCATGCCCTATTTCCGGCTCTATGAAAATCCACACGTCAGATCAGTGCTCAGAAAGCTACCGCTTTACGCCATGCTAGATGACCATGAATTGTGTGATAATTGGGAACCAGTAATTAACAACCCGAACCGTCAGCTCGAGTTGGACAAGACTCTCAAAAATGGCGTTAGTTCTTTTCTAACCTTCCAGCGTGGGCACCTTAATCATCAAAAAGTGTTAGGCGATGAAGCTGCGCGCCCTCCCTTATGGTATTCGTTTAAACGAAGTGGCTATGATTTCTTCATGTGTGATACTCGGACTGAGCGCAGTGCTAGAACCTCGAGCAATATTCTCGATCAAGGTACCACCATTATGCGAGCGACCCAGCAAGCTGCAATCGAAAGCTGGTTGCTAGCGAGCGATAAAAATCAAGCCAAATTTATTCTTTCTAGCTCTATCGTGCTGCCACGGCACCGACTAAACCACGCCAGCCAAGACTCGGCCGCCAACTGTATACGATCTGATGGATGGGATGGCTACCCGGTGTCGCTTTACAAAATGCTGGCAATGGTTGTTGACCAAGACATTGAAAAACTTGTCTTTGTATCAGGAGATGAACACATTGGCTGCTATGCCGACATTCAGATAGCTAACCTTAGCTCGGGGCAGACAGCCGAAGCGACCTCGATTCATTGCCCGGGCTTATACTCACCGTTCCCCTTTGCAAATGGCCGTGTTGATGGCTTCGAAGGCGATCTGCAATCAAGCCCTGAAACTGACTCGGTGCAGCGCCAAGATTGCTATATTAGCGA
>JAFMHC010000104.1 GCA_017854775.1 Gammaproteobacteria bacterium | reverse complement strand
ATCTCATCATGATTGCGTTTGCCATTGCGGTCTTCAGCACCGTCAAAAGTCGGCGGAGTGGGGTGCGCTGCGATGATGTTTATAATGCCCGCGTCGGTCTCAATTGGTATGTCCCAGTGTGATTTTGACGATAGCTTTAAATGCGCCCATTCTTCATCTGAATACCAAGCAGTGCCGTCTTCATTCATTGGTTGCAACGCATTAGGCATGTCGCTCCAAAGAAACGTTTGCAAGCTTCTGACCTGTTCAAGTTTTATTGGGTAGCGAGACAACAGAGCCATTGCGTATTGCCCTGGATAAAAACCAAAGCCGTAAGCATCACCGGCTATGCCTGATTTCTTGCCATCGTTATCCAAATCATAAGGGCTGGCCAGCCCGGTATTCACGGGCGCAATGTAATGGTATGGGTAATCAATACTGAGCTGTTCATTCTGCGAGACATTCAGGTATTTTTTAATCAATAACTCAATACCTTGATTGGGGTCTGCGATGTAATCAAACTCGTTGAGCAATAGAATATCTGGGCGAGTTGTTTGAATAATCTCTGCAATGTTTTTGATCTGTGGATGGTCGCCATTTGCAAGAAGTTCTTGTACTAGCACTGAACGAGAGGGGTCATCGGCGATTGCTTTGCGTGACAAATAGTTTGTGGCTTCGATACTGACATTGAAGGTAGCAACTCGCAGGCGTTGCTCGTTTGCATTACTGGGTCCGCTGACAAGTGCCAAACTGGCCAAAAACAATGCACAGAGCGATGGGTTGTTAATACTCATAATTGGTTTGAAGTAATTTGATGGGATGTTTCGAGTTCTAAACTGTCTAAAATCTATCATACTTATTCTTCCTTAGGTTTACTGCAATTAAACTCCGCCTAAAAATGAATATGATACTTAAGCCTCGATACTTGGAGCACTCGTCTTAAAAGTGTTATATTATAACATTATTGAATAGTTTCTTGATTTGACCTCTTTGGTGTTGGTGTTTCCCCATATTGCAAACACCAACACCAACACCAAAGGCTAAGAACAACAAGATTTTAGCGACATCCCGCACCGTATGAACCCACTAAAGAATGTAATTGTATTGGCTCTGGCTTTACTGCTGACGCAGACCGCTGTTGCTGTGCATGATATTCATTGCTTAGATGGCAAACACGATCAGACCTGCGAGGTCTATTTCTCCCAGGACCACAGTGCTAACAGCGACGCTGCTAAAAACATGCTTGAGTGCTTGGCCTATGGTGAAAAACTAGATTGCTTTAAGGCTCAGGTTTCACCATCACTCTCGATTTTCCCTTATCTCTCCCGCGCTCCGCCTCTGCGTCTCTGATTCCAGCTCTTTACGGCAGCGGTGATGTTGACTCGCTCTGCCTTTCAAAAATTAAGACTCAGCTTTGAATGAAAATGCTGATTTATCAACTGCGCGCGGCCTTATTTAGGCGCGTTAGGGAAGAGACACATGTTTAATAAAAACCATATCGCGGTATTAGTCGCAGGGCTAACACTGCCTATCATTAACCAAGCACATGCTGAGATTGACTCCGTTTCGACTTCGCCTTTGGAAGAAATCCGAGTGCTAGCACATCCTCTTGCTGAAAACGGCACGGCTCAAACAATTACCACCCTTGACGGTGATCAGTTGGCTCGGGAAGTACAACTTTCGTTAGGCGAAACCTTGTCTGGTGAGCCTGGCATTCAATCTGCCAGCTTCGGTAGCGCCGTTGGGCGACCGATTATTCACGGACTGGGTGGTGCGCGAGTCAAAACCACCACAGACCGAATCGATACCTTAGATGTGTCAGTAACTTCCGGCGACCATGCGGTCGGTGTAGAGCCTTTTATAGCTGATCAGGTAACGGTGCTGCGTGGCTCGAGCACCCTTCTGTACGGTAGCGGTGCCATCGGTGGCGTGGTTGACGTGTCAACCTCGCGGATCCATAGCAAAAGAATCGAGCAGACTAAAGGCCGAGTGCAACTGCGAGCTGCGGACAATGCTAATGCTACCAATGGCGTATTTACTATCGATACGGCATTGACCGAGAATGTGGTTTTGCATCTTGATGGCTTCTTAAGTGATGCTGATGACTACCAGATTCCAGGGTTTGCTGAGTCAGCATTTCAGATTGCCGCAGAAGAAGCGCAAGAGCAGCTCGGCGAACACCAAGAAGAAGAGGCTGCTCATGACGAGGAAGAGCAAGCTTTTGGGTTATTGGAAGGCAGTCGTTCACAACGTCGCGGCGGCGCGATCGGCCTTAGTTTTGTTAACGAGAAAGGCTTTATGGGGTTTTCCCTCAGTTCATTAAACGCAGACTATGGTCTAGTCGGGGGACACGGGCATGAAGAAGACGGTAGCGAGAGTGAGGAGGCTGAGGACGAAGGTGAAGGGCCGGGCATGATCGATCTGTCACAGAGGCGCATCGATATTGAAGCAGGGCTCAAGAGACCCTTTGTTGGCGTTGAAAGTATTAATTTTCGTCTGGGGATCAATGATTACGAGCATAACGAACTCGAGCCAAACGGCGAAGTGGGCACACTTTTTAGTAATCAAGCTTGGGAAGGGCGCTTAGAGTTGCGTCATGCATCTTGGGCTGGGTTCGAGGGTGCGTTGGGCATACAATTGGGCCAACGAGAATTTAGTGCGGTTGGTGAAGAAGCCTTTGTACCGCCGGTCGACAGCGAATCGTTAGGTTTATTTTGGGTTGGGCAGCGTGACTTAGGTAATTCTGAATTAGAAGCTGGAGTGCGCTGGGAAACAGTCGAGTATTCACCGACCACGCAAGGCCTGTCTGATCTCACTTTCGATTCACTCAGTGCGTCTCTCGGCCTGGTCGGTTCAATCAATGAAAATTTAACTCTCTCTGGCATGGCCGATCTATCGAGTCGTGCGCCTACCGCCGAAGAGCTTTATAGCAATGGACCTCACTTAGCCACAAACGCCTTTGAAATGGGTGACCCAAATCTCAATCAGGAAGACGTATTTGCTCTTACCTTGTCAGCTAGCTACGGTAATGAGCGCTTGGAAGTGGATGCCAGCGTCTACATAATGCAGTTCCAAAACTACATCTACGAGATAGCGACGAGTGAGGAAATGGATGAATTACCGGTATTTAGATGGCAACAAGATGATGCTACTTTTACTGGCGTAAACTTAAAAGGCCTACTTCACCTAGCAACCTTCGGCGCTGGCGATTTGGACCTAAAATTTTTATTCGATCTGGTACGTGGAGAATTAGAGTCAGGAACCCATAATCGCAATTTACCGCGAATTCCGGCAGCACGTAGTAGTGTTGGATTATCTTGGAAGAGTGATGTATGGGAGCTGGGCATTGATTATCTGCTGGTTAATAATCAGCGTCGCGTTGCCGGTTTTGAGCTACCGACGGATAGTTTTGAAGATCTGAGTATATTTTTACAGCGTAAGCTAGCCATTGCAGGTAAGGACGCTAGCGTATTTCTGCACGGCCGTAACCTAGGCGACGATGAACAACGCCATCATGGCTCCATTGTCAAAGACTTTGCACCCGCTCCAGGCCGACGCCTGGAAGTTGGTATTCGTATGGACTTCTAAACGATCAGTCGATCGAAGCAGTACAACACTAGAGGGATTGCGATAAGATAAGAGGGCCTGCGATAATATCGCGGCCCTTTTTCCGTTATGTTGTATCAACTTAGTTGAGCCTCTATATTACTAAGCGAACGTGATAGAAATACAGGGTAATCAAAATGCAGTAAACGAATTTAAGAGGCTACTGAGAATCATCTTAAGTTATCATTTGCAAGATGGCCGTTACAGCTAATGCTTATTAAAGCGAATAGTTTTAATCATTCGCTTTGGACGAGCAGACAAGCGCATCGCGTCAGAACGTTGAGAAAAAACATAACTATGAGCAAAGTAGGCGTAACAAAGCACGATGCTCCGAGGTTAAGATGATGAACTTAAAACGCTGGCTACAGCTAATGGGCAAGCTTGGTATCGCTCCGAATGAAGATACACATGATGCGCTGCTTACAGCCTATTCAGAGAAGCATCGCCGGTATCACACCGCTGCACATATTAACGCGACCTTAAAGCATCTCGATACGGTTACTGATTTAGCAAATAACTCCAGTGAGATTGAAATAGCACTCTGGTTTCACGATGCAATTTATAAACCTTTTTCGGCCAGCAATGAGTTAGACAGTGCAGTTTGGGCATCAACGTTCCTATCAGATAATGGGGTCGCTAAAGAGCGTATTGATCGTGTTTATAATTTGATTATGGCCACGGTTCATACTGCTGAGACGGCAGGGAATGACCAATTGCTTATGGTAGATATCGACCTCTCAATACTTGGCACTAAATCAACGGTCTATGATCAGTTTGAGAAGGATGTGCGCTATGAATATAAGCTTGTGCCTTATTTTCTATATCGAAAAAAGCGCAAGGAAATATTGGCCAGCTTTCTAGAGCGTGACCGAATATACCGATACGATTTCTTTCACTCAAAGCTTGAAGAACAGGCGAGGGTTAATTTGAGTAATGCGATTGAGGTGCTCTGATATTTTAGAGTTATGAGTGCGGATTTTATATAACATTGATTTTGAAAGGCAAGATTTTACCGCTCATGATAAATCGAAGACTTGACCCTCGCTCGCGCTTGTCCGGTAGGTCGATCCACGTTTTCAGAAGGAAATTGAGGAGATGATTGGCCGAAAACTTGGTTATGCAAAACGTGATAGGCCGAGGTCTAAACGCGAAGCGATTAAATGTAGTAGACGGCCTTCTCCTCTTAAAAGAATCCAATGAGATATCCGCAGGTTATCGAGAAGCGTAGCCAGACTCAATATCAAAGATAGGCAAATGTAATAAACTGACGTAAATTAAAACCCGTCGATATAGTATGCTTCAAATTCAAATTCAAATTTTGATGCTCTTTTAATTAGACGCAAAAATAATTAAAATCAATAAAGGGCTTTTACCCCTTGAACTGGCAATTACATACATAAACTTAGAACTCGGGCTTACTGAGAATCAAGAACTGTTAGGGTGCTATTTGCGGTACTAATTCTGCCTTAGCGCACCAACATCGGCAGATAGCCAAGGTTCGTTTTGCACTCGCAGCATAGCCTCCATACGATTTGCAACATTTAGCTTGCTGAGAATTGATGAGACGTGATTTTCGACGGTTCGCTGTGACCGCGATAAAAATTGAGCTATATCCTGGTTGGTAGCGCCTGCGATCAAATGTGTTAATACTTCTTGCTCCTTTGCGGTTAGCCCGGCCGGGTGTTGTCGCGTTTTTCGGTAGGGACCTCGTCGAGCTCGAGGGAGTTTACTAAGAATCCCGAGTTTCTCGGCCTTCTCTCTCACCATTGCGGAGGTTGCTTTAGCACCAATTGAGTCAAGTATCCGATACGCTTTGGGAAAGGCTTCAGTGGCTTGGTGTTCTTCCGTTTGAATTAAACTTAGCGCTGCGTTGTAAGGCATGCCCATAGACATCCATACTTCGGCAGCTGCTAGGTAATCATCGGCTAATTCAAGTCGATATGGCTCAGGCAACTTAAATTCTGATTTCACTTTTAGATCAAAATTAAAGCGATGAACCCATTCAGATAGCTCTCCAGATCGCCAATGATCCATACTCGACGCGTCTAGTTGACTAAGCCATTTTAGCTGTGTATGGGCTGCATCAGTATTGCCTTGCAGCCAAGCTGCTTCGACCGCACCAAGGCGCGCAGGAATGATGTATTGAAATTCATCAGTTGCAAATGAATTCTCTAGGGATTGAGTTAGGTAACTTACATATGATGCACGCCCCAAACGTAGTTGTGAGCGAGCGAGCACGGTAAGTGCGGGTAGTTTCATCAGTAAGGTCAGCTGGTCGAGTCCAAGCACACCCATTGATATGGTTTCGGCGTCTTCTAAGCGACCTTGTTCCATGCGCAAATAAGACTGGATGCCGAGTAAGTAGTAAGTCCACGAATCAAGGTCGTACGAGGTATCGAATGCAATGCCTTCGGCTATCATTTTTTCGGCCGCCTCAATTTTCTTATAGCGTAAACAATAGTCTGAAAAATTGGTGTAAACACGGGCAGCGTGCTCGTGAAAGCCATGCTGCAAAGCTAAGTCGAGACTTTCCATCAGTAAGGCTTCTCCTTGCTCGTTACCACGAAACACCATGGCGGACCCCACGTTGTTAAGGGCATGCACGCGAATCTCTGGGTTTGGATCTTCTTCTTCTAGCGCCAGCGCTTGACTACCCCAAGCTATGGCCTCGTCCATACGGTCATTAAGCATATCCAACTGAGATCTAAACGAATACGCCATGGCGCGTTCACTCGATTCAGGAATACTCTCTAGAATTTTAATTGCCTCGTTGGCGAAATGTTCAGCCTCAGTAGCCTCTCCACGATACCAATGCAAACGCGATAGCCAGCGCAGGTTTTCGCTGACCTTTTCTTTACGGCCCAGTGCGCGCCACAGCGTAATCGCGTGCCGACGTGCTTCTATGACTTCATCGTCTATCTTTAGTGCTAAGCCACTTTCATAGGCCCAGTCTTCGTAGAGTTGGGCAGCGGTTTCAGTCTCCGCCTCGTCGACAAAACGCAAGGCGGTCGCTAGATACGACGCAGCCTCACTATGCGCGCCGATTTTGGCAGCACGCGATGCGGCCGATGGCGCGTATTTAAGTACCCGTTTTGCGTCCAATGCACCAGCGGAGTGATGTATCAATAACGCCAAACCGTCGTTTTGATCGCAACGTTCTAGGGCATTGAGTATTTCAATATGTAACCGCTTTTGTTGATTAGCGGGAACGCCAGCCAACGTTCCTAAGCGAGCTAATTCGTGTCGAAACCGAAAATCGTCATTACTATCAATGACCAGTAACTTACGGGCTACGCATGCCATGGCAAACGTCTCTCCTTCAGGCCCGCGTAGCTCGGCTATTAACTGAGTGGAAACACTATTGGGAATTAAGCTGATGGTCTCCAAAAACTTTCGCTCGCCCTCGGCTAAATGTGCCAGCCGTGAGTTGATAGCATCTTTTACCGAGGCGGGAATGACATCACTAATCTTAGTGCCAATGGCCAAGAGTTCGGTGATGTAGAAAGGGTTACCCGCAGTAATTTCGTATAGTTTGGCGGTATCACGGCAACTGCCTTGTGCAAGCAGCTCAACGCCTTCCTCGGTGAGTGGTGTAATTGGAATTCGATGAGTGTGACCCGATGGTAAAATATCGAGTACTTGTCTAAAGGGGTGTTGTTCATTAACTTCATCATCGCGATAGCTAATGACTAAAAGGCAATTTACGAAAGCGATTCTGCGAGCTAGAAAGCGGAATAGATCGAGCGTTGCGTAGTCGGCCCAGTGCGCATCCTCAAAGACCAGGACAATCGGTTGTTTGGCGGCTTCAAGTGCCGCATAAAACTGTGCAAAAATAGTTGAAGGTGAGGCCCCATCTTCTAGTAAGTTCAGTAGTTCACTAGACAGTTCTGCCGCAATATCATGCACTGGGCCGAAGGGTCTTGGAGTGAACAGAGGATCAGATCCGCTCCAGAAGAAAGTAAAATTGTGCTTAGAATTTTGTCTAGCTTCCTCTAATAAAGAGGTCTTACCGATGCCTGATTCACCACTGACAAGCACAATGCCGCCATAGCCGTCACTGAGTTTATCAGCGGCCTTGGCGAATTGCTCGATTGCCTTTTCTCGTTCTATCAGCACCTAAGTGCTCTCCTAGTTATTTATTTATCTCCAACTGTTCTAACTCATCAGTGAGTAGCTTGTAAACGATTTACCCAAAAATAGGTACTGAATTGTCAAATATAGGTAAGGCTGCTCAGGTAATAAAGGAGTCTAGATAGCCCAAGGTTGGGTCTAAACCTCTCAAGCTCCTCATCAGTTTATTCGATAGTTGTCGGCGACAGGCAAGCGTAACTTGGAGGTTGGAAAGTATAATTTAAGAGATCTTGTTTAAAAGGGTTGCTCTGTTTTTTGTACTTTTGATGAAAATGAAAAACGAATTTGAGCAGCTAAATTCATTGTTCTCTGGTCGCAACATAACTCAGAGCTACTGTGGTTAATATAATGGTGTTCTGATTCGTACCAGCTCCATTGTTACGCCGGATTGTGATACGCCACCAATCTTGCTGAGCGTGTTGCGCAGGTATGGTTGCAGTAAACACTCTGTTTGACCCGACATTTTGAAAGAGTCGGTTAGTACTGGTGGTGTTGAATTGATCTATTCCTAACCCAATTACATCGCCATCGTCAAAATCCGCAATTTGGACTAAAAAAGTTTCGCTTCCTAAACCAAGGCCGCGTGCCATCATCTCTAAGGTAATATCACTAGCGCCATTCCAGTCACGTGGCTTTTTAAGGAACAGCGTAGCTCCTAAATTAGAATTATGCTGTAACAATCGACCGGTGGAAGCTTTTTCAGCTGAGCCAGCCATGCCACTTGCATCAAATAATAAGGTTCTTTCTATGATTGGTGACGGTGTTCGCACCTCATCGGCACCCAAAGGTATCACCACTACTTTATTGTGAGCAATTGAGACGATAGCTGGAATAGTGCATAGCACTAATATTAGAAGAAGCTGAGCTGCGCGATACATTTGATATCCTTTGTTTTGAAACACGAAGTGCCGTGGTTATAGACCCCCTAATCGTAATGTTTGGTTCGCACTTTAACTTGAGTGTAAGTACTCAGTTTTCAATAAATAGGTACCTAGTTTTCATCACCGAAAACGTCTTACTCAACACAGAGTTTTGCCCAGATTTTTTTCGTGCATAACGCATGACTTAACGGCTGCGACTTAACTTAAACTGGAACAGTTGGTACTTTTTACCTTACCCTGTATCTGATTTTCAGGTATTGAGATCGCGATAATTAAGGTTGTTTACCCAATCAGAGAGGCCCGAGTTAATAGTACTTTCTGACGACAAGTTTCATTAGTTTGATCTAGATGGATGGATATGGACACACCTGTGGGTGGGGCAAAACAAGCTACAGAAAATCGTATGCCACTAGTTATAGACCAAGTAGCAGTTGTCACTGGATATAGGGGTAGCTAGAAAGAACGGTGTATACGTAATTGGCCATCGATGGTGTAGCTGATAGCGATTTCTTTTCTTTAAACTGAAATGTTTTATTTTTACTAGCACAGCGATGGTTTGCATTTAATGTCAAATCTATCTATTATTCTGCATCAATCGAGGAAATCTCTAATGAAAAACATTTTCACACAAAATTTAGTTCTTATTTGTCGCTGTTGTTGCGTCAAATTTGCGTGTGCGTTTCATTAGTTAAACTTGATGAAGGCGCTTTTGCCTTCCTAGAATTCATAAGAACCTCGGTCGGCGAAAGCTACCGAGGTTTTTTTATGGCTGGGTGGCAGAGTGGTAATGCAGCGGATTGCAAATCCGCCTTTCATCGGTTCAAATCCGATCCCAGCCTCGAAAAATCTTACATTTAACCTAGCGTTCCGACTAAGGAGGGACATCATGAGTAAGAATAAATATCAAAACGACCTACACTCCTTTTGAGGTCACAAGTAAACGAAGAAAAGGCTTTCCATCTGAAACTAACGTAAAGAAAGGAAATCGCTTCGTCCATAAAGATAAAGAACTAGTTGAAAAACTCGGCAGAAACGACCCCTGTATTTGTGGGTCTGGTCGTAGGTTTTAAGAAGTGTTGCATGTTAAATCGTAAGTATGATGGATCAGTTAGAGATTACTACTTTAGAGAATGAACATGCAGAACAGACATGTTCTGAAATCGCAATAAGAAGCTTCGTGCGCCGGGAAACCCTGGCGCACGTTTAAAAGCGTTATGTATAATAAATCATGAATTTCAGTTCTCACGAATTTAATATTTTGAGCTACATGCTCCGAAAGAATCGTTTTACTTACGGCCAAGTTATAGACTGGGCTTACTCTCAATATAGCGATCAAGGAATTGATCCATTTATAGAAAAAATTGGCCTCGCTCTTGATAAAGAAGAAATTATTGAACTAATCAGTAATGAGTTTCAGGTATATGGCGAACCCATAGCAGAGTTCCTTACCGGAGAAGTAGTCAAGAGATATGAATGCAATGAGCTTTCGTTATGCGAAGCGTTAAGAGTGATTTTGTATGATCTTGATATCGACCTAGTTAAAGCCAAAAAGACAGAACTTTACATCGCTGAAGATTATTACGATTGGCATAAAAGTCCAGATGAAAAAGCTAAGGCTCATGCAGAACCTATTTTTAGAGAGTATTTACCCGTATATGAAAATGAAATTGCTAAGTTCGCAATCTTAATCATCGTTTAACGGCGCTGGGGTTTAGTAGCAGGGCAGATTTTACAGTTCGATTTCGAATCTTAAGACCGGTTAAAGATCGGGCTTTCCCTCGTGATTTATTGCATTTTTGATAGTAAGTCATACTTCAATGTGAGTGCTTCGCTAATTGGTACTACCCCACGAGAGCTTGTGTTGCAGTTACCTTGTTCAGTCCACAGAAATGGATAAAATGTGCCGCATTGATCGGTCGAAATTCTACTCATATCTTCTTGCCAACTTTCCCATCTTATTCCTTCGTAGAAACTGTTTAGGTCACCAGAAAGTAGCCAACTAAAAAAATCAGAAAATTTAAGCTCTAAATTTTCCCACTCCATGGAATCGGGCGCCCAATAATAGATAGAGTTGGTCTGGCCAGGAAACGCGCCGCCGTTTATTGCGTAAAACCCTCCAGCTGCATCGTCTGCAACAAGGTAAAGCCCACTTTTATTGCTGTCGCTATTCCAGCTGAATACATCACGAGGGAAGTCTTTGCTTCCCGACCCTAGCACCCTGATCCAGCCGTGATCTATCAAAACGCCACCAGTATGATACGCAAGGCTTCCTAGGATAGAACGGGTTGTGACCTGTACGTTGATTAAAACTTGGGCGCAATTATCCGAAGGAGGCAATACCAAAACCGGGTTTTTGGCCTTAGAAACCCAATCGTTGATTACCTCGATAAAAGGTTCTTCCTTGTTAACTAGTTCTTCCAATGATTTCATATCTGGCTTATTAAATAGTGTGCTTAGTTTTTGTATTCGAGAAATTTATTCTGACCGACTCCTCGTTAAAATAGTCTCTGACTAATATGGTCCCAATCAGCTTAACATTTCGAACCGAGCAGGATTTACACAAAGGGCATTTTCAATAAAACCTGCTTGCCTTAGAGTTAACTCTAAGTACTAAGCTTAAGTTTGATCAAGCCGAAACTGCATTGGATAACCATGACGAACTCGATTAATGAACCTGCAATCTTAAATCTACCCAGTCAACAATTGTTGATAGAAGGGGCGAGTTGTGCGAGCTGTGTGAACAAAATAGAAGCGGCTCTGAGCCGCGTGAATGGGGTCGAGAAGGCGGAGATGAATTTAGCTCAACGCACCGTTTCGGTCGATGGGTCTGCAACGACACAATCGCTGATCGATGCAATCCGGAGAGTTGGATATGACGCGCAAAGCTTAAAGGACAAGTCGGACGACGATGTTCTTGATGAGAAAGATCTTGCTGACCGAGCCTACTATAGGCGTTTGATGCGCGATACGTTTATCGCGCTGGGCTTAGGTGTGCCACTAATGATCTATGGCTTATTTATCGGTGAGATGACGGTGAGCACAACGCCTGAGCGAATCGCGTGGTTAGTGGTCGGGATTCTGACCTTTGTGGTGATGGCGACCTCTGGCCGACATTTTTACATTGGCGGATGGAAGTCCATTCTCTCGCACACGGCGAACATGGATACTCTGATCATGTTAGGTACGGGAGCCGCTTGGATTTATTCGATGGTAGTCGTTTTTGTTCCGGCACTCTTACCGGAAATGGCGAGACACGTTTACTTTGAAGCCACGGCAATGATCATTGGATTGATAAACTTAGGGCTAGCGCTTGAGGTCAAAGCACGAGGCCGCACGTCAGAAGCTATTAAACGACTTATTGGCTTACAAGCAAAGACCGCTCGTATTGTGCGCGACGATAAAGAAATCGATATCGCTATCGAAGACGTATTGGTCGATGATCTTGTGCGCATTCGACCAGGCGATAAAATCCCCGTTGATGGCATCGTGGTCGAAGGGCGCACTGCGATGGATGAGTCAATGTTAACCGGCGAGCCTATGCCGATCGAAAAAAGCATTGGTGACTCGGTCGCGACGGGTACGCTCAACAAAACCGGTTCTATCCTATTTCGAGCAACTCGGGTAGGCAAAGACACGGCATTGGCACAAATTATTTACATGGTAAAACATGCGCAAAATTCGAAACCACCAATTGGTCGTCTGGCGGACGTTATTGCGGGGTACTTTGTGCCAACTATTATGATTATTGCGATTGTCAGCGGCTTGATTTGGCTAAATATTGGCCCTGAGCCAACAATTGCCTTTGCCGTGGTGTCAGCTACAACCGTTTTGATTATTGCTTGCCCATGCGCGCTTGGTTTGGCGACACCGATGTCGGTGATGGTTGGCGTTGGTAAAGCGGCGGAAGCGGGTGTGTTAATTCGAAATGGTGAAGCGCTGCAAACCGCGTCAAAAATCACCGCCATGGTGTTGGATAAAACCGGAACGATTACGCTGGGGGCGCCGAAGGTCACCGACGTAGTTCTGGCCAACGCGAAAAGCGACGAGGCTTTGCTGCAGATGGCCGCGAGCTTGGAATCTGTCTCTGAACACCCATTGGCCTTGGCCATTGTTGAAACAGCCGAGGAGCGCGGGGTAACACTGGCAAAGGTGGAAAACTTTAACGCGATTGCCGGGCATGGAATCGAGGGCGTGGTTGATGGTAAACACCTTTACTTTGGAAATGAACGCTTGATGCGAGCCCAAGGTATCGAGATTGACGCATTTTTGGACAAAGCTCAATCGTTGGCAAGCGAGGCAAAGACGCCGATGTTCATGGCTGCTGACGGCGTACTGGCCGGAATCATCGCTGTTGCCGACCCGATTAAAGATGACTCAATCTCGGCAATTAAGCGGCTGCAAGATAATGGTCTCAGAGTCATTATGTTGACTGGCGACAATCGTGCCACGGCTGCGGCGGTGGCTAAAAAGGTGGGTATCACCGAGTTTTATGCGGAAGTGTTACCACAAGACAAAACCGACAAAATCGTGGCGCTGCAAATGGAGAATGAAATTGTAGGTATGTCTGGTGATGGCATTAACGACGCGCCGGCTCTGGCGATGGCCAATGTTGGCTTTGCCATAGGCACTGGTACCGATGTGGCGATCGAGAGTGCCGATGTGACGCTAATGCGTGGTTCTTTACACGGTCTGGCTGATGCGATCGCGGTTAGTAAGGCGACATTGCGCAACGTTAAACAGAATCTATTTGGCGCCTTTATTTACAATGCGGCGGGCGTACCGGTGGCGGCGGGGATTCTGTATCCGTTCTTTGGGCTATTGCTCAGTCCCATTATAGCGGGTGCCGCTATGGCATTTTCCTCGCTAACCGTGGTGATGAACGCCAATCGATTGCGTTTCTTTGATGCAAAAAACAATTAATAGGAGAGTCTGTGATGATCGTCATTAACATAGCGGGTGTTGTTCTTATCGGACTAATTATCTGGTGGTTCTGGTTGTACAAGCCGACACAGATTGCGGTATGCGAGGGTGATTTACTTGTGACCGTTGAAAATGGTTCGTACTCGCCGACACATATAACGCTTGCCAGTAACACTCCTGCTACGCTGAGGTTTTTAAGGAAAGACGCGTCACCTTGTGCGGAGATCGTTATGATCCCTGAATTAGATATCGATCGAACACTGCCACTCAATGAGACGATTTCGATCGACCTACCAGCGCTTGAATCGGGCGAATATCCGTTTCATTGCCAGATGCAAATGTATCGTGGCCTACTATCCGTCGAATAGAATGTCGTTAACTAGTAGGCCATAAATGTCGTTAACTAGTAGGCCATAAATGTCGTCAACTAATCGGCCACCATAGCGTCGCCAACTTAGTTAATAGCTAGGCAAATAAACTAACGTGACGCCATATAAGCGCGCCACCCGCCAAATGATGAAATGTCGATGGCCTGATCAAAACCATAAGACTCACAAATAAAGCTGGTGAGCCATTCCCCGTTCTCTGTTTCGACTTTACCAATGCCTAGCGGGGCGGGGATATTGGCAACAAAGGTGCCAAAATTTTCGGCAGGCATTTCCCATATTTCAATCTCAATTTTGCAGCCTGCTTGGCTAACTCGCTTTAGGCCTGGGCGATAGGGTGGTCCGCCTGGCAGGGCATAAAGTTGATAAGACTCGCTGCTTTTAGTCTTCTCGAGCAGAACTGCATCGCGTTCAGTCAATTGCCAATTCAGTGGCATGCCTTCTAAATGTGCTCCACACACTGCTATCTTTATGGTGTCATGTACTGTGACAAGAGGTGCATCAGCTAAGATTGGCGAATACGATAAAGCGCCAGCATTCAGTGTTAAATGTTGCTGCCATTGGTGTGCGTAAGACAATAGGCGTTGATCGTGCATTGCTGGCGCAATTAGGGTGATACCAAACGGTAGCCCATTTTGCATAAACCCGGCTGGAATCGCAGTGCCAGCAAGATCAAGTAAGTTCATGTAGTTTGTATAAAAGCCCATGTTCGAGTTTAGTTGAATAGGGTTGTCGAGCATCTCGTCAATGGTATAGCTTGTAGGCGCGGTGGGGCTAAGTAAAAAGTCCAAATCGGCGAATAGCTGCTCTGATAATCGGCGATAATCTTGCATTTTGTATTCGTATTGAAATGCGTCAACAGCGGTTTTTCCAGCGCCTGTTTGAATAATCTCTCGCACCACCGGATGAATTTTTTCAGGCTGGTTTTCTATCAACTCTTCAATAGCGGCATAGCGCTCGGCAACCCATGGGCCTTCGTATAAAAGTTTGGCGGCGTCGAGCAAATCGCTAATGTCTACCTCCCTAATCGTGGCTCCAAGC
>JAFMHC010000344.1 GCA_017854775.1 Gammaproteobacteria bacterium | reverse complement strand
AGATTGAATGGCATTTTATCGGACCGATTCAATCAAACAAGACACGGGAGATAGCCGAGCACTTTAACTGGGTTCATAGTGTCGATCGTCTAAAAATTGCCAAGCGCCTCAGTGCGCAACGGCCTGACTCACTACCCCCTTTAAACATCTGCTTACAAATCAATATCGACGAAGAATCGACAAAATCAGGTATTTCACTAAGCGAGCTACCTGAACTCGTTAAGCAAATCCTACTCCTGCCCAATCTACGCTTACGGGGCTTAATGGCCATCCCTGCCTCTAGCGATCACTTCGAACAACAATTAGCGACATTTAAAACGTTATCTGCAGCAAAAGATCAATACCCAACGATGGACACCCTGTCTATCGGAATGTCGAATGATATGGCGGCGGCTATCGCTGCGGGCTCAACGATGGTTCGCATTGGCACCGCTATTTTTGGCAAAAGGGCCGTCTCAAAATAAAGTACTTCTCAAAAATACAGTACAATGACTAATTTATAATCCTACATTCGGCAGTCGCAGTAGGTTCAACTGCCGAATGTAGGATAACTAACCTAAGCTCCCGAGAAACTCGTTATGGCAAATATCACCTTTATTGGTGCAGGCAATATGGCAAGCAGCATCATTGGCGGTTTGTTGGCCCAAGACACGGCATCTAATAGCTATCAAGCCCAACAGATCACCGCTAGCGACCCTAACCTTGAGGCATTGGCCGCACTGAATACCAAATTTGGCATACAAACAGAAGTCGACAACAACCAGGCTTGTCTCAATGCTGACATCATCGTCCTTGCCGTTAAACCGCAAGTATTAAAGGCCGTTGCACAACGCTTACAATCTGTAATCAAACCCCAAGCACTCGTTATCTCTATTGCCGCAGGCATTAATGGCGACAGTCTCAGCCAGTGGCTTGGCAATTCCATTGCCATTGTTCGCTGCATGCCAAATACACCCGCCTTAGTAGGTCAAGGGGCCACCGGTCTCTTCGCCAATCGCCATGTTACAGAACCTCAAAAGCAGCAGGCCGAAGCACTGTTGAATGCGGTGGGCACCAGCATTTGGCTAGACTCTGAAGAGTTGATCGATAGTGTCACCGCTGTTTCGGGGAGTGGGCCTGCTTATTTCTTCTTATTAATGGAAGCGATGATTGAAGCGGGTGTAAAACAAGGGCTGTCAGTTGAACAAGCGCAACAATTAACGCTGCAAACTGCCGCTGGAGCCGCTACACTAGCCCAACAAAGTGATGTAGATGTTGCCGAATTAAGGCGTCGAGTGACCTCTCCCGGTGGCACAACAGAACAGGCCATTTTAAGCTTTGAGAAAGCGGGGCTGCGTAAAATAGTTGATACCGCTATGGTCGCCTGCGCAGATCGCTCGAAGACAATGGCCGTCGAGTTGAGCTAAGCGAAAGACTAAGCCAAACAAGCATTATTGCTAACTGCCACTATTGTTAACTACTATGACCTTACTTACACTTACTCAATTTTACTAATCTCTAACGAACAATGAATTACTATGGATAAACTGACACAAATTGCCTTGCTACTCATTCAAGTTATCTCTCATTTTTACATCTTAATTGTTATGTTGCGTTTTTTACTGCAGCTTGTGAGAGCAGATTTTTACAATCCTCTTTCTCAGTTTATTGTTAAAGCAACGAACCCTCTAGTGATTCCATTACGCAAAGTCATTCCAGGTTTATTTGGCATTGATATCGCCAGCCTTGTGCTTGCTTTAGTATTGCAAATACTTGCCTTCTTGGTGATATCGGTCATTGCCAATGGCGCAATGATTCCTTTCGCACCGCTATTGATTGGGTCAGTTTTTAAGTTGATTGAGCTGACACTTAACATCTACTTTTTCTCATTCATTATTATGGTCATTATCAGTTGGATTGCGCCCAACACCCATAACCCAGTAATGGCGGTGATTAGCAGCTTAACCGAGCCCGTACTGAGCCCAATTCGCAAGATGATACCCGCCATGGGCGGTCTCGACTTTTCAGTAATGATCGCCATGCTCGGTATTTTTATTTTAAAAATATTGTTTGGCTTTAGTTAAACCGACATCATGAAAAGCATCTTCCCCACCGGCAGTGTTGGACTCGTCCAAGCACAATCGCATACTTTTGAGCAGGCCCTTGTACTGGCAAGTGGGCGCGTACTTGAGCGCTATGAGCTGGTATACGAAACCTATGGCACCCTCAATGCCGATGGATCCAATGCCGTGTTAATTTGCCATGCCTTGTCCGGCCATCATCATGCTGCGGGAAAACATTCAGAAGATGATAGCCGCCCCGGCTGGTGGGATCATTATATCGGCCCGGGTAAAGCCATTAATACCGACGAGTTTTTTGTTCTCAGCATTAATAACCTTGGTGGCTGTCACGGCTCGACAGGCCCCACTAGCATCAACCCTAAGAGCCAACGGCCTTGGGGCTCAGACTTTCCTACTTTACGTGTTCGCGATTGGGTCGAAACCCAAAAGCGCTTAGCTGATCTACTTGGCATTAACAAGTGGGCCGCTGTGGTAGGAGGGAGTTTAGGTGGAATGCAGGCTATGCGCTGGGCGCTAGAATACCCAAGGCGTGTTGGTCATTGTGTGGCCATTGCATCCGCAATGAAATTAACGGCCCAAAATATCGCCTTTAACCAAACGGCACGCCAAGCCATCATGGCTGACCCACAATTTTTGTCTGGCTACTATTTAGAACAAAATAAAGTACCCAGTAGCGGGCTCGCTGTCGCACGTATGATTGGTCATATTACTTACTTATCAGACGATGGCATGGGCGAAAAATTTGGCCGTGAATTACGCTCCGGTAGTTTCGAACAAGGAATCGATGAGCCGCTGGAATTTGAGATTGAAAGTTATTTACGCCACCAAAGCGAGAGTTTTTCTCATAGCTTTGATGCTAACACCTATATTTTAATGACTCGGGCGCTGGACTATTTCGACCTGGCACGTGAGTACAATAATGATGCGGTAGCCGCGTTTAATCGCGCTCACTGTCAATTTTTGGTGATTTCATTCACCACTGACTGGCGCTTCTCCCCCGCTCGTTCGCAGGAAATTGTCCGCGCACTATTACATGCAAAAAAGCCTGTTACTTACGCTGAAATTGATTCAGCCTTTGGGCACGATGCCTTTCTTATCCCCAACGAACGCTATAATCGTGTTTTCTCTGCGTATATGAAGAACGTCGCTAGCGAAATAAATTCTGAAGGCCCGGGTCTTAAAAATGATCATGTTGTAGGTGATGAAATATGAGAGTCGACTTAGATGTAATTCTTTCTTATATCGAACGAGACCATCACGTACTCGATCTTGGCTGCGGTGACGGCACATTACTAGCGCACTTACGTAAAGAAAAAAACATTAGCGGTGTCGGGCTTGAAAACGATGACGAAAAAATCACTGAATGTATTGAAAAAAATATCACCGTTGTTGAACAAGATCTCAATACCGGATTAAATCACTTTGATGATAAAAGTTACGATACCGTTATTATGACG
>JAFMHC010000343.1 GCA_017854775.1 Gammaproteobacteria bacterium | reverse complement strand
TATACGGGAAAACGCTTGTTTCTTTTTTGACGGTCATGTTACAAAAAAATGATAAAACAGTTTCCCCTCGTGGACTGGTAATGTCGTTATTCAACGCTCCCGAGACCTCGACGCTTACTATTGGGCAATTGATTATGGCCGCTGGGCTATTCGAGATTGAAGCAACAACCATACGGATGACGGTTAGCCGATTAATCAAAGAGGGTCTTATTGCCAGCATCAGACGCGGTGTTTATCAAACTGGTAAAAACGCCGAAAAACTCAATTCAGAAATCAGGAGTTGGCGCACCGCCGATAAAAAAACCAAAAACTGGAATGGCGACTGGCTAATGGCATTAACTAACCACCTAGGGCGTAGTAATAAAACGCGGCTTCAATCGATGGTTCGGGCACTTCAATTGTATGGTTTTGTGGAGATAGAAGTAGATGTCTGGATTAGGCCTGCCAACCTGCGGCAAAACCTCAATCAACTTAATTCAAGCTTGGTCAATATCGGTCTGGATCCCCAAGCCTACTTAATTAGCTTAAGTGAGGTAGCACTAGAGCGCCAGCAAGAATGGCATTCAAACTGGCCAGTCGCCAAGTTAAGCGCAGGCTATGAGAAGATAATTAAGCACCTTGATAGCAGTCTCAATCGTTTGAATAAAATGAGTAGCCAAGATGCGGCTAGAGAGAGTTTGGTGGTAGGCGAGTCGGCCATACGCTTGATTAATCTCGACCCTTTATTGCCAAAAGAAATTATCGATACGACACTGTTCCGCAAGCTTGTAAGCACCATGGTCGCCTATGATAAAGTCGGCCACGCTCACTGGCAGAGCTTTTTATCCAGCCAGCCCTAGCCATGAGCGGTGCCAAAATAGTGATAGGCGGCGATCTTCGGCCCTTTCACATAGCACTGCTCTAACTGATCAATTTTAAACCCCACCGACTCGATCAACTTTGGGATGTCTCGATTCAAATTGCAGCCACCCGCTAGCTTTTTCCAAATCGGGTTTATCCTTGTTTGCCATTTCTGAACAGACTCATTTGGTGCTTGACCATGCTCACTAAATACCAATTGGCCGTCTGGCTTCAATACCCGCTTCATTTCAAGTAAGGCCGCTCGCCAATCTGCAATGGTGCATAAGGTATAGGTCAGCACTACGGTGTCAACACTATTATCATCCAGCGGAATTGACTCGCTTGGTAGGTCTAACCATTCAACCTGAATAGATGACTTGTCAAGGTTTGCTTGAGCTTTACGTCGCATGCCAGCCGACGGTTCTAAGCCCCACACCATGTCTACCTGCTCAGCATTGTAATGTTTTAAATTTAACCCCGAGCCCATGCCAATCTCTAACACCTTCCCTTTAGCCATCGGTACCATTTTTGCTCGCAGACGTTCTATCGCCTTCATACCACAGGCACAATTTATAAAGTGCGGTAGAAAATACTCATCATACAAATTCATCGGCTGTCTCATTCATTATTGATACTAAATGTTAGCTTATCATGAGCGGGGGTAGCCATCGTCAATAGCCGAAACGCTAAATTTGGTGACCTTGATCTTGATACCAGTCCACCGCGTCGCGAATACATTCTTCGGCAATTGGCACCACATAGTCCAGCTCTCGAACCGCCTTCCGACTGTCTGAATAATGCGTGATCGACATATACCGAGCTTGCCCTGGATTTATTCTTGGTGCTTTTCCGGTAAATTTTGAGACGAATTCACAAAGATACCCATAGATTACCAAAACACGAGTCCCTAGCTTGACCTTCGGAGGCTTTACACCAATCACGAACGCCATCTTGGTAAAAAAGTCATGGTAACTCATATTGGTTGTTGGTAACCCTGCGCATATATAACCTTCGCCCGAGAACCCTCGTTTAGCCGCCTGAATGTGTGCTTTTGCAACTTCAGTAACATGGCAGAACGAAGCGCCACCACCAGGAGTGAATGGCATTTTCCCATTTTTCAGGTCAAATAGTACTCGAGCTAATTGCAAACTATGGTCGAACGGCCCAATTAAAAACCCTGGATACATATAGACAACATCCAAGCCCAGTTGGTTAAGCTTTTCCAAAGCTTTCTGAGCTTGATACTTTGTTTCGCCGTAATTGAAACGCATTCCATCACAGTTAAAATCCGCATTTTCCTCATCAACACAACCGCCCTGCGGGTCATAACCCAGAACAGCTGTGGTGCTGGTGTACACCATACGTGAAACACCGAATTTCATACATGCTTGGGCCACGTTAATAGAGCCTTCAACGTTAACTTCGCGCTGGCGCTGTTTAGTCTTGCTCCATGATGAGGCATCGCTTGCCACGTGGAAAACAACATCACAACCTTTAACCAGAGGGTCGACTTCAGCGGCAATTGTGACGTCAGCCAACACAATTTCTATAGGCAAACCCCGAATGTGTTTTATCTCAGAACCGTGCATCCCAGAAGCACGTACATCCCAACCTTCCAACACTAACTGATGAACAAGGTTACTCCCCAAGAAGCCGGTGGCTCCTGTAACCAAACATTTCATTTAACTCCCCCCATTGTCTAGATCTTATATCCCTAAAAATCGACTATTTTAATCTCAATCATCAACGCTTGACGAGATTAGCTCTTCACTCGGCGCGCAGAATGATGTTTTAAAGGTAAATGCTTTTGCGCTCGGCCCGATGCTTTCTAACAAACTCAGACGTGCTTTAGCATCGTCTAGGCTAGGAATCTGACCAGCCTCAAGCCACCAAAGCACGAGGTAGAAATCGACGTTGTCAAACCACTCATGCCGCCGTCGCATAATCTCTCTATGCTCTCTATTTCGATAAACAAAGGCACTAAGAGCTTCAATGCTCTCCCATACCGACATGTTTGATGCGACATTTGGATCATCAAAAGCCTTAACATCAAGGGCGTCATTACCGTCGCCTTTAAAGCGCCAGATGAAACCGTCTTGCTGCTCGGCAATCTTGTTGATTCGATCTAAATTGCTAACAAAATCTGCATTGTCCGGATGCTCTTGCGGCAAACGAAACCGTGCAATATTTAGCTGTGCTAGGTGATAAGCCATTAACCCTCCCGATATAAAACCCTAGGAGATAATAATCCTTTCGCCGCTATCAGAAAACACCAAAACATCAATATGCATCAAGTTAACTCGATGCTCACCATCATCGGTGACTAATAATAAGAATTCTGCGCTGTTTTTGCTCTTTAGGTCGCGAGCAATCCCGCTAATCGTTTCGCCATCCTTTAGCTCAAGTAGAACCTCACAGCGCCGTATGCACGCCATTTCAAAATGGTCATAGAGAGCACATTTTATGACCTCGGCCATTCGTTTTTCCGATGATTTAAATTAGTTGTTCTTAATTCAATTGCTTTGAATAAAGTTAGTCAAAATTTCGACCAGCTCTTCAGGCTTATCTTCTTGAATAAAGTGAGCGCCACCTTTTACTAAAGTATGCGCTTGCCCTTGAGCGCCAGGCAAAGCCTGCCAAACCTTCTCTTGCCCTGCCATAAGTGTGTCTTCGGAGCCAAATGCGGT
>JAFMHC010000103.1 GCA_017854775.1 Gammaproteobacteria bacterium | reverse complement strand
TGAACCGAGCGGTAACGAGTTCGCAGTTTGGACTCACGAATAGCTGAGCAGTTAGCTAGTTGCCCAGTTATATGCCTGACTGGGATTAACGCAGCGAAACTATCGATAGTTTTTAATTTTTACACTGGAATTTCACCAAGGGCGTGTTTATACTCGCACCATATTGCTTAAGGAGCGTTGCAACGAGAGTTCTTCTCGTCAGGCTTAAGCGAGGTTAGTTTGTTGTTTTGGCTAAATTTAGCTGAGTAAACAACAAAACAAACTGCAACGGCGCTCATTTTTCTAACTTTAAAACGGAGACGAAAGATGAGTACTAATCCATCTATCCCAGAATTTAACGACTATTATGTCGCTGACATCAACCTTGCTGGCTTTGGCCGCAAAGAAATCGCAATTGCCGAAACAGAAATGCCTGGTTTGGTTTCAATTCGCGAAGAGTTCCGTGCTGCGCAGCCGCTAAAAGGCGCCAAGATCACGGGCTCACTACACATGACTATCCAAACAGCAGTGCTAATTGAGACGCTAGTCGCTCTTGGTGCTGACGTACGTTGGGCGTCTTGTAATATTTACTCTACACAAGATCACGCTGCTGCAGCCATCGCAGCACAAAATATTCCAGTATTCGCAATCAAAGGCGAAACGCTTGAAGAGTATTGGGACTACACACACCGCATCATGTCTTGGGAAGGCGATACTGGCCCGAACATGATTCTTGATGACGGTGGTGACGCTACTATGTTGTTAATCTTAGGCGCAAAAGCCGAGAAAGACATTTCAGTACTTGATAAGCCGGGCAGTGAAGAAGAAACTTTCCTTTTTGCTGCAATCAAAGCGACACTGGCTAAGGACAACACTTGGTATTCACGTCGTTTAGCTGGCGTTCAAGGTGTTACCGAAGAAACTACGACTGGTGTAGCGCGTTTATATCAAATGGTTAAGAGCGGTGACTTACCGTTCCCAGCGATCAATGTAAATGATTCTGTCACTAAATCGAAGTTCGATAACTTGTATGGCTGTCGCGAGTCATTAGTTGACTCAATCAAGCGTGCAACAGATGTAATGATCGCTGGTAAAACAGCGGTAGTTTGTGGCTTTGGCGATGTTGGCAAAGGCTCAGCGGCTTCTCTACGTGGCTTAGGTGCTATTGTAAAAGTAACTGAAATAGACCCAATCTGTGCCTTACAAGCAGCAATGGAAGGCTACCAAGTCGTGACTCTAGAAGACGCTATGGCTGACGCCGACATCTTCGTAACCACAACCGGTAACTACAACATCATTCGTCGCGAGCATATGGAGGCAATGAAAGACCAAGCTATCGTGTGTAACATTGGTCACTTCGATAACGAAATCGACATTGCTTCATTAGATGACTGTGAATGGGACAATATTAAAGATCAAGTGGATCACGTAATCTTCCCAGATGGCAAGCGCATCATTTTGTTAGCCAAAGGCCGTTTAGTAAACCTTGGTTGTGCAACTGGCCATCCGAGCTTCGTTATGTCGGCTTCGTTCACTAACCAAACTTTAGCGCAAATCGAGCTTTGGACTAAGGGTGAAGAATATGGCAACGACGTATACATTTTGCCTAAGCACTTAGACGAAAAAGTAGCGCGTTTACACCTTGATCGTGTTGGTGCGAAATTGACCGTATTAAGTCAAGATCAAGCTGACTACATAAATGTGCCGGTAGAAGGTCCATACAAGCAAGACCACTATAGATATTAGTCAATTACTTAGGTAACAACTTAAGCAACAACTAAGGTAAGAACATTGAAGAGCGGCCGTTTGTGCTGCTCTTCTATGTCCAGTACTTTTATGCCCAGTGTTTTTATGTTTTGTCGCCGGATACTCGGCGCCAAGCATTGGGCGACACTTGATACGCACTCAAACCCACTCCTTTGTTTTGTTAACTTGATTGTCGGCCTTGCCCGCCAATTTATTCTGAGCGCAGCTGAGTAGGTTCTCCTTGAGGTTAAGGATGTCATTGTTCAAATGGCTAGTAGTAAGCGTCGAGAAGTTTAAGTACCACAACTCACCTAACGTAATTAGGAGCTACAAATGAATAATAGCCTTGAGCTAAATGATGCCCCAGAGCTCAGTTTTGAGTTCTTTCCACCACGTTCTTCTGCAAGCTCTAAAAATTTGATGACAGCGCATGCTGAGCTAGCCAAATTTGAACCACACTTCGTGTCGGTCACTTACGGTGCTGGTGGTAGCACTCAAGAAGGAACCTTCGACGCCGTTAAGAACATGATTAATGAGGGCTCTTCTGCTGCGCCTCACTTAACTGGAGTCGGTAGCTCTCGCGACGATATCAAATCTACCATCCAAAATTATCTAGAACTTGGTGTAAAACGACTCGTTGTGTTGCGTGGTGACCTACCCAGCGGCATGGTTGAACGAGGGCATTTTAAATACGCTGAACAATTAGTTAAGTTCGTGCGCGATGAATTTGGTGATGAAATTCACCTAGAGGTTGCCGCGTACCCAGATTTTCACCCAGAGTCGGCTAGCCCATCGACCGATATTCAATATCTAAAACGCAAGTTTGATGCGGGTGCAAACTCAGCGATAACGCAATATTTTTACAATGCCGACAGCTATTTCTCGTTCGTCGACGAGGCCGAGCGGGCCGGGGTTAATTCGCCTATCGTGCCAGGTATTATGCCGATTACCAACTATGCAACGCTCACTCGTTTTTCTGACGCCTGCGGTGCTGAAATACCTCGCTGGATTCGTGCGCGCCTTGAACAATATCAACATGATGAGCCGTCGTTGAAGGCCTTTGGCTTAGACGTGGTGACACATCTGTGTCTAGATCTTCTAGATAATGGTATTCCAGGTTTACATTTTTACACTCTAAATAAAGCCGAGCCAGTACAGGAAATCTGCAAGCGCATCGGTTTTCAACAGCAGCCTTAAGGTAGGCACCAAATTATGAATAAGTCTGAACAAATTAGAGCACTAATGGCTGAACGTATTCTGATTCTCGACGGAGCCATGGGCACCATGATTCAGCATCATAAACTTGAGGAAGAAGATTATCGAGGTGAGCGCTTTGCTGACTGGCAATCGCCACTTAAGGGCATGAATGATTTGTTAGTGCTGACGCAACCGGAGATAATCAGCGGTATTCATAAGCAATATTTGGAGGCCGGTGCTGACATTATTGAGACCAATAATTTCAATGCTACTACCAGCGATTTAGTGCGCTATAACCTACAAGACTACGCTTACGAGTTAAATGTAGCGGCGGCAAAACTGGCGCGTAAAAGCGCTGATGCCTATAGCACGCCCGATAAGCCTCGTTTTATAGCGGGTGTACTTGGCCCCAATCAAAAGACCGCTTCGGTGTCGGTCGACGTGAATGACCCAGGTGCTAGAGCGATTAGCTTCGACGAATTGGTCGAAGACTATTCTTTGGCTACGCGAGGTCTGATCGAAGGTGGCGCCGATATTATTTTGATTGAAACGATCTTCGACACCTTGAATGCTAAGGCAGCAGTATTCGCAGTCAAAACGGTATTTGACGAAGACGATGTGGAATTACCGATCATGATTTCCGGCACTATTACTGACGCTTCAGGCAGAACTCTAACGGGTCAAGTTACCGAAGCGTTCTACAATAGCTTGCGCCATGCTCGGCCTATCAGCGTAGGCTTGAATTGCGCGCTCGGCCCTGATGATTTACGCCAGTATGTGCAAGAGCTATCGCGTATCGCGGACTGTTGTGTGTCAGCGCACCCGAATGCGGGTCTGCCGAATGAACTAGGTGAGTACGACTTAACACCAGAGGAAATGGCTGATCATATTCGTGAGTGGGCCGACAGCGGCTTTTTGAATATCGTTGGCGGTTGCTGTGGTTCGTCTCCAGAGCATATTCGAGCTATTGCTGATGCCGTTGCCAAAAGTGAGCCGCGAGCACAGCCTGAGTAATGCGACTAGCAATACAAGAATCGTCGTGCTGCGCGTTGCGCGATTATGCTGGGCTAATGAGCCTTCAGCTGGGTTCAATAGAGCCGTCATCCTGAAACTTTGTAGCGCACAAAATGATTTAAATTAGTCGCAAAAAAATATAAAAAATATGAAAAACCAAGTAAGTATGCGTTTATCAGGCTTAGAGCCATTTAATGTCAACGAACAAACATTGTTCGTCAACGTTGGTGAGAGAACCAATGTTACCGGCTCAGCACGTTTCAAGAAGCTGATTAAAGAAGAAGACTATGAAGCCGCCTTGGAAGTCGCGCGACAGCAAGTAGAGGCTGGTGCGCAAGTGATCGACGTTAATATGGACGAAGGGTTGATCGACGCTGAAGCGGTAATGGTAACCTTCCTTAACTTAATGGCCTCAGAGCCGGATATTTCTCGTGTTCCAGTAATGATCGATTCCTCAAAGTGGGAGGTTATCGAAGCGGGTTTAAAATGTGTTCAGGGTAAGGGAATCGTTAATTCTATCTCCTTGAAAGAGGGCGAAGAGAAATTCATCCAACAAGCTAAGTTAGTGATGCGTTATGGCGCGGCTGTTGTGGTGATGGCCTTTGACGAAGACGGCCAAGCCGATACTAAAGAGCGTAAAGTTGAGATCTGCACGCGAGCTTACAAGGTGCTCACTGAAAAAGTTGGGTTCCCGCCTGAAGATATTATTTTTGATCCGAATGTTTTCGCTATCGCAACTGGTATCGATGAACATAATAACTATGCAGTCGACTTTATTGAAGCGACTCGTGAAATCAAACGCACCTTACCGCATGCCAAAGTTTCTGGTGGAGTGTCGAATGTATCGTTTTCATTCCGTGGCAACAATCCCGTGCGTGAAGCGATTCACTCAGTGTTTTTGTATTACGCGATCGACGCGGGTATGGACATGGGCATCGTTAATGCCGGCCAATTAGCTATCTACGCTGATCTTCCAGACGAATTGCGTGAAAAGGTAGAGGCTGTGGTTTTGAACACCTCACCCGATGCTACCGAAGATTTACTGGCAATCGCCAATGATTACCGTGGCGACGGTAAGCAGGTTGAAAGCACACAAGACAAAGAGTGGCGCTCATTGGATGTGCGCAAACGCTTGTCTCACGCCTTAGTTAAAGGCATTACTGAATTCATTGAAGAAGATACAGAGCAAGCACGTTTAGAAGCCGATAAGCCGTTGCACGTTATCGAAGGGCCGTTAATGGATGGCATGAATGTGGTGGGTGATCTATTTGGTTCAGGAAAGATGTTCCTACCTCAAGTGGTTAAGTCGGCTCGTGTAATGAAAAAAGCGGTAGCCTACTTGATGCCGTATATCGAAGATGAAAAAGAAGTTGGCGATACCAATGGTCGAATTTTGATGGCGACGGTCAAAGGCGATGTGCACGATATCGGCAAAAATATCGTTGGCGTGGTGCTGCAATGTAATAACTATGAAGTGGTTGATCTTGGTGTCATGGTATCAGCCGAAACCATCTTAAAAGAAGCGGTAGCGCATAAATGCGACATCATCGGCTTATCTGGTCTGATCACTCCATCGCTTGATGAGATGGTCTATATGGCTAAGGAGATGGAGCGACAAGGCATAGAGATGCCGCTGATGATTGGTGGTGCAACGACATCCAAAGTGCACACCGCGTTGAAGATCGAACCTAACTTGTTAAAAGATCAAGTTGTTCATGTTCCCGACGCCTCGCGAGCGGTCGGTGTGGCGCAGAATTTACTCTCTAAAGAAAATAAAGCTGGCTTTGTAACCGGTGTGAGAGATGAATACGAGCGTATTCGAGTAGAGCGACTCAAGCACGGTAAGGTTCATAAGACCGCTGAAATAAAAAAAGCCAGAGCAAATAAAAAGGCCATCGATTGGTCCGAATACACACCAGATAAGCCAAGCTTTTTAGGTCTCAAAACGTTTGACGATTATGACTTAGCTAAATTGGTTGAGCGAATCGATTGGACGCCGTTTTTCAGTGCTTGGGAGCTAGCGGGCCGTTATCCGCGTATCTTAAAAGATGAGGTTGTTGGTGTCGAGGCGACTAAATTGTTCGCTGATGGTCAAGTAATGCTGAAGCAAATCATCGATGAAAAATGGCTAGAAGCAAGAGGTGTTATTGGATTCTTTCCGGCTAATTCGGTCGGTGATGACATTCAAGTCTACACCGATGAGAGTCGCAGTGAGGTGGCAAAAACATTGCACCATTTGCGTCAACAAGATGTAAAGAAGGGCGCTCAGCCAAACTATTGTTTATCTGATTTTGTTGCTCCAAAAGAGTCGAATAAGGCTGACTATATCGGTGGCTTCGCGGTCACCGCTGGTCACAAGATTGAGCAGAAAATTGCTGAGTTTGAGGCCGAGCATGACGACTACCAATCAATTATGCTCAAGGTATTGGCTGATCGCTTAGCTGAAGCATTTGCTGAGCACATGCATGAACGAGTTCGTAAAGAATTTTGGGCTTATGAAGCTGATGAAGCATTAGATAATGATTCGTTGATTCGTGAGAAGTACCGTGGCATTCGCCCAGCACCGGGTTATCCAGCGTGCCCAGACCATACTGAAAAAGCAACTCTCTGGGAAATGCTTGAGCCAGGGCAAAATGCGGGCCTGAGCATTACCGAAAGCTTCGCAATGTTGCCAACAGCGGCGGTTAGTGGATGGTATTTTGCTCATCCAGAATCACGTTATTTTTCGGTTACCCGTATTCAGCAAGATCAGGTTATTGATTATGCGAACCGCAAAGGCATGGATTTGATGAGTACAGAACGGTGGTTATCTCCGATTCTCGGGTACGATGTTTAAGGAGCCTCAAACTTTGATTAACAGCGGCGCGAGCAGTAGAATAGCGCTGATTGAAATAGATGATAGCCAGCTGCTTATAGCTTACAATCTGGTCGACTAAATTGGTTTAAATGGTTAATTATATGAAGCACATCGTATCGACATTGCTTATTTTCGCAGGTTTGAGCATTGCTAATGCATCAGAGCATACTGAGAAAATGTGCGCCAAGGTTAAAGAGTGTGCGCTTAGTCAGGCCGCAGGCAACCAAATACCCGAGCAAATGAAAACGATCATTATCCAAATGATTGATAGCCAATGCGTAACCATGGCAAGCCGCTACGATGATCGGTTTGAACAAGCCGGTCTGCAAGAGTTGTCGAATGCCTGTGTTGATTCAATTGTTGCGCAGAACTGTGATGAGCTCCTAGCGACTAGGGGCACACCGAATACTAAAGCCTGTAAAGAATTTGAAACACAAGCAAATGACGCTGGTGTTGAACTAATTCCGGATTTAAGAGATGAGTAGTCATAGTTCGAGCAGCCAAAATTCAAGTAGCCAGTTAATCGAATTTTTAAATTGTGAGGCGCTTGACCTAAATTTATTTAGAGGTCAAAGCCGCGATTTTAAAACCGGTCAAGTATTTGGTGGGCAGGTATTAGGTCAGGCTATAAAGGCCGCTTATAACACCGTCGAAGAAGGTCGTAAAATACATTCGGCTCATGCTTATTTTTTGCTTCGCGGCGACGTTGAGGCACCGATTATTTATGAAGTAGACCGAAGTTTAGATGGTGGTAGTTTTTCCTCGAGACGAGTGGTCGCGATTCAACATGGGCGTCAAATGTTCCATTTGTCAGCGTCGTTTCAAAAGTCCGAAGAGGGTCTAGATCATCATCGATCTTGGATGCCACCAAAAGACGAGCTTAAGTCGGCATTGGACAGTGATGTGCCCGCTGAGCGGCATTTTCAGTCAGAATATTTTGATGTTCACTATGTACCGCGGGATAAAGTGACTCGTGAAGACAGTATCCAATATTGGATGAAAACCAAACATCCTTTGCCAGACGACATGGCAAGCCATCACGCGGTGTTGGCTTATATCTCTGATATGGGGCTGTTGCAGGCAACCTTGGTGCCGCATGGCCTAAATAAACTCACGCGTAGCGAGCACAAAGAGAAGCTTATGATGGCGTCTCTTGATCACGCAATCTGGTTTCACCGCGACTTTCGTATTGATGATTGGCTGTTTTATGAGTGTCGGTCGCAATCTACCAGCAATGGCCGTGGCTTGGCATTTGGTCGTATTTACGACGAGGCTGGCCATCTAGTAGCCTCAACCTCGCAAGAAGGTTTGATGCGCTTACGTCGTTGAGCCTCGCTTGATATAGCTTTATTCTTCCAAAATAAGCATTAATGGGGCTAAAAAATGCGTATTGGAATTTTGAAGTTTAAGTAAACGAAGTCGGCGGATTCGGTTACGTCCGTTTTTATCCGCATACTCGAAGTTACCGAAGGCATATACATCATCTTTGAGTCGCAAATACTGGCCGACCAAAGTAACTACATCTCGGTCAAAAAAGGTTTCAAGGCGTTCTCCAGACTGAACTTGGCTTGTTATCTTTGTCTCTTCATTTATTTTTTTATCAAAGAGTGTGTCTGATAAGTTTTGCCTAAACACTAATTTGTTGCCTAAGCAGGAGTATATTGAGCGTTGTAAACCAGCGCTCAGAATGTTTGTTGTGCCTAGTTTAGCTAGTTTTAGTGAGAATAGTTTGTTGTTTATTAAGTAAGTTAACTCATCATCATTTTGGCAAAAATTAGTTCCATAGGATCGTGTATTTACCTCGCTTACAAGCAACTCTTTTTGGCCATTAATGCCACTGGTGCGCCATATTCCTTGTCTATTAGAATAGAACAAGAAGTCATGATTTGTGGCTAACGTTCCTGGTGTGCAGTCGCTTTCGATAGTAGTGACTGTGCCATTGTTTGAAATCCTCCATAGAGTTGTGAGACTAGTTTGTGAAGAACTGCTTGTACTAAATGTTTCACTACAAAGATAGGTGCCTTTGCTGTTTGTAGCGGTGTTATTCGCAACATCAATTCGAGTGTTTATACCAAAGTTAGCAACTAGTGATGGCCGATCATTGGTGTCAAGACGCCATAATTCAGTTTCTTGGTTTTCGTTACGAGCGATGAAATGAATGGTTTGCTTGCCGAATGCGTTGGTCGAAAACAATCCATTAATAAAGTTATGATTATCACTGACCAAGCGGGTGCCGCTAACAGTGCCATCAGAAATCCAAACTTGACTGATTTGCTTGCCTTGAACTGTGGTGGTCCCGAACTCAGATGTGACGATATAGAAGTTGCTGTCGATAAACTTAATATCTCTTATTACCGAGTGCAGAATACCCAAACTACTTATAATGTCTATGGAAGTACCAAAATTTTTGAGCAATGATGTTCCTGATCGGGTTCCGTCTGTAGCATAGAGACGCCCAAAGACGCTCATCAGTGCAATACCGTTACCTTTGGCTTGAGGGCGATCATCATTTAATGCCCAAGAGCCCCTATCAAGATTAAGTGGCCGTACTAATTTTTCTATTTTTTGACTAGTATCAAACTCATACAAGCCAGGGGTATTGTTTACCCTCGTGAAATACAATATTTTGTTGTCATCAAATACCAAGCCAGTATTTCTCGTGCTAGGACTGCCAAATAAAGTGTCGCTTTCAGCGATCGTTTTTAGTTTTACGTTACTAGCAAAAGCAATCTCGCTGACCAATAGTGACAACGCTAAGTAACAAAAAATAATGTTAACTAATGGGTATATAGCCCTTCGATAGATTATTGCTTGATGCATTTTCTTTCCTTTGATGTGGAACCAAGACCAATTATTAGTATAGCTATTTTTAAACGTAAACATAACATTTACGTTTTTAATAGTAGCTACGATCTAGCTTTGAATCCACTTTGCAGAGATTACCTCGCTAGTTTTAAACGAATAACTCTAAGTTATACTCAGCAGCTAAGTTACGTAATTTCTCAAAGCGCTGGATATTGTTAGCGCGGTAGGCAGTTCCAAATTTGTATGTATGCCAAAGTAGGTCACACCATAAAACAGCAATTTGAGAGCTGATGAAAATTGGGTGCCTGGTTGGCTGTTGCCAGCGGCTTCGATAGCTTGCTAAAAAACACTCAGCTTCTTTTTGATCTAATTCAAAGTAGAGAACAATCGACGCTAAATCAAACCAAGGGTTGTTGCGCTGAGCGAACTCCCAATCAATAAACACAAGTCCGTCACGTTTGAATAAGCAGTTTTGAGTTACTAGGTCGTTGTGACAAAAAGTCCATGGGGTAGGGTCTTCAATAAATTCAATCAGCACGGGCATTAACACGCTATGCCATTTTTGTATTTCTGAACCAGCATTGGCAAGGTACACGTCGCAGAAGCGTAGTAAGTCAAAATCACCAAGTTGAACAGCCTCAGACTGATGAACATGTTTGAGCGCATGAGCTATGCTCGACAATTTTTTCGGTGTGTAACCTTGATCTTCAATAAATTCGTAAAGTGCTACGTTGTCAGCCTCCATATGTAATCGCGGTGATAAATCAAGTTCAGCGGCCCAACGCTCTGCCCTCATTGTGCGTTCAAAGGAGTGTTCAAATACTTTAAGCACGAATTGTTTATCGCCTGACTTGATCAAGCCGGTGTGATGATTTAGACCATCATTAAAGACTTTGATGACCTTTGGCTTTTCAGCCAAGCCCCAATCAGACCATTTGCTTAGCGCTTGATTTAGCATAGCGATAATTGTATCGCCATTGGCGGTAGCCGAATATGGCAATAACCACGTAAAGAGCGAACAAAACAGCGTAGAGTAAAAAACCGCGATCAATGTATAAGTAAATCGATGCGCTATTAATCACAATCCAATACAGCCAGTTTTCCAATATTTTTCGTGCCACCATCCACGTAGTGATCACCGCCGACCAAGTGGTAAACGAGTCTAGGTAAGGTAGCACAGCATCAGTATTGTCACTGAGTAAGTATCCGCTAATCAGAGTCAGAACTGCGATTAGCAGAATAATCGAAACATGCTCCTTTACTAATAAGGAACGAATCTCTAGCGTCGATTTTTCTCGACTACCGTACTGCCATTGCCACCAACCGACGATGGCCATCGCTAGATAGTAAACATTGAGTGCTGACTCCATGTATAAACTACCGTCCCAAAATAGATAGATACTGGTACCGGTACCTACAAAGCCAGCTGGCCAGCACCAAATATTCTCTTTGGCGGCGAAAATAATGTAGAGCAAGCCAAACGCCACGGCGATCACTTCAATATTGCTGGTGGCAGCCCAAGCAGAGCTAAGCTCAGTTAGCATAGCGCTCATTCATAGCCGCGGAGTTCGCGGGCGTCACCTTCTAAATATTTGCATACAAACACTATCTTGCCGTGTTGCTTCATCGACGCCTTCATACAGGCGTTCAGCAGAGAACTTACAGCATCGAACTCGCCAAAAATTCGAGTGCTCATATTTGATGTGCGAATATCGACACTGTCAGCGTAGCCATCAAGCATATCGAGAAAATCTTTAATCTTTGCTTTGTATCCGTCTTGCAGTGGGTACATGCTTATTTCTACTGATAAATGCATTTTGTTTCTCCTAACTTATTTCTTAGTTTAGTCGGCAACGCTAAAACTAGCGTCGCCTTAATAACTTGCTTATCAACGAGCCGAAGGGCTAGGCGCCTAGAGGGTGACTCATCTTCGAAATGTGAATCATGAGATTCCTCCAATGCGCCCAGAACGACTATTGATGAGTCAATTTTTAGAATTCTAAACTTGCGCGAACACCAACAACACGAGGCGCACCGAATTGATTGTATTCTTCAAGCGCGTAGTTCTTTCTAGGGTCATTACCAAAAGTACCAAAGCCTCTGGTTTTTACTAGCTCATCACTTAGATTCTCACCGTAAACGGCCAGTCTCCAATTCTCTGCTTGATAGGCAAGTTCTAGATTTATTAGCTCATAGGCATCTGATCGACGTTCGTGACTATTGGAAAATAAGAAGTCATCTTTGGCTTCAATCGAACCGCTCAACGACAGCGCTCGGGTTAAGGCATAACTACCACCGATAACCGCGGTATAGCTCGGCGCTTGTGCTTGGTCGCGGCCATTTAGGTCAAACGGTATGCCATTGGCGCGGTCAGCGTCGATATGATCAAAGCTTAAGAATTGATCAAACTCGGTATCGAGCAAACCGACTTTAGCAAACACAGTAGCTCGGTCACTAGCCGCCCAATCAAGCTCTATTTCCAAGCCCATATTTGTGCCACTCGCCGCGTTCTCAGTGAAGTCTGTGAAGCTGCACGGGCACTGGCCATTGATTACATTGCTTGCGAATGAGCGAACAATCGATTGGTTAACTTGAACATCGTCTCGGTCTTGGTAGAACACTGATGCTTGTAGGCGTAGGGAACCGTTCAGATAGGTTTGTTTAATTCCGAGCTCGTAGTTAAGCATCGTTTCGGTATCAAACTCACGTTCTTCTAGTGATAGATCGCCTTCCAAATTGAAACCACCAGGCTTGTAACCACGCGACACTAGCCCGTAATAGAAAGCGCCGCTGTTAGCTTGGTATTCCAAGGCGAAACGTCCGCCCCAGAGGCTTTCTTCGGGTGTCGCCGACGCGCCAGTGATATCAGAGTAGTTAACATCGCGGCGTTCTAAGCGCAGGCCTGTGGTTAATGACCAACGGTCGTTGAGAGTAAAATTAGCTTGGCCGTAAATCGCCGTATTTTCGGTATTTAGGTCACTGGTGAAGTCACTTGCAAAGGTATAAACACGATCAAGGTTAATGTCTTGGTCTCGATAGTAGAGCCCTGCGACCCAGTTTACCGAGTCTGAGGCATTTGATAATAAACGCAGGTCAACGGTGCTGTTGTCATTGTTGCGAGTGTATTGGTCAAACGACGAATAGAATAAATCAAAGCCGAGTAAGTCGCTGTCGCAAGCGGTGCCTTCACAGATGAAAAGGTTGCTCCAGTCTTCGTCATAGGCATACTCTAAATCTGAGTTGGCAAGGCTAAGCGATGCTTCAAGGCTTAAGCTAGCTGACAGTTCATAGCTCGCTTTTATTGCAGTGGCGATGGTTTCTTGGCGATCGAACCCTGGTTGGTCGGTTTCGGTTTGGCGTGTGTTAGATAAACTGAAGGCGTCATAGCCATTATCGATATCGGCGGCGAATAGGGTGAAGTCGAGGGTCAAGGCATCGTTAACTTTGGCAGTGTAACTCGCGCGCGCAGTAGTTTCGTCGATCTTGTTAGTGTCATCACGGCCTAAAAAGGTGGCTTGGGTAAAGCCATCGCTCTGATAACGTTTAACCGCTAGGCGATAGCCAGAGTCATCGGATGTTGGGCCGCTGATAACACCACTAATTTCGCGACCACCAAAATCTTCCAAGCCTGCGGTTATACGACCGTAGAATTGCTCGCTTGGTTTGTTTGAGACAATGTTGATTAAGCCTGCTAGTGCGTTGGCGCCATATAATGTGCCTTGTGGCCCTCGCAATATTTCAACTTGTTGCACATCTAAGGTGCTAGCCGCCGTAGCAATGCCAGTTAAATCTATGCCGTCGACCAATACCCCAACTGAGTTAATAATAGGCGCTTGAAACTCACTGCGTTCGCCAATGCCTCGAATTTGAATGAATCGGCCACGTGATGCGCCACTGGCAAAGTTAACGTTAGGAGCCAGACCCAATAGGTCTTCTAGGTGCTGAGCATTGCGTTCTTCGATCAATGCATTGTCGATTACGGTAACGCTGTTCGGTAAACGTAAGGCATTACTTTCGAGCAATTCAGCCGTTACGATGATTTCTTCTAGGCTTGTTTTTTTTTGTGCCTGTGCAAAATGCGTGGTCATAGTTAGACCGAGAAAAGCACTGAATAGGCTTAACTTAAGGGTTTTTTTTGTATCTATGGTGTTCATGTTGGTCTCTTTTTAACTCTCTCTGAAGAGTGGATATAAAAAGACCCGGTGAGGCGAGAATGGTGTGGAATTGCCCATCCCTACGCCGGTGTTAACCGGATCAGGTTCATGGGGTTTATGTCACCGTTGATAGTGAATGTTAAAAAGGACTTAAAAAACAGTCTTTTCAAGCAGACACTACAAACTATACAAATCTCAGGCTGATAAAAGTTCAACCGCCCCCTGGGTGCTTACCGCCAAGAGCCGTTCTAGGCAATTGTTAGAAGCAGCGCGAGTTTATCATGCCGAGGTGGCGTGTCTATCCTTTTACGAGCGATTTCGGTGAAAGCTCGATTAACTCGCTTACCGTGGCAAAACGATAGCCACGCTGTTTTAGCCTAGAGATAATCTCGGGTAGCGCTTTTAGTGTAGAGCCGTCTCCGTGCATTACGTGTAACAAAATAATCGAGCCCGGCTTTACCGATTCCATGGTGCGTTTAATGATTTTCTCGGGTGTGTCTTCACCCTTATTGAATGTTTCAGTTTCGACGTCCCAGGTTATTGCGGTGATATCATTCCTTGCAAGATAGTAGGGCAGCATGAATAGCTTCTTGCCATATGGCGGACGAAACCGGATTTCTCCTTGATAACCAAGTTCACGAATAAGTTTGCTGGTACTTTCAAGCTCTTCAGCGACGTCGCTATACGGCATAAACACCATGCGTTTGTGTGAGTAGCTATGATTCCCGATTTCATGACCAGCATCGATTAATAGCGTTGCAAGTTCGGGGTGTTGTTGCATCGGTCTGCCATTTAGGTAGAACGTAGCCTTGATTTCATGCTGACGTAGAATCTCGATTACCGGCTCCGTGCCTTTATATGTAGGGCCATCATCAAAGGTAAGAGCGACTACTTTTTTATCAGTCTCAACATGGGAAATTATCTTGCCGAAAAATTGAAATTGGTGATTTCTAGATATTTGAAAAGCGCTATAAAGTAGTACGATCGTAGTCGCAATCAAGATCACAAGTGTTCGTTTTATTGAGCCTTGTTGGCCGAGTATTTTCGCTTTTAAACTCATATTGTCAGCTCTAATAAATCAAAGGTATAGTAGTCTTCTAATCACTACGTCATTTAATATATCAGTGCAAACTCACACACACCGCTTATGAACGAATATTCATTTTTACTTGCGATCGCCGGAGTGCTACTTATCGGCGCGATGAGCCCTGGACCGAGCTTTTTTATAGTTGCACAAAATTCATTGTCAAAGTCGCGCGCGCATGGTGTTGCCACCGCTTTGGGTACTGGCTTAGGCGTCTCGTT
>JAFMHC010000004.1:50672-64516 GCA_017854775.1 Gammaproteobacteria bacterium | reverse complement strand
ATCTTCTAGCGACTGTTCAGCGCCGTAAAGTGACCATAAATGCTCAGACAAGTGCGGCGTAATCGGCGCAAGAATTTTAACTAGTGTATGACAAGCTTCTGACAATACCGCATCACCATGACCATCCATAGCCGAGAAATCTGCCTTTTCGACTGCGTTAGTCAGCTCCATAGCTGCGGCCACGACGGTATTAAATTGCTGGCGTTCAAAATCAAATAAAACACGCTGAATAATAGTGTGCGTTACTAAACGTAGGGCCTTAGCCGCTGGATTAGCATTTTCGACAGCAACGATAGGTTTTAATCTCGTGCTCGCTAGGGCGTCACTGTGCTTATCGAACAAGTTCCAAACACGACGTAAAAACCGCGAACCACCCGCAATAGCATCATCATTCCATTCCAATGACTGCTCTGGCGGGGCGGCAAACATAGTGAACAAGCGCACCGTATCAGCGCCATATTTATCGATCATGCTTTGTGGGTCGACGCCATTGTTTTTAGACTTAGACATTTTCTCTATGCCACCAGACTCTACAGCTTGGCCATCAGCGATCAAGGTCGCTCCCGCTGGCTTACCTTTGTCGTCTAACGCAACGGCTACTTCTTTAGGATTGTAGAAACTGCGTTTACCATCATCGGCGATACGATAATACGTTTCAGCGGTTACCATTCCCTGCGTCAGCAAGCGAGTAAACGGCTCGTCGGATTCGATCAATCCGACGTCGCGCATCAATTTATGAAAAAAGCGTGCATACAAGAGATGCATCACGGCATGCTCAATGCCACCTACATACTGATCAACCGGCAACCAGTAATCAGCCCGTTGATCGAGCATGTCAGTGTCTAGGCCAGGACAACAGTAACGCGCGTAATACCAAGATGATTCAAAGAAAGTATCGAAGGTATCGGTTTCACGTTGCGCTGCTTCACCGGTAATCGGGTGCACCGTATCAATGAAGGACGACATTTTCTTAATTGGCGAGCCAACACCGTCCATTACCACATCGGTTGGTAATTCAACCGGGAACTCGGTCGCTGGAGTGGCGTTACCGTCGGCGCCATAGATAAATGGAATTGGACAGCCCCAATAACGTTGCCGAGATACGCCCCAGTCACGCAACCGGTAGTTAATCTGCTGCTTGCCGAGATTGTTTTTCTCTAGCCATTGAGTGATGTTGGCTTTTGCTTGCTCTGATGATTGACCATCAAACTCACCAGAGTTTTTGAGCACGCCTAGGTCGGTATAGGCGGCTTGGCTAACATCAAGCTCACCTTCTATAGGGCAAATCACAGGCTTGATATCAATCGAGTATTTTGATGCAAACTCGTAGTCACGCTGATCATGAGCTGGTACCGCCATCACCGCGCCAGTGCCATAGGTCATCAAGACGAAATTGGCACACCACACCGGTACTGGATCGCCAGTCATCGGGTGCTTAGCGGTAATACCTAAGCTGATGCCACGCTTTTCCATGGTCTCCATGTCGGCTTCAGCGGTCGAGCTCTGAGCACACTCTTTACGAAACGTAGCGATTTCGCTACTGGACTCCGACGCCGTTATCGCCAACGGATGATCGGCGGCAACGGCTAAAAAGGTAACACCCATGAGTGTATCTGGCCGAGTAGTAAAAACCCGCAAGTTATCATGCCCTTCAACCGCAAACTCAACCTCAGCACCAACCGACTTGCCGATCCAGTTGCGTTGCATAGTTTTGACTGAATCGGGCCAACCGTCTAAGTCATCTAGACCGCTTAAAAGCTCTTCAGCGTAGTCAGTGATTTTGATAAACCATTGAGGAATTTTTTTCTTTTCAACCAAGGCGCCGGATCGCCAGCCACGACCGTCAATTACTTGTTCATTAGCTAGCACCGTTTGGTCGATTGGATCCCAATTCACTTCTGATTCTTTTTTGTAGACTAAGCCTCGCTCATACAGCTTGGTGAAGAACCATTGCTCCCATTTGTAGTAATCAGGCTTGCAGGTAGTAAGCTCTCGACTCCAATCGTAACTAAAACCCAAACGCTTTAACTGACCACGCATTTCGGCAATGTTATCGTCTGTCCATGCCGCCGGAGCGGTGTTATTTTGGATCGCTGCATTTTCAGCCGGCAAGCCAAACGAATCCCAACCAATTGGGTGCAATACGTTTTTACCGAGCATACGTTGGTAGCGACTAATAACATCGCCAATGGTGTAATTACGGACATGCCCCATGTGCAATTTGCCTGAGGGATACGGAAACATCTCTAAGCAATAAAACTTCTCTTTGCTGCTATCTTCAACGGCTTTAAAGAGCTGCGTCTTTTGCCAATTGGCTTGGACACTGACTTCAATCTCATTCGGCTTATATTCTTGCTGCATGATGGTTGCTACTATGGTGTTGGCCAGCCCAAACAGTGTTCAGGCGTAAACCGTGCATTGTAGCGTTAACACTGGCGAGAGTGCAGTGTTTTCTAGAGGATTGTTGATTTTGCTGATGGTAAGGATTTTATTGAGTCACCTTCAACAACAACTCTAGCCTTTGGAAAGCGGAGGATGAAAAATAACCTGTACCACCACGCCCTCGGGGTCGCTGCAATAGAAACTACGAGCACCATCACGATGTGTTTTTGCTTGATTATGCATCTTAACGCCATTTTCAGATAAGTAATCGTACCACTGGTCAACTTGATCAATCAGATCGACGATAATACCCGTATGCGCTAAGGCTTGCGCTTTAGAGCCCGTATCAGCAACTTTATGTAGGGCTAAGTTATCAACCCCACTGCAAAGATAAACGTTATCTTCATCGGGCCGCCATTCGACCGCAAAGCCAAGTAAATCAACATAGAACGACTCAACTAATGGCAGGTCTAGTACGTTTAAGGCAACGTGTCGCATGCCCGCATGCGGTGGTCTTGGTAAACTCATTATATAATCTCAAATGAATGACTTATATCGGCCGTCTTACCCAACATAATTGACGCTGAACAATATTTTTCGGCTGATTGTTGAACCGCTAAGCTAACGGCTTTGTCGGTTAATTTTTCACCGCTCACTTTAAAATGCAAATGAATTTTGGTGAATACTTTAGGCTCAGTTTCCGCGCGTTCTGCCTCAATGTCGGCAACGCAGCTGTTAACCGTCAAGCGGCGTTTTCGCAATATATGCACCACATCGAACGAGGCGCAGCCGCCCATACCAATTAGCATGGTCTCCATTGGTCTGGCACCAAGGTTCTCGCCGCCGAACTCTTCAGGGCCATCCATCATTATGTCGTGACCACTGGCAGAGGTGCCTTTGAAATTCACGTTTTGTTGAAGTTCTACAGATACTTTCATTGCATTATCAGTGGTGTTTCCACGCTGTTGTTTAAATTTTTGTCTACCAAGTTTTGATCAAGAGCTATTTTTAAAAAAACAACTCAGCCAGGCGCTTACCTGGGTCTTCAGCGCGCATAAACGCCTCGCCAACTAAGAAGCTATTTACCTGATGCTCGCGCATCAAGCCAACGTCATCTTCTGTGTGTATGCCGCTTTCGGTTACCACCACAACGCCCTCTGGTATTGATTCTAGCAAATCGATGGTGGTATTCAGTGAGGTACTAAAATCTCGCAAATTGCGATTATTAATACCGATCATCGGCATGCCTAGCTTAAGGCCACGCTCAAGTTCATGCTGATCATGCACCTCAACCAACACATCTAGGCCTAGTTCTTGGGCTCGGCCACTTAGATCTTGCATCAAACCGTCTTCTAGAGCCGCTACGATCAGCAGAATACAGTCGGCCTCCATTGCCTTGGATTCAAACACTTGGTACTCATCGAGCATGAAGTCTTTACGCAACATGGGTAGAGTGCAAGCTTCACGCGCTTGGGAAAAATAGCTCGCGCTGCCTTTAAAAAACTCTTCGTCAGTCAGCACAGACAAACAACTTGCGCCATACTTTTGATAGCTTTCAGCAATCTCTGACGGACGGAAGTCAGGACGAATGACTCCCTTACTCGGACTGGCTTTTTTAATTTCAGCAATTACCGCTGAACGCCCTGCCGACAAAGAGGAACCTAGCGCCGATGCAAACCCTCGACTGTCGCCGACGTCACCAGCTTTAGCTTTGACATCGGCCAATGAAAACTGTCGCTTTGCATAGGCAACCTCTTCGGCTTTGTGGGCCATGATTTTATCGAGCACATCGGAGCCCGTGGACATAACTTGGTGCATCTATTTTACCTGGACGGTGTCTATTTGTTACTTGACGGTGTCTATACGTTCTGGGTCGCGGCTATATAAGCTTGCTTGGCCGCAAGCGCTTTGCCTGAGTCGATCGAGGCCTGAGCCAGCTCGACACCTTGCGCTAATGAACTCGCCAAACCGGAGACATAGACTCCAGCTCCGGCGTTCAACACGACGATATCTCGGGCAGCACTTTGTTGCCCGCTTAACACTTGCTCAATCATCGCTAAAGATTCCGCCGGGTTGCCCACAATGATCTTTTCTACATTCGCGGTTTGCAGGCCAAAGTCTTCTGGTTTGACGATCCGCGAAGTAACGCTACCATTGCGCATCTCGCTGATGGTGGTCGGCGCGCAAATACTAATCTCATCCATGCCGTCATCCGAATGAACCACTAGCGTGTGCTCGCTACCAAGATGCATGAACACATTTGCTAATTTATCGGTTAAATCTTTAGCAAAGACACCCACCACTTGGCGCTTTACATTGGCGGGATTAGTCAGCGGGCCTAGTACATTAAAAATGGTACGCACCGCCATTTCTTTGCGTGGGCCTATGGCATGACGCATGGCGCTATGATGCATTGGCGCGAACATGAACCCCACACCGGCGGACTCAATCACCTTTGCCACCTGAGATGATTCGAGGTTCAAATTAGCCCCGGCTTGTTCAAGCAGATCAGCGCTACCAGACTTGCTCGAGACAGATCGATTACCATGCTTAGCAACACTGCAACCAGCACCGGCTGCGACAAATGAGGCTGCGGTCGAGACATTAAACGTACTAATACCATCACCGCCAGTGCCAACAATGTCGATCAAGTTCGGTGCATCGATTTGTACGTGGCTTGCTAATGACGCCATCACCTCAGCGGCGGCGGTGATCTCGTCAATGGTTTCACCCTTCATTCGTAGCGCAACCAACAGTCCGCCAATTTGCGAATCGGTACATTCACCGGTCATTATTTGCTGCATCACCGCCTGCATTTCTTGGCGTGATAGGTCTGACCCTTCAATAACTCGGGCAATGGCATGCTGTATTTGCATAACTACTTTGTCTCCAGAAAATTCTTTAATAACGCATGACCATGCTCGGTAAGAATCGACTCAGGGTGAAATTGCACGCCTTCGATCGCCAACTCTCTATGGCGCACTCCCATTATTTCGTTGTCGTCGGTCCACGCTGTCACCTCTAGGCATGCCGGCAGTGACTCCTTTTCGATCACCAAAGAATGATAACGGGTAACCGTAAGAGGATTGGCAATACCTTTAAACACGCCATTATCGGTATGCTTTATAGACGATGTTTTGCCATGCATGATACTTTTCGCATGCACTATCTTACCGCCGAATGATTGGCCAATACATTGATGACCTAAGCACACGCCCATTAGAGGGATTCGCCCTTTAAAATGATCAATTATTGATAGTGAGATGCCGGCCTGATTCGGCGTGCACGGCCCAGGCGACAACATAATACGATCAGGGTGCATGCCCTCGATCTGCTCTAAACTGATTTCGTCGTTGCGGAAAGTGCGAACCTCTTCACCAAGCTCACCCAAATATTGAACCAAGTTATAGGTAAATGAATCGTAGTTATCAATCATTACTAACATAGCAATCTCCTAGGCTTTGGTTGAAACTTTGGGTGATTTTTTAGCTTGGGGAAAACCCAAACCGGTGCTGGCCATTTCTATTGCCTTGATCATCGCGCGAGCCTTATTAAGAGTTTCTTTCCACTCATACTCAGGTACTGAGTCAGCGACTATACCGGCCCCAGCCTGAACGTTAACAACCCCATCTTTTACCACCGCAGTGCGAATCGCAATAGCCGTATCCATATTGCCGTTCCAGCCAAGATACCCGACCGCGCCAGAGTAGATGCCACGCTTAATCGGCTCTAGCTCATGAATAATTTCCATCGCTCTAATTTTTGGCGCTCCGCTTACGGTACCAGCAGGAAAGGTAGCTTTCAATACGTCAATGGCATCAACGCCGGGCTGAATTTCGCCATCGACATTCGAGACTATATGCATCACGTGTGAATAACGCTCGACCAGCATCGTTTCAGTCAATTTTACCGAGCCGATAGTGGCAATACGGCCAACATCGTTACGACCCAAATCAATCAACATCAAGTGTTCTGCTAATTCCTTTTCATCACTTAGCAGCTCAGCCTCCAACTCTTGGTCTCGCTCAACCGTTTCACCACGTTTTCGGGTGCCAGCAATTGGCCTAACAGTGACACAATCGTCTTCGACGCGCACTAGAATTTCTGGTGATGATCCGACGATTTCAAAGCCACCCATGTCAAGAAAATACATATAGGGCGAGGGATTAATGGTTCGCAACGCTCGGTATAAATCGATCGGGCGGCCGGTGTATTCGGTAGACAAGCGCTGTGATAGCACAACCTGCATAATATCGCCTTCGCGAATATAGTCACGACAGCGTTCTACCGCGGCTTCAAAGTCAGGCTGTGAAAAGTGCAACTTATAGTCACTCTCTTCAATCACGTCACCGCCAGCCTGCAATACTGGCGCCGTGAAGCTGGAAGCAAGCCCAGAAACGCATTCATCTAAATGAGCTTGAGATTTTTGGTATGCCTGCGGGTCATCAAGATCAGCCAGCGTAACCATAAAAATACGGCCAGAAAGATTATCGAACACAAGCACATCTTTCGAAACCATCAACATTACGTCTGGAGTACCAATTTCATCAGGATTATTTTCAAACGCCAATCTCGGCTCTATATATGACACTATTTCATAGCCAAAATATCCAACCAAACCACCAATCATCTCGGGTAAGCCTTGATATTGGGCGACCTTAAATTGTGCCTGCAATTCTCGAATTTTTTCTAAGGGCTGATCAACATCGACTGTTTCAACAATCTCTCCATCGCGCTCAACCGTCATCTGCTTACCGAAAAAACGGTAGATCAGTTTACACGGCAAGCCAATAATTGAATATCGCCCCCATTTATCGCCGCCTTGTACGGACTCAAAAAGATAGGTATAGGGCTGAGCGGCAAGTTTGAGGTAGGTACTAACCGGGGTATCCAAGTCAGCCAAGGTTTCTCGCACCACCGGCACATGAGTAAAGCCCTGTTGCTTTAAGGGCTCAATAAACGAAAGAAATTCTGGTTCAGTGGAAAAAGGCATGGCAATAATTACTCTCTTTAAATGCAGCCATTAACTTGATTGAGGTTATGGCTGCGTATACAAATACAAATGATCGATGTGGGCACGATTTAAAGACGAGGCCCACTAAATAGCGCTAGCGTCGCCAGCTACGCCAACTTGAGTCGGTAATTTGTATAAAGTAATTTTGCATAATAAAAAGAGACGTTTGTCCTTGTAGGCTAATGATTACGCGAGGACGGTTTCAGGTCAAGCCCTAAAATGGCTAGCTAATAGCATTTGCAATATTTTCACGCATCTCAGCGATCACTTTGGCGTAGTCGTCCTGATTAAAGATCGCGGATCCAGCTACAAAGGTATCGGCGCCTAGCGCAGCTAGTTCGCCAATATTGTCAGCTTTTACGCCGCCGTCTATTTCCAAACGAATATCACGACCACTAGCATCAATAATTTTACGCGCTTCGACGATTTTATCTTTAATATAAGGAATGAACGATTGGCCACCAAAGCCGGGATTGACTGACATCAATAAAATCATATCGACTTTATCTATTGCCCACTCCAAAACCGACAAGGGAGTCGCCGGATTAAATACTAAACCAGCTTGGCAACCCTCGGCTTTAATCAACTGTAAGCTGCGATCTAGATGCTTGCTCGCTTCCGGATGAAAAGTAATCATGGTTGCGCCCGCTTGAGCGAAATCAGGAATAATTCGGTCAACCGGCTCAACCATTAGATGCACATCAATGGGAGCGGTAATGCCGTGATCTCGCAGTGCTTTACAAACCATTGGACCAATAGTTAGATTGGGCACGTAGTGATTATCCATCACGTCGAAGTGAACCCAGTCGGCGCCTGCGGCCAAAACATTGTCAACTTCTTCACCCAACTTAGCAAAGTTGGCAGATAAGATAGAGGGGGCAATTACGAAATCGTTGGTCATTTGATCGGCCGTTTCAGGTATATAAAATCGCGCAGCATAATAGAAGCGCAATTATAACTAAACCTGCTAAAACTGCTACCGCAAAGAGGTCAAATCGAAGCCTTACTGCTGTTCACCAGAGCCAACGACAGTGGCGCGCCTTATCAGTTCTATTACATGCAACGCCAACTCTATTGTCCGATCAGCTATATTGTCCAATCAGTGTTATTGCAACAAGTGTTATTGCAACAATAGGAACATCGAGCCATTACCGCGCACAATATTGAGCATTAAGACCTCTTTGCCCTCTATCGCTTTTCTTAGTGATTCCAGATTAGTAACTGATTTGCGGTTAGCCGAGACAATTATGTCATTGGCGCGCACCCCATGCTCCCAAGCAACACTGCCTTGGCGCACGTCGCTAACCAACACTCCATCATCAACGTTGGCGCTAACTTGGCGCATATCACCTTCTTTGAAAGTCGCACCGTCTAACTGGTGGTGCAATATATTGCCTTTATTGGTTACCTTTGTAGACGACTCTAACACCGGCCGAAGGGCGACTTTACCACCCTCTCTAGCAACCGTCATAGTGAGAGTATCGCCGGCGAACTGTTGGCCAATAATAGCTCTTAAGTCGTTACTGCTGGATATTTGTTGAGTACCTGCCTCTAATACCACGTCACCAATTTCTAAACCGGCTTGGTCTGCGGTTGAACCCTCAATCACATTGCTAATTACGGCACCGCCCGCTTGCCGAATATTAAAGGCACCAGCCAGGTCAGGCGTTAAGTCTTGAACCTGAACGGCTAAAAATCCGCGTTGCGGTGTGCCATATTTAACTAAATGCTCCTTGACGCGCAGAGCCATATTTACAGGCGTGGAGAAACCGATGCGCAAGTTGCCCGCTGTTTGTGCTGACTTAGCAATATTAAGACCAACCATCTCGCCCTTCAAGTTAAACAACACTCCAGGGCCGGTGGCAGCATCGCTACGAATGAAGTTCTGGTGAGCTTGCAGGCTATTGTTGCGCGCTAAGGCACTGATCACTCCAGTCACCAAGGTGTTCTCTTCGCCTAGCGGGTCACCGATTGAGACCACAAAGTCACCTACTCTCAAATTATTAGAGTCGGCTATGCCAATGGCGGTTAAGCCAAGCACATCGACTTTGATCAAGGCCACATCTGAGGCTGAGTCGCTGCCAAGCACTTGACCGTCTACATTACGACCATCATCCAGCGTCACCTTCACCTTGCTGGCACCGCGAACCGAGTGCTCGTTGACCAGAATCAATCCGTGCAGGCCGTCAACCACAACACCTGTAGCAAACATAGTGCGTGTGCGACCGTTGTTTGGACGCCGCTGATCAAAGAAACGACGAAAAAAAGGATCGTCCAACGGGTCTCGTCGCGCCTCAAGTGGGGTGCTAACAGACACTCGCACCAACGACCCTTGCACACGCTCGATCATCGGCGCTAGCGATGGCACCCTTTGCCCATCGACAGCCATCGGCAAATTCGCCTCGGCAGACTGCAGCACTGTTGCCACCACGACGGCGCCGGTTACTAACGCCGTAATACATAGCTTAATCACGTTCAAATCCCTACCTCTATTACATTTAACAAGTACTTTGCCTCGGATTCTTCGTATCTCAATGAAGCGAAAATTACTTACTATTTTTCACTCCGTGAGGCACGTGCCCAGTAGGTACGTGCTGACGCGCAGAATCGCAATGGCCTTGCTGGTCATCAAAAAATATATCAGCCCCAAAAGTGCGCAAAAACTCACCTTTCGGTAAGCCACCCAAAAATACGGCCTCATCAATGCGAATGTCCCACGCTCGCAAGGTGCGGATCACTCGTTCGTGAGCCGGTGCCGACCTAGCGGTAATAATCGCCGTTCTAATTGGCGATTCACCCGGTGGAAACTCTGACTGAATACGATGCAATGCCGACAGCATGTTTCTAAACGGCCCGCCTGGAAGTGGCTTTTTAGCCGCCCTAACTTCATGCTTGGCAAACTCTACTAAGCCTTTCTGTTGATATACTAATTCAGCCTCATCAGAAAAAACAACCGCATCACCATCAAATGCAATGCTGAGCTTACCTTTGTTGGCAGCTGAATTTTTCGTATTTGAAGGCAACATGGTAGCCGCAGCGAAGCCAGCACCTAGTGTACTGGCAACATCTTCAGGGTCAGTCGACAAAAACACGTCAGCACCAAACGGCTCTACATATTTAAAAGGGCTACTGCCATTGGTAAATGCAGCGCGCGTTATAGGCAAATTGTGTTCTTGAATTGAGTTGAAAACCCTCAAACTGGTGTCGGCACTATTGCGCGATAGCAATATCACTTCAACACGCTCGCGTGCCTCGCCCAATTCATTCAAGCGCAACAGCTTCTGCACAAGAGGAAAGGCAGTTCCGGGCTTTAAAATTTCGTTCTCGCGTTCTAACTGATAACGACAATAGGCTTCTACACCTTCTTTTTCAAAAACACGGTGACTTTCTTCGAGATCAAAAAGCGCGCGCGAAGAAATGGCTATAACCATTTTCTGTTTATCATTCATGGGATAATGCTCGCATAAATAGAGTACCGAATGATAGCGCCGAACCAGCTGTTTTGAGCCACATTTTTTTAGGTAAATTACCAATCATTAGTACAGTCTATCAACATTCTCTCGCACACCGAAAAAGCTAACAAACTATTTAGTTTTCAGCCACAACCGATCAAGTAGACGCCTGTCTATTGAAAGGTATTTTCGGGGTGATAGGCGTGTTGACTTTTACAAAACTCGATGACACTCGCTTGATCTTCAACAAAGGTTGCCAGGGGCTTACGTGGCGGCATTATCGTGAACGCTTTATCGGCGAAATTTGGCCCTGCCAACACAATGGGCACATTGGCTTTTCGAGCGAGATGATAATAGCCACTTTTCAATGTCGACTGATAGCCTCTGGTACCTTCCGGCGTGATCAGTAGGCGTAGCTGGTCAGCTTGTTCAAGCTTTTCGGCAATTGAATCAACAAAGTTAGTGCGTTTTCGTCGATTGACGGGAAGAACTCCTAAAAACGAGCAGATATAATTAATCGGCCAAATAAAGAACACATCTTTAGCAAAAATTTTAACGTTTAAGTCCAGCGCCTGAATCGCCAACCAACCATATAGAAAATCCCAGTTACTGGTGTGTGGCACCGCAACAAAAATATATTTCAGCTCTTTGGGAGGCTCACCTATCATGCGCCAGCCAAGCAATGTAAACAAAATATAATGGCAAATTTTCTGCTTCACAAACAAATCACAAGGCTCTAAAGGCTTAATCAGGCTCTATAGTAAAGCAAACTAATAGTAGATATCTGAATATTGCCATCGAATATTAAGCCACTGTTAGCTAGCAAGAGTCAGAAGAGCCCTAATTGTGGGTCTTCAGTAAATTGCTCGGATGATCCGGATGAGGTTTTTAGCGCTAGACTCTCATCAGTCGAATGCAGGTTTGCCAAACTTATACCAATTAAGCGTATGGGCCGCTTGCCGACCTCGGTTTTACGCAATAGCTCAGGCAGTACAGCGCTGATGTCTTGTCTTGAAATACAACCAAGCGCGGTGGTTTTGCTGCGAGTATTCAACTGGAAATCAGAATACTTGACCTTCAACGTGACCGTTTTCGCAAGCAATTGCTTCGATTCAAGGATGCCCTCTAAACGCTCGGCAATACCAAGCAAGGTGCGCCAAATCGCCGCCTTATCAATCACGTTGCCTTCAAAGGTGGTTTCTTTACCAATCGATTTGCGCACTCGATGAGAGCGAACTGGACGCTCATCGATACCGCGCGCGACACGATGATAGTAAGCACCGGATTGACCAAACTGAGTTTGCAGTTCCACCTCGCTTAAGCGCTTTAGATCCGCACCGGTGTATATGCCCAATGAATGCATCTTTTTTTCGGTTACCTTACCAACACCGAAAAATTTACGTATATTGAGTTGCTCAATGAACGCCTCAGCGTTTTCTGGACGTATCACATAGATACCATCAGGCTTGTCCATATCGGACGCGATTTTTGCCAAAAACTTATTAAATGAAACCCCAGCCGACGCGGTTAGGTTAACTTCTTGCTTAATTTGCTGCTTGATTAATCTTGCCACTTCGGTAGCCGAACCGGCCTTTTCTGCGCACTCAGTAACATCCAAATAAGCCTCATCTAATGACAACGGCTCGATCATTTCAGTAAATCGCTTAAATACAAGGTGAATGCCTGCCGACGCCTCTCTATAAGACTCGAAGCGCGGTGGAACGAAGATAGCGTCCTTGCACAGTTTTGCCGCCTGGGAGCATGGCATAGCGGAATGTATACCAAATTCTCGAGCTTCATAACTGCAAGCGGCGACAACACCACGACTCTCTGGGCGCCCGCCAACAATAACCGGCTGGCCTCGCAACTCAGGGAAGTCTCGTTGTTCTACCGATGCAAAGAAAGCATCCATATCAATGTGTATGATTTTCCTCATACGATTTGTTAGCCAGCACCTAGCATAATGATCATCGCTCAGCGATTACGGAACTTGCCAATCAATGCCAGCTCTACCGTTATCTTTTAGATAGTCATTGGCCTTGGAGAAGTGGCGACAACCAAAGAAACCTCGGTAAGCCGATAACGGCGACGGATGCGGCGCGCTTAGCACTAAGTGTTTGGTGGTATTGATCGATGCTCCTTTCTTTTGAGCGTAGGCGCCCCAAAGCATGAACACCACGTTGTCACATTCGGCATCGATCACCTCGATAACCTTATTGGTAAAACGTTCCCAGCCTTTGCCCTGATGGCTACCCGCCCGGCCTTGCTCCACAGTCAGCACCGCATTTAATAACAATACTCCCTGCTCAGCCCAATTCATCAGATAACCATGACCCGGCGGCTTAACACCCAGATCGGTGTTCAACTCTTGATACAGGTTTCGTAGCGACGGCGGCGTTTTGACTTCAGGCATCACGCTAAAGCTAAGACCATGAGCCTGATTCGGGCCATGGTAGGGGTCTTGGCCTAAAATCACCACTTTGACAGATCGTAGCGGCGTGGCATTAAAGGCAGCAAAACAATTTTCGTCGCTCGGACAAATTATGCGGCCCCGTGATCTCTCGTCCCGAAGAAACTGGCACAACATGCGAAAGTACTCTCGATCCAATTCGGGCTGTAAATGTCTTAACCACTGAGGCTCTAAGTTAATAGTTTTGGGGTCCATATAATTCAAATATAACGCTCCAATAGACAAACCTCACAGCAATGTTGTGCGAAATTCATGGTAATTAGATTAAGAAATTTTAACCCGTTTTCAACTGACACACTGCATCAACGCGGCTGCAATATTCAATCTTATGGCACCTATAGTTAGTTATTAGTAATATTTTAGTCAGTTGTAAATCTAACCAAAAGTTCACTTTCGCCGCTTAGCGGTGTTACCGAAGAGTAAGGCTAATTGAGTCTTTACCTCGGCTCGCTAGACTAAGCTCCATCGGCCGTATTCGCAACCCTACATTAGGCGGCGACCGATAAGAAAAATAATATAACCACAC
>JAFMHC010000004.1:0-50662 GCA_017854775.1 Gammaproteobacteria bacterium | reverse complement strand
CATCGAGGAACACCTATGTTATCGACAAAACCGTTATCGACAAAATCAGTTTTAGCAAAAACTTTAAAGACTCTTGTAATTACTTCTATGGCGCTTGGCAGCATCGCTGCCTATGCCGGCCACCACGAAGAAGGCGAGAAAAAAGTTGGCGACTTGAAAGACATGAAGTCAAAGCATTCGATGAAAGCCGATGAAATGCATAAAGAGCATGATGTTAAACACTCAATGACTGATGAAGCAAAAACAGACATGATGGACGCTAAAGACAACATGGACAAAGCTAAAGAAGAAACGACACCTGACTAGTAAGTCAGCGGTTAGTTTAACTTAAAGGCTCTTCGTTCGTGGAGGGCCTTTTTTGTGCTCAGACCCTTACCTTTGAAAATTTGAACTTGATCATGCAAAACAAGCCTCCGAATTCGGGGCATTGTCAGACAACTAATAGAGACCTCAGCCAAAGATCACATAACACCGTAAAGCACGCGCTAAGTCTTTTTTTTTAAACGCTAGATTAGATGCCATTTTCGTTTTTGAGTTTATGTTTTAAATTAATATTTTCATAATACTCTTCAATTTTTATATAAAGTTTACTTGTCCAATCCGGTGCGCCGCTTGGGACCGCAAGTTTATTTTTTGACGGGTCGCTAGGAGATATTAATACAGTAGTATTCTTACGACCTGTGGCATGGACGAGTGAAAATATTTGCTCAATGGCTGGATCTCCCATTGCAAGGCAGCCAATAGAGGCGGCGCGGCCGTGAATGAAAATATTTGTACCAGGTTCATTTCTACCTTCCGCCTCGGCATACTTTAAATCATATTCATTTGGATAGTTTAATTTCATCGAGAGATGGTATGAACTATTAGGGTTGAAGCCTACAATTTTGTATATCCCTTCTGGAACCTGACGATCTCCCTCTCTCAGCTTTGGCCCAAGCTCACCACTAGCCGCTTTAATCGGATAGCTTTTTACTAGAACATAATTAGAACTTGTATTAGACGCCCATAACTCAAGCGTTTTGGTATCTTTAAAAGCGACTAAGGCTAACTTCTTTGGTGGATAGCTTAGGCCAACTTGAGTAAAAAAAGGAGTGAGGTCTTTCCGAGTTGTATCGCCATATGTTTCGATTACCTTAGCAACAGTTTTCTTATCCATAAATTTTGATACCAGCGGATACCACACACCTCGACCGTATTGATAGGAAATTAAAATACCTATAATCGCTAATGGATAAACAATTAAGCTTTTCTTCATTAAACTTGACTCTTAGTAAGCATAAGACTTTGCGCGTTGATGTGCGTATGAGCGAAACGGTATTGCTTTGGCTCTTATAAAATTACTTTTCATTGTGATATCGACAAGCGATGACAGTGATCTGCTCCTCATCAACTACCTATACTAGTTTATTCCATTCATTGAGACTAAAAACAGCGAGAGTTTCTTTCAAGAGCTCCGGCTTTCCTAACCCTTGAAACGGAGAACGCTGTGCATCAAGTATCAATCTATTAATTCGCTTTAGCGTCTTTCTATCTTGAGTTTGCCAGTAAACAAGATAAGACCATGCTTCTTTAGTTCAAGAGAAAATTTCAATCATCGGTTAATGTGTGTTGCTCAGTTCTCCCATCACGGCACTGTTTTATTGATTTAGATAAATGGGCTGCGTTTGCTGGGCTCTTGAGCAAATGCACTGCTTCGATTAGGCCATACCGTTTCGAAAAGTAAAGCTGGATTCTTATAGCCTTGGATTGAATTCAAGTGTTTACACCTTACATTTACGTATTGTTTGCCAGTATTTATATTCGTTTTTTTACCAGCTGCTTTATACTACGCGGCTAATCAAACGATTTTCCAACCAACCCTAGGGAGCACAACCATGATTAAAGTAGGCGATTCAATTCCTGCAGCGAGTATCACTGTTATTTCAAAAAGCGGCCAGGACAGCGTTTCAGCAGCCGATTACTTTGCTGGCAAAAAAGCGGTATTATTTGCTTTGCCCGGCGCATTCACACCAACCTGTTCGGAAGCCCACTTACCTGGCTTTGTAGTCAAGTATGATGACATCATTGCCAAAGGCGTAGATTTAGTGGCATGCCTTTCTGTTAACGATGCCTTCGTTATGAAAGCATGGCAGGCAGCACAAAATGCTGAAAACATTGACATGATCGCCGATGGCGGCGCGGCATTGACCACGGCAATGGACCTTGTGTTAAACACAGCTGATTTTGGCGGCATTCGCTCTCAGCGGTATTCGATGATTATCGATAATGGCATTGTGACTCACCTTAATGTCGAAAAAGAAGGCTTTGAAGTCAGTGACGCTGAGACAGTGTTAAGCCAACTTTAAGCGCAAGAAAATTAAGTGTTGTGGCGGACATCTCACGAGAGCCTCTGGTGCTAAATTGACCAGAAAGGCTACCCGTCACGACACTCGATTTACTATACCTAACAGGCTTATTCGGCCAAGCTAGCGACCGGAATCATCACCTCGTTACGCCGAAGCGGCCAAGGCACCCAAGGCGCATCGTAGCCGGCATAACGAGGCTCACCGATTTGACGATAACCTTGCTCACTGATCCATTGATCAAGCTTAGCCTGATTTTTCTCATGCGACGCTTCACTGCCCCTTCCTGAAAAGCGAATAGTGGCGACTAATTCACTGGGCACTTCTCGTATCATAACGTCTGGGTTATTTGGTTTTGGCAAGGTTTCTTTAGTCCACTTGTCGGGCATTACAAACGCCACCACCCAACTTTTATCCTGGTTTTTGACTCGTGTGACGGGCGCAGTCATCGCAATTTTTGTCGACTCGGTTCGAGTCACTGGTGCGGTCATCTCTACCTTTTCGGCGGGCTTATTATTGCCAAAAATATAATCGGCGAGTGGCCGAAAGCCACTATTACCAGCTTTACGCATATCGCCGGTTACCGTCACTTGCGCAATTAGCATTGGGCGATATTGCCGCAATTCAAATTTTGACTCATTGACAATAACCGTGTACGGCGGCTCGTCGACTGCGTTAGCAGACAATGACGACATCGAAAGTATTAGGCTTAACGTTGCAATAGCTATAGCTCGCATTAGCAGCTCTCCTGGTGACTTGTTTTAGCTTGGATCTTTATTTGAATTAAAAGAACGACAAGTGGCATGTGTCTGCGGTTGAAAATCTTACTAATTCACTATAGCTGAACGAGGTGATTACGGTCTAAACCTGTGTGACTGAGACGTTCACTTAGGTTTCTTTCACTTCATAATCAGATTGCATTCGGCGCTTCTTCAGCCATTGACATCAGCCTATCTGTTTTCATCACTCCAAGCCTATATAATTGACCCAATTATTTATCGGAGCATTGTAATGAACAAACTATTTATACTACTCGCCGCATTGGCATGTTTGACTTCAACAAACACAGCCTTCAGTAAAACAGCCGACCTTCCTTTCAACGTCTCCCCAATTGCCGAGTTTGATGAGCCTTGGGCGATGACTTTTTTGCCTGACGGGCAATTACTGGTTAGCGAGAAAGCCGGTCGACTATTATTGGTCTCTCAAGCTGGAGAGATTTCAGAGCCTATAACAGGCTTACCAAAGGTTGCTTACGGAGGCCAAGGCGGGTTGGGTGACATCATTCTGCATCCAGCTTACTCGAGCAATAGTATGGTTTATATAAGCTATGCCGAGTCTGATGACGCAGGCAACTATGGCGCTGCGGTCGCACGAGCAAAACTTAGTTTCGATGGGCAACAAGGGTCGCTCGAAAATCTAGAGGTGATCTGGCGACAAAGCCCGAAAGTTAGTGGCAAAGGCCATTACGGTCATCGCCTAGCCTTTGACGCTGATGGCTATCTGTTTATTTCTTCGGGTGAACGGCAGAAATTCGACCCCGCTCAAGACATGACAGGCAACCTCGGAAAAATTATTCGACTACACTATGATGGCTCGGTTCCTGACGATAATCCGTTCGCAAAACAGGGCGGCGTTACGGCTGAGATCTGGTCAAGTGGCCACCGCAACCCGCTGGGCCTAGCGTTCGACGACAAAGGCCGGCTTTGGAATACCGAAATGGGGCCTTTGCATGGCGATGAATTGAATTTAGTAGAACGGGCTAAAAATTACGGCTACCCAACCGTCTCGAATGGCGATCATTATAGCGGCAAGAAAATCCCCGATCACGATACACAGCCTGAATTCGAAGCACCCAAGGTTTGGTGGAAGCCAACCATTGCGCCAGCTGAACTCATTTATTATTCAGGCACAATGTTCAACGATTGGCGTGGTTCATTTTTAATCGCCGGCCTTAAACCAAAGGCCATCATTCGAGTCGCTGTCGATGGCGACAACGCTAAAGAAATTGAGCGTTTCGATATGGGCGCACGAATTCGTGAGATCGAGCAAGGCCCAGACGGTGCCCTTTGGGTTCTAGAAGATGGCACTGGCGCGCGGCTACTAAAGCTGACGAAGTAATCACAGAGCAAATGATAATTTTCTCGGGCGATTACTTAGCCAGCGTGCCTAACGCTTGCTTTAATCCATCGAGTTTATCGCCATAACGCTGCCAACGCCCTATTGAACCTGAATAGAGCGGCTGACGAACCTGCACCGAGCTGGCAGTCGAGACCGGCGCTTTATTCTCATGAAAGCGCATGCATGACGGCTGCCACTCGAGGCCACAGAATTCAAGTAAACGTCGAGTTTGGTTTTCTTGATCGTGCACGATGTCTTCGTAAGCTACCTCGATAAAACGGTTTGCAGGTAAGTTGGCTCGCCAATGTGACATCAGTTGATCAAATTGACGGTAGAATTTAGCGGTCTCATTCAGGTCATAAGTATAGTGATAATATGAGTGTTGAACCGTCAATAGCTGTCGGTAGTTGCTCAGGCAGCTATCCATTGCGCCACGCCTCAGGGCGATGATTCGGGCGTTAGGTAAGGCCTTGTGTATCAAACCAGCATAAAAAAAGTTAAGTGGCATTTTATCTGTAAATCGGTCGGCGCCTCGACTTAATTCAGCGGCAGCTTTGATATAGTTATGTCCGATTCGATCTAAGGCTTGCTCTGAGAACGCCTTAGATGCGATGAATGTATCAGCGTCCATGACCATATTTGAAGCAGTTTCGGCAACCTGTTTGATCAAGCCCGGAAAAATATTTAATTCTCCAGCAGCGGTAACATCACTATGACTGGATAAAATACGGTCGACTAATGTCGTACCCGTTCGAGGTAAGCCGATAATAAAAATCGGCGCGGGATCACTCTCAATGGCAGCGGTGTTAAACGCTCCATTAGCGGTAGATTTAGCCGCCTCAAACAAGCGACTATAAGAAAAAGCCTTAGATTCTGACTCATTTAACTTCAAACGCTTGGCTTTTTGTAACCATTCAAAGCTGTCCTCATAGCGTTCTAAATCTTCCATGGTTTTGGCAATTGCATGGCCTAGGTGCAAACTTGCATCCTCATCGTTTACCAGCGTCTCGAATAAAGAAATCAATTCGGATAAATAGTTATGCTCAGACGTTTGTCGCTTCAAGCCAACAATAGATGACCAGGCACGATAGGCATTTGGGTCTCGATTAAGCGTTTCAAAATAAGCCTTTTCAGCTGCTTCAAAATAACCCAAGAACTGCTGCGACGCAGCCAAATTATAGTGAAAATTTGCTGGTGTGGGATTTAGCTTAACGGCCTTCTCAAAAAAGGGAACCGCATTTTCGTGAAAACCTGTGCGGCTGTAAATCACACCAATTGTGTCAGCCAAATGAGCATCGCTGTTGATCAATGATGCGGCTTTATCAGCGGCCGATTTGGCCGCTTGTTGATTGCCAATAGTGGTTAAGGCTCTACCCAAGTAAGCTTGAAAATAAGCGTTCTGTGGTTCTATTTTTGCCGCACGATCAAACAGCTCAACGGCCTTAGAATGGTTACCGAATTCGGCAGCGATAGTCGCTAGCAAGCAATAGGCAACGGGGTCGTTGACGTTAACTTGGATCATCTCGATTGCCTGAGCATGAACTTGCTCATACTGTTTGCTGGAGATTTTTTGCAAAGCAGAAATTAGCCGTTGCGACGATGAAGTTTGATTCGGCACTGTCTCTTTACCATCTGTGTATGCTCGAGATTGAGCATAATTAACCAATCAATTTGCTGCAATTTAATTTGCACCAACTTAATTCGCACCAACTTAGTGCGCGAACGCACCATCATGTGTATTGACAGGCATCGACTACATACGCAGTATGTAGTTTGCCTAAGAATATAAAACGTTTTTATTAAGAACGCACGCAATTAGGCATCTCTGGATGACGGACCAAAACTACGTATTGGTAGCCGACCATTAACTAGCGCATTTCAGGCGCATCGTTTACGCCTCAATGTGTTATCAACTTGAGAGACACTAGCATGAAACACACAAAGAAGAGTTTTAAACTTAAAGCATCGGCTCGCGCGATAACGCGAGTGTTAGCATTGCCATTAGCGGGTGCTGGATTTATTAGCCCGTCATTTGCACAAGAGAGCACCGTTGTCGCCTCAGGCATTGAGGAGATTATTGTTACGGCGACTAGGCGTGCAGGTACGGTTCAAGATGTGCCGATCAATATTGCCGCTCTAGACGGCCAACGTATCGAGGAGCAAGGCTTTAGCGAGATCGCCGATCTATTAGCGTTTGTGCCCGGCATTAACGCGGTCGACCAGGGAGGGCGAAACGGCAACGTTACTATCGTCCGAGGCCTAAACGCAGAACCGCTTGGGCAAGGCGCAGGCAACGATATCGGCGGCACGGTAGCCACATACCTTGGTGAAATACCATTGCCTATCGACCTAAAGCTTAACGATTTACAACGAGTAGAAGTTTTGCTCGGTCCTCAAGGCACCCTGTATGGAGCTGGCACACTTGGTGGCGCAATTCGCTACATACCAAACAAACCCAATACTGAAGAGGCGCTGTTCGAAGTTCGCGGTGACGTCTACGACATAAGCCAAGGAGGCGGCCTAAGTACCGACCTGGGTTTTACCTTCAATCAACCAATCTCAGATACCTTAGCGGTTCGCGGCTCATTCGACAGACTGGACGATAAAGGCTTTATCGACTACCCATTTGTGGTGCAGACCCCAGGCGTGTCTAACCCTGATGCAGACCGAAACGACCCTGCGGCGGCAGCCGCCAATTTCAATCCTAGCCGTGATGCTAACGGCCAGGAAGTTAGCTCAGGCCGGATTGCGGTTCGTTGGCAACCTAGCGATACATTTGATGCAACCCTAACGTATTACTTTCAAGACGAAGATAATGAGGGTCGGAGTGTTTCAGGTGCTCGTGGCGGATTCGCAACGCCTCGCTTCGCATCACCGAGTCGAGTACTTGAGCCTAACCAAGAAGAAAACCGCTTACTTGCATTAGAAATCACTGCCGACCTTGGCTTTGCCGAGCTAACCTCGGCCACCGGTATTGCCGATTACCAAGAAGTTGGTCAGCGCGACCAAACTGACTTGTTAATTAGCTTAGAGTATTCATATGAAACCTTCCCAACTTTTACTGCATTCACACTCGAAGAAGAAGAAAATGATTACTTCAACCAAGAGATTCGCCTAGTATCGACTAGCGATGGTCCGCTTAACTGGATTGTCGGTGGTTTTTATAACAAATTCGAAACGGTTGCTTCGTCAGCAGAGTTCACGCCTGGGTATGCCGAGTTTGCTGGCTTTGATCGCCCCGATAATTTGGAATATTTTTCAGCAGGATCCAGTGAAATTGTGGAGTCGGCCATCTTCGGCGAAATCGGCTATCAGATCACTGACAAGTGGCAGGTCACTATCGGTGGCCGCTACTACGAATACGATATTGAAAGCCAAAGCACCGTTGATTTTCCATTATTTGACCCCGGCTTTGTAGCCGAAGGCTTAGACGCTATTAGTGGTCGAGCATTCGACCCATCATTACGCCAAGAAGATGACGGCACGCTATTTAAAATCAACACCTCATATGACCTTAGCGATGACGCAACTGTTTATCTTACCGTCAGCGAAGGCTTTCGAATCGGCGGCGGTAACGGTGGTGGCGAATGTCCAGCGTTTGATCCTAACTCCCCACAGGGGAACTGTAATTTAGCACCCGGCCAGCAGTTTGGCCCCGGTCCAAATGACTTTGCCGAATTTGATGAACGAGCGTATGGCCCTGACCAAACTCGAAACTATGAGCTCGGTGCCAAAACTCAATGGGCTGGAGGCAAGCTTACTGTTAACGGCGCTATCTACTATGTCGATTGGCAAGACCCTCAACTCGCTTCTGCGACCGTCAATGCGAGCATTCCGATTACTATTAACGCCAGTGGAGCGGAATCAAGCGGTGTAGAATTGAGCGTCGACTGGATAGCTACTGATCAACTTCGTTTACGCAGTAGCTTCAGCTATACCAAAAGCGAGCTATCTGCACGCGTACCATCTCTGATTCGCACCATTACCCCTCCAGGCTTTGGTTCAACATTTGAAGATGGACTCGATGGCGACCGTCTACCGGGTTCTCCCGAAACACAGTTTTCGGTCTTTGCCAGCTATGATATCCCACTAGCAAATGGGCGAGACTTGCACCTCAACGGCAGCTACGCATGGCAAAGTGATGTTCTTTCAAGAGCAGGTGGTCGCGGAAGCAGCTTAACCCTAGATAGCTTTGGGGTAGCCAATCTATCAGCGGTATATGAAGTGCAAGATCAATACTCAATAACGCTTTACGTTGACAATGTATTTGATGAGTTCGCCGAAACCGGTGCTCAAAGCACTCGCCTATCAAACCAAAATGTCGCTGGTGCTAACGTGCGTAGCTTCTTAACCAACGTGCTAACGCCACGTACTATAGGTGCTCGCTTTAACTATCGTTTCTAGTATTCGATAACACTAATCTGTTAGATAGACCGTTATAAACGTGGGCCGCTTGAATTAGCAAGCGGCCCTTTTTTGTCTGCACTCGAAGCAACTCTCAGACGCTAGCGTCGACTAAGTTCAACAGTGGAATGCTCGATACCAAAACGATTATGTAGAATTTTTTTGATCTTATCTTTCACTAATTTAGCATCTGCATCTTTTGTTATCGCGGCCTCCAGGGTGGCCATCGGCCGTTCTTGAGTAATCGACCATGCATGAATGTGATGCACTTTTAATAGGCCATCGACTTCCTGCTCTAAGGTCTTCGACACATCTCTTCGGTCAAAACCCTCAGGCGCACCTTCAAGTAAGATATGAGCACTTTGACGCACCACATACCATGCCGAACGCAAGATTATTAGAGCAACCAAAACCGATAATATCGGGTCAATCAACACCCAGCCTGTGTAGATAATTACGATAGAGGCAATCAGCGCGGCCACTGACCCGAGTAAGTCGCCAACAACGTGTAGAGTCGCAGCTCGAATATTTAGATTTTCTTTTTCACCACGAGTAAGCACCCAAAACGCTAAGATATTTACCAACAAACCGGCTAGCGCGATCCACAGCATCAAGCTGCCGATTACCTCGACAGGCTGATGCATTCGCTGATAAGCCTCGTAGCAAATCCAAGCCGCAATCAAGAACAGCGACAAACCATTGACAAACGCCGCCAAAATTGAAAATCGATCAAAGCCATAAGTACGCTTCCAACTGGCAGGCAGGCGAGCCAAGCGCAAGGCAAACCACGCCAAGGAAAGTGAGGCAAAGTCGGTTAGCATGTGCCCGGCGTCGGCGATAAGAGCCAACGAGCCTGACACTATGCCGCCAAAGACTTCGGCGACCATAAATCCACCGGTTAATAGAGCGGCAATTGCTAGCGCTTTCTCATTTCCTGAACCGTGAGAATGCCCATGTCCGTGCCCGTGATGATCAGCCAAGATAGTCTCCTCGCAAGATGATATTAATTCGACAAACTTACAATTGCATATAGCGGTAGATTAACTGCGCCAGTTGATGATCCTGAAAACGCTTGCCAACAAACGACATGCCCATTGGCATTCCAGCGATCTTGCCACCGGGGATAGTTACATGAGGGTGCCCGCCTACAGCTGGGTAGCCCGCCATACCGGGGCCAAAAAATGAATCGCCATTAATATGATCGATCTTCCAAGCAGGGCCGCCGCTAATGCCAATAATGGCATCTAGCTTTTGTTCAGCAAAGGCCTTATCTAAACCTTGTTCGCGCGTCGTCGCGTGGCCTTTATCTCGAATAATACGATACTCTTTATCAGTGAGTTCCAGCGCGTTAGATTTCTCGAATATGATTTGATCGAAATGCTTAAGTTCTTGCGCCGCATTTTCTTGGTTAAACTGAATCAGTTTGGTCAATGACATTTCCTTCAAAGCGTTATTACGACCAGCAAAATAGGCGTTTAAATCGCGTTTAAATTCGTACTGAAGCAACTGATAGTTTTGATCCCAAAAACCCTCATAGGGCTCCAGTTTTATGTCATCAATGATGGTCACGCCACTAGCTTTCAACTTATCTATGGCGGCGTTGAATAATTCGTCTCGTCTTGAGTCGTAGCCTTGGGTTGAAGCCATTACACCAATTCGCATGCCCTTTAATTTTCGGCCTGATTGTAAATTTTGCAAACCATCAACTAAAGCTTGAAAATTATCAGCTTTGGGGTCGATCATTGCCGATAAAACTAATGATGCATTTTCGATTGAATCAGCCAAGGGGCCGGCTGTATCTTGAGAAAGAGCGAGTGGCACTATCCCTTCGCCACTAACGATTCCATGAGTAGGTTTAAAGCCGACAACACCGTTACTTGACGCTGGGCAAATAATCGAGCCATGCGTTTCGGTGCCGATAGCGACCTTTACATAGCCGAGCGCCACCGCAACGCCTGAACCGGAACTTGAACCGCAAGGTGATCGACTCAAATCAAGCGCGTTGCCGGTTTGCCCGCCGACCGCACTCCAACCTGAACTCGATTTTTCAGAGCGAAAATTGGCCCATTCACTTAAGTTAGTTTTACCCAAAATCACCGCACCGGCAGCTTTTAATTGAGCAATATGCGGCGCATCTTTTGCCGGGTAATTCTCTAATAGAGCAAGTGATCCAGCGGTTGTTGGTAAACCCAAGAGATCAATATTATCTTTTATCAGAATAGTCATGCCGTTGAGTGGAGACTCGCCACGCCGATCAATGGCCTTAGCCTGTGATCCAGCGTCTGGACTAATCGCGATCACGGCATTATACGTGTCGTCTTTAAGGTCAATAAGCTTGAGGCTTTGCTGCACTTGCTGCACCGCCGACAATTCAGCAGCATGCCCCACCGTTACAGCAACCAGGTTCATAGCAAATATCAACCCAAGCGCCAATCGCAAACGAGGTTTAAGTGATGCTTTCATTGCTTCACCTTAGAATATGGTTTTACAACGATGCCACCTTGCATCACAAAAACGACATCTTCCATTACACTGATGTCCTCCAAAGGCTTGCCTTTAACTGCGACAATATCAGCGTAAGCACCTACCTTGATCGAGCCAATATCATTTTCTTTGTTCAATAGGGTTGCCGCATTAACTGATGCCGCCTGCAACGCTTGCATAGGTGTCATGCCAAACTGCACCATACGAGACAATTGCTTTAGATTGTCGCCGTGAGGATAAACCCCGGCATCGGTTCCCATCACCATCTTCACGCCAGCTTTAACCGCCTTAGTAAAATTTTCTCGTTGCAATGACCCAGTCTTTCGTTCCTTCGCTAGGCTCTCTTCTAAAATACCCGCCGCCGCGCCCTCACCTAAAATGTATTCGGTCACATAGATGTCCATAGACAAATAAGTACCGTTTTTCTTCGCCAGCTTTATACCAGCGTCATCAATAAAGCTGGCATGCTCAACCGAATCTACACCGGCCTCTATTGCCGCATAAATGCCGTCGGTGCCATGCGCATGCGCAGCAACGGTAATACCTCGGCGATGCGCTTCAGTGACCACCATTTGCATTTCTTCAAGTGAGTATTGTTGCACGCCAACCTTAGTTCCTTTCGACAGCACACCACCGGTGGCGCAAATCTTAATTAGGTCAGCACCGTATTTAATATTGCGGCGCACTTTCTTAGCCACTTCCCACGGCCCATCAGCCACGCCATCACTACTCACTTGGTAATCGACCGGCAACAAATTATTATCACAATGCCCGCCGGTGATTCCTAGAGAGGGCCCAGAAACAAACAGGCGCGGACCAACGATATCGCCAGCGTTAATGCTGTCGCGCAAGGCAACATCAATGAAGCCTCCAGCACCTAAATTACGCACTGTAGTGACGCCGGCCATCAAGGTTGCTTTTGCGTGCTTAACGCCGCGTAAGGCTGCACGAGCTTGCGAGCTAGCCAAACGCTTATAACCATGTTCTTGCGAGCTTGAGGTCAGGTGCGCATGCATATCGATCATGCCCGGCAATATTGTCATGCCACGAAGGTCGATGACATCACCAGTAAATTGGTTTGCGGTTGCAGATCGAATAGAGGTGATACGGCCCTCATCAATGGTGATCAATGGATTTTCTACCAGTTTACCGGTATTCACATCGACCATCGCATCGGCAATAATCACCGTCGAGGCTAACGTGCTGCTTGATAAAAGTAGAAAAACTAAGGCTAGAAAAAACTTAACTCGCATTCACGGACCTATTGTTGGTTGTCTAAAAAAAATTTATTGTAGCGCAAACATGCGATTCAAAAGTGATTCTCTAGCACCCTCTGGGTATTTTCACCGCCGTCATGCTGTCAATTCAATGCGTTGTTTCAATCGGTGCTCGCAAGCGATCGCGGTTAAGCCAGCGATAGGAAGAATCCGGCAATCGCGGCACTCATCAAGTTAGCCATAAATGCGGCGGTGACCGCTCTCATTCCCATGCGTGCGACATCAGAACGGCGATGCGGTGCAATTGTCGCCAAACCGCCCAATAAAATAGCGATCGACGAGAAATTGGCAAAGCCACACAAAGCAAAGGTAACAACAGCTTGAGTATGCGCACTCATCAACTCCTTCTGAGCCGAGAAGTCTAAAAATGCGACAAACTCATTTAATACCAATTTCTGCCCAATCATGCTGCCGGCAACGGTGCTTTCACTCCATGGTACGCCAAGAATAAATGCCACCGGGCGAAACAGTTGACCGAGAATTCCCTGCATCGATAAGTCAGGCATACCAAAGTAGCCACCCAGCCCACCGAGCAAACCATTGAGCATCGCAATTAGCGCTACAAACGCGATCAACATCGCGCCGATGTTTACCGCCAAACTCAACCCCGCTGCGGCGCCACCGGCAGCGGCATCAATAACATTGGCGTATTGCTCTGTTTCTTGCTCAACCACTTCTTCATGATTATCTATTTCTTGCGTTTCTGGCAGCAATAGTTTGGCCATTAGAAAGCCACCCGGAGCGGCCATAAAGCTAGCGGCTAGGAGATATTTCATTTCTACGCCTAAGGCCACATAACCCGCTAACACTGAGCCTGCAACGGTTGCCATTCCACCTACCATCACGGCGAATAATTCTGAATTCGACATCTTGCCAACAAACGGTTTAATAACCATAGGCGCTTCAGTTTGACTGACAAAAATATTGGCAGTGGCCGACATAGACTCTGCACGACTGGTACCTAAAAGCCATTGTAAGGCACCACCAACAACGCGAATAACCCAGCCCATAATGCCGATGTAATAGAGTACTGAAATCAGGCTTGAGAAGAAAATAATAATCGGTAGCACTTGTAAAGCGAAAACAAAGCCGATGCCATCACTCGATGCGCGACCAAGATTGCCGAACAGAAAGTCGATGCCACTTTGTGCGTATGACAACACGCCTGACACGCCGCCTGAAATACTCTCTAGCACACTGCGCCCAAGCGGGAAATACAGAGCAAATGCGCCAATCGCAAATTGCAGTAAAAATGCCACCGCGATAGTGCGCCAATTTATATCGCTTCGATACTTAGAAATCACAAAGCCAATGCTGAGAAGAATGAACATGCCAAAAAGGCTAATAAGAGTGGTCAAGGCAATATCTCTACAATAATTATGTGAGGCCTCAGCATAACTCAGGTCTCTGTGTGTCAGGCAGTCGTTGTTTATACGACTGCAGTTAGTGGTGCAACGGCAAGCGGTTTAAATAGTAATTTGCCGAAGCGACGATTTGATGTGTTCTTTAACCATGTCAATCGCCACGCGATTACGGCCGCCGCCAGTAACAACGATGTGTGCATGCTGCTTAGAGGGTTCAATGTGCTCATAGTACATTGGTCTAACAGTTGCTTTGTACTGATCGGCAACCGATTGAAAGCTACGACCGCGCTCTTGCGTGTCGCGTTCAATACGCCGCAGTAAGCAGATATCAAGCGGTGTATCAATAAACACCCTGACGTCGAATAATTGGCGTAAAGCTGGGTCACTTAACAATAAAATGCCTTCAACGATAATGAATTCAGCCGCTTGCACATACCGAATACCACTACCTCGTGTGTGATTAGCAAAATCGTAAACCGGCACATCCACATCTTTACCGCTTTTAAGCGCTAAAATGTGCTTCACCAACAACTCATGCTCAAACGCTTTGGGATGATCGTAGTTGGTCTGTTCACGAACCGACATTTCTAAATGACTTTGGTCACGATAATAAGCATCTTCTTCAAGCACGGCTAATGGCCGCCCTTCTAATTCGGCAGACAACTCTTTATAAACCGTTTGCGCAAACAGCGTTTTCCCTGAGGCCGACGCGCCCGCTATGGCAATGATAGATCTTGACATTTGCTCTCCAAGTGAGCGACTAAACTGCGGCTACTCTACCACACCCGAGACCCCGATACCTCGTGGGTCTGAGGCTGTATGAGTTTCGCCATTAATAGTTTCAATTAATTGCAAGTCGCCAAATTCCCATGCGTGCGGCTGAACTCGATAGCCTTTCTTCTGCAGCTCTCGCGTAGTATCGACGGCCAAGGGAATGCTTATACTGGTGGTAATCAAATCGGGTGGCAGCAATTGATGATGAAAGCGACTTGCAGCAACTGACTCAGTGGCGCTCATATTATTGTCGATAACATTAATAATACCTTGGAAGACCGACGTGAATATAGTCGAGCCGCCTGGTGTGCCGATCACCATACGAACATCATCACCCTCTAAAATAATAGTTGGGCTCATCGATGAAAGCATTCTTTTTGACGGTTGAATTTCATTCGCTACGCCACCGATAACGCCGTAAACATTAGCCACACCCGGCTTGGTGGAAAAATCGTCCATTTCATTGTTCAAAATAAATCCGGCACCTTCAACCACCACGCCACTGCCGTAGCTCCAGTTTATGGTGTAGGTATTTGAAACCGCATTGCCCCACTTATCAACGATCGAGAAATGTGTGGTACTCGGCGAGTCTAAGCCAGGTTTTGCGTGCTCAAGGGTACTTATCGAGTCGACCTTAACTTGCTTCGCGCGGCGCTCGATATAGGCATCACTGATTAACTCATTTATTGGCACATCAAAGAAATCTGGGTCGCCAAAATACTCCGCTCGATCAGCAAATACACGCTTCTCCATTTCGGCAATTAAGTGAATGTACTGCGCTGAATTTGTCTCGAGGCCAGAAAACTCATGATCGAGTAACTGCTTCATTTTAAGCAACTGAATTACCGCAAAACCGCCAGAACTGGGTGGCGGTGCGGTAATCACTTGATAGTCGCGCCAATTCGCCGTCAATGGAACACGCCATACCGCCTCGTAGGCCTGAAGATCTTGAGCGCTTATTAAACCGTTGTCTCGTTTAGATTGAGCAACTAACAACTGCGCAGTTTGACCGCTATAGAAATCAACTGGCCCATGCTTAGCAATCCGCCTTAACACATCCGCTAGGTCAGTCTGCTTGAAGATCCCGCCGTTAGCCATGGCACCAAAGTGTTCGGCAAAATTGACTTTACCGTCAAACCATTCAATCGTCTCGGCTAAGCCTTGGGCTTTTTTCGGGTGAACTTGAAAGCCGAATTCAGCATAGCTGATTGCCGGAGCAATTAGGCTGCTCCAAGGCTTAGAACCAAATTTTTGATGCGCTTGCCACAAACCAGCAACGGTTCCTGGCACGCCAGCGGATCTAATCCCCACTAGGCTAGACTTTTCAATCACGTCGCCATTGGCATCAAGGTACATGTCTCGGCTAGCCGTTAAAGGCGCTTTCTCGCGGTAATCTAAGAAGTGATTTTGCCCATTCATATGCGCCAACATAAAACCGCCACCGCCAATATTGCCTGCCTCTGGGAAGGTAACCGCTAAAACAAATGCAGCCGCTATCGCCGCATCCACTGCGTTTCCACCGTCGCGCAATACATCTTCAACTGCGCTTGCCGCATATTGGTCAGGCATCGCATAGGCCGCCTCCCGATGCTGACTGGGGTGAGTTGCACAAGCACCAAGCAGTAAAAAGACCAGACCTAAAAGGAGGCCTTGCGCTGACCGAAATTTACCAAAATTGATTGTTGCGCTCATAATTCGACTCTTGTTTCTACTAAGGTTTGCTAACTAGTCAAATAACATACTCTAATTATTATGAATCGCAAAACCTCTTAGGTCGGAACCATTCTGTCGGCACTCTTACGCCGGCACTCTTGCGCCGGTACTCTTACCTCGCATACATCCCTGGTAACACCTAAGCGCTTTCGACTGATCGCGATATCACCGATTAGCGGTCTTCTCTAGAGGCAAATAGCCACCTAAGTCACTGAAGCTAGAAATTAATTGTCTTTGCTGTCGACCAAGCTCACCATCATTATAAAATGGTGCTTTCGACGCATCGACCTTATAACTCATGTTCTCGAAGTTTTTATCAAAGCGAGCGTCTTCAACCTTAATATTGCGCGTTTTGTAGGAAAATTTGGCCAATTTAATTGGATCCAAGGTATGACTGAAACGCCTAAACCCTTTGAAGCTGAACAATTCATCAACGAAGCGATCACTCCGCGCAATTAGGGCGTTAATCAGCTGATGCACGAAGTCTCGTTGATCTTGGTGCTGACAAATGACTGAAATTGAACTGCCGGCTAACTCCAGAAAATGTGAGGATTTGCCGACTACGTTTAATTCAAACAGTCGTTTGTGACCAAGTTCAATTCTTTGCTGGACCTCGAAGGTGTAGCCAGCGAACTTCAAACCTTTAAGCTGCGTATCTACATCTACTGGCGAAGCACTCCCTAAGGTCGACCCATCACCGGCCATTAAAGGCAGATCTAAATGACAATTAAACGGTGTCGCGACACGAGAACTCTTGTCTAAACTCTTGTCTAAACTCTTGTCTAAACTCTGGTCTATTCGCACAGTAAATAACTCGCGCACTTCGTGTTCACGGGCTTTTTTCATGGCTAACAACGCGGTTTGCACAATTTCAGATGTCGGTGTAGTTGGCTCGATTAACCAGCGACGGCTGTAGACTACTTTGTCTTTGCTCGCACTTTTCGCCGAAGTGGGGTAATTCTCTTTACCGATAACAGCAACAACTAGGTATAAGCAGGAGCCATTTTGACCAGCGAATAGCTGATAGCCGCAAGGTAGCGAAATATGTGCAACGACATTACATAGATTATCAAGCTTACGATCAACGTCTAAATATTGTTGAGGAACAGCCTCGCCTCCATCAGCCAAACGAATTGTTGGCGAAAAAGCCAGCGGTGTTTCGCCAAACTCGTTTTGTCTTGGTTGATCAAGATTAATCTGACTTGAGACAAGATTTAATACTGGAGCACTCATAAAAATCACCATAGCTGAACAAAAATAATTAGCTTTCTCTGTCTATCGAGACCGCCGTATTATGCAGACTATTGCTTAATCTGATGTGAATTTAATATTGCAATTAGGTGAAACTCATTAACTGGACTTCTTGCTTAGTTGCCCGATTTTGATTACACCAGTAACCAGCGCAGTACCGAACAGTACAATTGCCATTCCAACCACCATCATCACTGTTATTTCTTCATCGATGAATAAAGCTCCCCATAATGAACCGAAAAGCGGTATCAAAAAAGTAACCGTAATTGCTCTCGTACTACCAATCTCAGCCAGTAGGCGAAAAAACATTAGGTAAGCAACGCTGGTGCACAACACCGCCAAGGCTAGTAATGCCATCCATGCCTTGAAGCTTGGCATTTGTGATGGCATAAACCAAAAAAGTAAGGGCAATAAACATAGCGCTGCCGATACCTGACTAAAAGTTGCGATACTCAACGCCGATACATCGGCTAATTTTTCAGAGGTGTAGTTTGCGGCGATGCCATATAACAAGGGGGCAGATGCAGATGCAACTATCGCTAACGTTTTACCCTGTGCAGGCACTGCCAACTCATCAGAAACAAGCACTACCACGCCGATAAATCCTACAACAAGCCCAACAACACCACTCAATTGCATTCTGCTGTTAAGCCAAAGCCATGCGACAACCGCACCCCATATCGGCGCTGTGCCGTTTAGAATAGCCGCCATACCACCGGTAATATAGAGCATCGAATAAGCAAAAAGCACGAAGGGGATAGCTGAATTAAGCAAGCCAACGACAAAAATCCTTGGCCAGTGCTGCCTCACTTTTTGTCGGCTTAAGGCTGATTCACGCAGCCACCAGAATGGTAATAATACTAGGCCGGCTATGAGTACTCGCGCCTCAATCAAGGCAATCGCGCCAAACTCTGGCACGGCAATACGCATGAATAAAAACGACGCTCCCCAAAGCGCTGCTAAGATAACAAGTTCGATGATATTTTTAACCGACATTGGTCACTCCCTCCTCTAGAAGTGAAGTGTAAAGCACCGCCAAACAAACACTAGCGGTTTTCGGTGATTGAACATCACATTATTAACGTGAAGCCTCAATGTGACATTTACTATGCAGCTAGAATGTTAATATCAGAACACGTTACAATTAAAAAAAATCAACTAGGCAAAATCGCTCATGCAACGCAATAATCAATTATTTTCCAACATCTCGTCTGACGGCCAACTTGAATTCTCTCTACGCGAGGTAGATGTCCCTACACCCAAGGCTCACGAAGTTGTCGTTCGCGTTGAAGCTGCGCCGATTAACCCGTCTGACATGTGGCCAATGTTTGGCCCAGCAAACTTAGCTGCAGCAACCCTTGAGTACAGTGACGACAAGAAAATCATGAGTGCGCCACTTTTCCCAGGCATGGCTTCCCGAGTTAGCTCACGCCTTGACCAAGTTCTACCGGTTGGCAATGAAGGTGCTGGCACGGTAATCGCTGCTGGCGAGAGTGATGCTGCTCAGGCGCTAATGGGCAAGACAGTTGCGATTCTATCTGGCGCCACTTATGCAGAATATTGTTGCGTACCGGTACAGGCCTGCATGGCACACAATGATGGTACAACGGCGAAGCAGGCAGCGTCATCATTTGTGAACCCGCTTACCGCACTTGGCATGGTAGACACCATGAGAATGGAAGGCCACACCGCCTTAATACACACCGCAGCCGCTTCTGGCTTAGGCCAAATGCTAAACAAAATCTGTATCGCAGAAGATGTGCCGTTGGTGAATATAGTGCGGAGCCAAGAGCAAGTAGATATCCTCACAGAAATTGGTGCCAAATACATATGCAACTCATCATCTGACAGCTTTAAGAAAGATTTACTAAAGGCTATTGACGAAACAGGTGCCACCTTAGCATTTGACGCAATTGGCGGCGGCGAACTAGTCAGCGATATTCTTACCGCTATGGAACGGGTCGGCAGTAAAGACGCGGTTGGCTTCAACACTTATGGTTCACCATCGAACAAACAGGTCTATATTTACGGTGGCTTAGACTTCTCACCAACGATTCTGAATCGCGCCTACGGCATGTCATGGGGTATTGGTGGTTTTCTACTAATGCAATTCTTAGGCAAGATAACCCCTCAACGCGTTGCTGAACTGCACAAACGTGTCGCCGACGAAATTGACACAACTTTTGCCAGCAACTTCACCGAAGAGCTTACCTTTAAGCAGGCCATGACTCCTAGCTACGTTGCTAAGTACAACGCTAAGAAAACTGGCGAGAAGTTTTTAATTAACCCGTCGTTGGGCGTCTAATCACTTAACTCGCCGAACATCATCAGTAAAGTGAAGAAAATTATTCAAAGTCGCGCTTATCGTAGAGCTAAACGCTTGGTAAGTGCGACTATTGAAAGACCGGCTAGGTTGATAGATTTAGCTAATATGGCGCAAAAAAAAGCAGCTCGACAAGCAGCAAAGAAAGCGGAAACTAAAATTGTTGAAATTTTGGAGCCAATTAAGTCCTCTTATCGACTGATTCGCGCTTACGCCAACGGAACGTATCGCGAGATATCATTTGAAAACTTTGGTTTAATTGTTGCTGCAATTATCTACTTTGTGATGCCAATAGACGCCCTACCAGACTTCATTGCAGGCCTTGGCTTTACCGATGACGCGGCGGTACTAATGTGGACTTTTAATAAAGTTTCAAAGGAATTAGAGAGCTTCTTAAGCTGGGAAGCAGCACAAAAAAACCAAGACAACGAACAACTCCCTCCATCGACCGAAAATTAGACGTTTAAGTAAATAGATTACCTTTTCGTTTAAAACTCCGGCAAAACCGGAACTATATAATTACTAGACATTTAAGCCATAAATGTTTAATAGCAGCTTGCCCAACACTAAAAATGGACATTTGCGCGTGAAAAAGTGCTAAAAAATGTCATTCCTTGATCTAACTAGACACGACCTCAAGCTTACCGACCTGTTTGCCTCTATCTTATTTATATGATAAAACAGATTAATCAGAAAGAGTGATACTTAAAAGAACTGCTCCTATAGCTTTCGATTTAATAATCGTGTGTCTATTTATACAGTCAAAAGATTACTCAACCTGATAATTCCAGTGAGTGCTTAACCAATAAATAAGTACCACTGAGAAGACCGATAACAGCCTCGCTATCCGAGTAAATTTACCTCGTATATCGAAGCTGAATAAAAATCGTTTGGAGGATGAATGCAACAATTTTACCGCAGCTCGCGCTCGCCTGAGTACCTATACTCGGCTGCCTTCGCCGTTGCACCCTTGTTGTCACCCGACAAACAAAATTAATCATAAGCATTAACATTCGAGGGAGCATAGTCATGCAAAACAACCGTAAGAGTACGGCTCTGAAAAGAACCGCACTTGCCATCGCCATATCTGGAGCCATCCCAATGATGGCTCCTAGTATGGCCTTAGCACAAGAGGGCGTATCATTAGAAGAAGTTGTGGTAACCGGTATTCGCAGCTCAATTAAACGCGCACAAGATATCAAACGCGATTCATCAGGCATTGTCGATTCAATTTCCGCTGAAGACTTGGGCAAATTCCCCGATCTAAACGTGGCCGAATCATTACAACGCATCCCCGGGGTCGCGATTGATCGTTCCGGCGGTGAAGGCCAGGCCGTAACGGTTCGTGGCTTAGGCCCTCAATTCAACAACGTACTATTAAACGGCCGTCAGATTGCTACTGAAACCGGCGGTCGTGAATTTAGTTTCGACGTGCTTGCGTCAGAGCAAATTACCGGCGCCAATGTCTATAAAACAGGTAATTCGAAGCTTCAATCTGGTGGCATCGGTGCAACGATTAATGTCACTACCGCACGCCCCTTAACGACTCCAGGCTTACAAGTCGCTGGTTCGGTAAAAGCAATTTACGAAACCCTATCTGAAGAAACGTCACCTGCTGTTTCTTTACTATTGAGCAACACCTTTGCTGACGATACATTTGGAGTAGGCTTGTCTTATAGCCGCCAAGAACGTGATGTGCAAATCAACCGCATTCAAACAGCAGGCTGGCGACCTGGTCAAACCATTTCAAATAACCGTGATGGCGTATTGTTTGAAAATGCCTTTATTCCTCGAAATTGGGATCAAATTGTCGACAACCAAGAACGTACTCGAGAAAACGTAGCGCTGGTTTTACAATACGCCCCGTCGGACGACTTGAGCATTACCTTAGACGGTTTCGAATCTAAATTTGAAGTTGATTCATTAGTTACCGATTTAGCCTCATGGTTTGAGCCAGATCGTGTTGGCGCAGGTCAAATTGACCCATCGACCGGAACCTTAATTAACTTCACTCAGGAGATCGGCTTAAGTCAAGGCTCCGGCGACCCTGCATCTGACTTCGTCTCAAGCACACGTAATAGCCGCGACTCAACAACTGACGGCTTTGGTTTGAATATTGAATGGGCAATCAATGACCGATTAAGCGCAAGTTTTGACGCCTCACAGTCAAACGCAATTAACGACCAAGCTGGCCAAAACCGCTTCAACGTAGTTGGTATTATCAACAATTACCAATTTAACGGCACCGGCGGCACACCGATAGTGTCACATGACGAATTAGGTAATGGCCAATTGCCAGACATCAGTCGTAACCGTCTACATTACAATGAGCGAAACGGCGTCACTAACGAAGACGAAATCACCGAATTAAAAGCTGATTTTGAATACGCTTTTGATTCTGAACTACTGCAAGAAATAAACTTTGGTCTTTACAGTCAATCGCGCGAAAATTCTCGCTTTCAGGTTTTTGGATCCTCTTGCCCACCTTGTGGCTACACTCGCGAAGCACCGATCGACGCACTTGATATTCGCACTTTTACCGCTGAAAACTTTTTCCCAGGCTTGATCAATCAATTCTACACTTACGATGGCGATGCCTATTTAGATTTTTTAGAGACCATCGGCTTCGGTATTAACCCGACGCTGCAAAACAACCGCTTCAACATTAACGAAGATGTCACCAGTGCTTACCTAGACGCCACGTTCACACTATCCGTTGCCGACATGCCATTAGAGTTAAACCTTGGCGCTCGCTATGCTGAAACTGACATCGATGTTCGCGCAGTACAAAGCTTCATCGCCGATGTGGTGCCAACTAGCGATTTAACCTTATTCTCTAACCGCTTTGGCCCCGAGACGACGTTTACTGAAAGCAGCAGCTACGACAATTTCTTACCAAGCTTGAACGCTAAATTAGATCTCAATGACAATATGGTTGTGCGTTTCGCAGCCTATGAATCGTTGACTCGTGCGACTTTATCTGAGCTATCTCCGGCAACTACTTATAACGAGCCGCGCCGTCAAAACTTAACCGCTCAAGGTGGTAACCCAGCGTTGAAACCATTTGAATCAACTAACTTTGATATAGGTTTTGAATGGTATTACGGCGACTCAAACTCGTTCTCTGTGGCCTACTTCAATAAAGATATAGGCAACTTCGTTACCACTCTAACGGCGCAAGAAACCTTTACCTTAACCAGCCGCTCGGCCGCCGACGGCTTCCGTTGTACCGACGCTCTTTGTGCTCCGGGTGCGTTAATTGCTGGCCAAGATATTGTCGCAACTACTGAAGAGTTAAATGGCGAAACGGAAGTCTATACAGTAGCGCGTCCACGCAACGGGCAGTCTGCCAAGGTAGATGGCTTCGAAGTCGCGCTAACCCATATTTTCGAAAACGGGTTTGGTATTTCCGCCAATGCTACTTTCGTAGATAGCAATGTGAGTCTTGGAGCTGATACCACCGAGACCTTCGCACTTGAAGGTCTCGGTGACTCGCAAAACTTAGTTCTTTTCTACGAGAACGAGGTAATGCAAGCACGTGTCGCCTACAACAACCGAGAGGCTTTCTTACGTCAAATAGATAATGGCTTTAACGGAGAACCTGTCAATACTGAAGAGTTCGGTCAAATTGACATTAGCGCTAGCTACGACATAAATGACACGCTAACAGTATTCTTCGAGGGCATTAACATCACTGAAGAAGAGCTGGTTCAAAACGGCCGTTTTGCTAACCAAACCTACAACATCGAAGATAATGGCGCTCGTTACGCAATTGGCCTTCGTGGAAAATGGTAAGGCTAGGCCAAATGCGTCATTCAGGTTCACGCTGAGTGATTAACTTGGACAATTAAAAATGGCTCGCGTATCTCGGTTCGCGAGCCATTTTTTTGGCGAGGAAATTGCCAACAATAACTAGGAGAAAGTAGCACTCCAAGTTCAATTAAGCCCCATGGAATAACTTTTTTCAAAGATTGGCAAAACTCTTATCTAAGTTGCAGTAATATAAACCTTCCAATAGTTAGTCTTTAAAATATGTCTCAAACAATAAAAACTCTGGCCATTGTTGGCGGCGGTACAGCCGGTTGGTTGTCGGCGGCCATCATTGCCGCTCATCACAAATCTGACCAAGCGAATAGCTTGAAAGTGATCTTAGTTGAAGCCTCCGACATACCGACCGTTGGTGTTGGTGAAGGCACTTGGCCGACCATGAAAAACACCATTCGGCGTATAGGCATCAAAGAAAGTGACTTATTTCGAAAGTGCTTCACGGCTTTCAAACAAGGAGGCAAATTTGTCGATTGGGTACATGGCAACGGCGATTTTTACTATCACCCCTTTACCGTACCCTTAGGCTATGGCCGATTAGACCTTGCTCCTTATGTCTCGAACATTGAAGACTTCGCCGTAGAAGCAAATTTTCAACACCGTATTTGCGAAGCTGGCCTTGCGCCGCGTGGCTTGAGCGATAACGAGTATTCCGGCCAGTGCAATTATGCCTACCATTTTGATGCCGGTGCCTTTGCCGAGCTATTGAAAGATTTTAGCAAAACCAATCTCGATGTTGAACACATTATCGGTACGGTTCAACATGCCAATAAATTGGCCGATGGTAATATCGAATCAATCGCGCTCGATCAAGACCGAACTCTTAAGGCCGACTTATTTATCGACTGTACCGGGTTTAGCTCGCTTTTGCTCGGCAAGGAAATGGCAGTGCCGTTTATCTCCGCCGAAAAATACCTGTTCAATGATTCAGCGCTGGCTTTGCACATGCCTTACGCCGAGGATAATAACGACATAGCCAGCCACACCATTGCCACCGGGCAAAATGCTGGCTGGATTTGGGATATAGGTTTAACTCACAGACGCGGCGTCGGCCACGTTTATGCAAGCCAGTTTTTGAGTGACGATGAGGCAGAAGCCAATCTACATGCTTACTTAGGCCCAGCTGCGGCTGACATAAGCCCGCGTAAAATCACCTTTAAGTCTGGCCATCGCCAACAGTTTTGGAAAGGTAATTGTGTCGCGGTAGGCATGTCGGCTGGCTTTGTTGAGCCACTCGAAGCGACCGCTATTATGCTGGTAGAAATTTCAGCTCGTTATATTGCAGAGAACCTCCCTCCCGATCAAAATATCATGCGCATCACCGCCAAACGCTTTAACCAACAGATGGGTTATCGTTGGGGACGTATTATTGATTTCTTAAAATTACATTACATGCTCAGCAAACGACCCGAAGCCTATTGGCAAGCACACACCGAAGAGGCTAGTATTCCTGATTCCTTGAAAGAGGATTTGCAAATTTGGGGTCACCGCGGGCCGATCAACACTGACTTTGACAGTGCGATAGAACTTTTCCCCGCAGCTAGCTACCAATATGTGATGTACGGCATGGGCTTTAAGCCTGATTTCGAGCGCCAAGCGTATCTTTATAAAGAGCATACGCAAGCGAACCGTATCATCCAGCAAAACCAAAAAATCACCGAACAGATGTTGCGCAGCTTACCGCCACATCGGCAATATATTCAGCAATGGCTAGCTACATAACCGACTATTTAAGAATGGGAGGTTATCTACTAAACTATCATGGCTAATTAATACACAATCATAGAAATAGAAGAAAGATCATGGCCGAAGAACAACTAATTCCTACCCTTACAGAACTGACCTTAAGCGCTCATTCAGACTTAAAGATGGACCCAAAAGGGGCTCTTAAAGTCGCTGCCAATCAACACATGATTAACCTGAAGGTCAGTGAGATCGGGATGGCCGTCAGTAGCTTCCCAGTGTTGATCAGTCGTGCATCTGAAAAATCGGATTGGAACTTCTCTGCGATTAACAGCTTTGAAATAGGGAGTAATTTATTCGTCGAAGACGACGCTTGGACCGGTACGCATCTGCCAATCGGCATGCAAACCTACCCTTTCTTTTTGATGCGTTCACCCACTGATACAAAAAACTTCACAATTGGCATCGATGAGCAAAGCAATGTCTTTTCAAAAGACCAAGGTGAAGCATTATTTGAAGACGGCAAGGCGTCTATTCGCCTAAGCCAAGCGACGGCTCAACTTGAATTAGAAGTTAAGCACGACGTGCACACCTATAAGTTTGCCAAAAAAATCGAAGAGTTTGGCTTGATAAAAGCCATTGACCTACAAGTTCAGTACCATAATGGTCGTGTTAACACACTTAAGGGACTGAATACGATCGACGAGCTCGCTCTGCATGAACTTGAAAGCGAAAAATTTGAAGAGTTGAGAAAAGAAAGCTATCTGCTACCTCTATTCTCGATGTTAACTTCAATCTATCAATTCAATAACTTGATTAAGTTACACAATCTAAAGAACCCTGAAAACACCATTGCCCAAGTGAAACTGGAAACTCCTAAAGAAGAGGGAGCCGAAGCCTAAAACCTTAGTTTCAAAGGTTAAATTAGGCGCCTAATAAAAAGGCCTCAGAGTTATCTCTGAGGCCTTTTTATTTGAAAACAGAAATGCTATCTGTGTGCGCCTAGAACCGCAAACAGCCAACCTCATCGATCAACCGCAGAACCTTGACGGGTTGTCGACCAATACTATGTAATAGTGTCGAAATAACTACAAAAATAAAGTCAGAGGAGATCTACAGGTGTCTATCAACTATATCCGGTCCAGTCTATTGCTGAGCCTAGCTCTATTACTCTTATCAAGCGCCGCCGCGGCTGACACACTAACCGCCGATAACTTCGTACTCATCGATCACCAAGGCAAAGCCCAAGAACTGTACTACCATAGCGACGATAAAGCCGTTGTTATTGTCGCTCAAGGAAATGGTTGTCAGATCGTTAGATCTAACTTGGAAGACCTAAAAGCAATTCGCAAAGACTACGCTAACCAAGGCGTTGAAATTCTGATGTTGAACGCCAATTTGCAAGACAGCCGTGCAACAATCGTGGCCGAAGCGGAAGAATGGGGGAACGACTTCGCGATAATGAAAGATCGCACCCAAATCGTCGCGCGCTCTTTAAAGCTAAGTCGAACCGGTGAAGTGTTGGTCATTGATCCAAGAAACTGGCAGGTAGTGTATCGCGGCCCGCTCAGTGACCGAGTCGACTTTGAACGTCAAAAAAATAAAGCCGATAAGCGCTACGTGCGCGATACGCTTGATGCACTTATCGCTGGTAAAAAAGTGACTCCGAGCACCGTTAACGCGCCGGGCTGCATAATCAATTACGACGATATCGACCCAGCTAAGATTAGCTACAGTGAGACCATTGCACCAATCCTCAAAGAGAATTGCGTGGCTTGCCACGTACAAGGTGGTATCGCACCGTGGGCCATGTCTGAATACGCCATGATCAAAGGCTTTGCCCCTATGATTCGTGAAGTTGTGCGAACTAAGCGCATGCCGCCGTGGCACGCCGACCCTGAAATTGGCCATTGGCGCAATGATGTCGGCATGAGTGACCAAGATAATAAAACACTGATTGCGTGGATCGAAGCTGGCGCACCTCGTGGTGAAGGAGATGACCCACTAAAGCAAATACAGCCACTTGAAAACCTATGGACTTTAGGTGAACCTGACCTAATCATCGACATTCCAGCATTTGAAATACCCGCCACAGGCACAGTAGATTATCAGTTTCCCAATGTTCCAAACCCTTACGATAGAGATGTTTGGGTTGTTGCTGCCGAAGTGATACCCGGAGACCCTAAAGCGGTACACCATATTCTAGCCGGCTCTTCAGCAAAGCAACCGCAAGGCCGTTTATCAGAAATTTTTGAAAACTTTATTATCACCTACGCACCAGGTAACGAAGCATCATCAATGCCTGCCGGTACTGGTGTATTTGTACCCAAAGGCGGCGTGTACCAATTTCAAATGCATTACACACCCTATGGTAAGAAAGCCGTAGACCGCAGCCGAATCGGCTTACATTTTTCCGACAAACCACCGGCGAATTTTTATCGCGAACAGGTTATCGTTAATTTTGAACTGGCGATTCCGGCTAATGCTGAGCAACATGAAGAGAAAGCCTATTTCATGTTTGATAAAGACGCTGAAATCCACGCGCTATTTCCGCACTCGCATTATCGTGGTGTAAGCTCTACCTTTGAAATTCAATATCCTGATGGCAAAGTTGAAACCATCCTGTCAGTACCTAACTATGACTTTAACTGGCAGCGCACTTATCAATTTACCGAACCAAAACCTGTACCTGCCGGCAGCAAAGTGGTTCATCGAACCATCTACAATAATTCTGCCAAAAACCGTGGCAATCCGGCGCCAGGCGAAATTGTCTATTGGGGTTTGCAGTCAGAGCAAGAGATGCTTTATGGCTCAGTCGGTTACAGCTGGGTTGATGAAACCACCGACAAACCCATTCATGACCGTGGTCGAGCGGACTTGTTTCAAATGCAGGGTTTAATGGACTATAATTTTGACGGCAAGGTCGCAAAATCGGAACTGACTAACGGCCTGACTCGGGCAGTAGGTGACAACTTTGATCAATTTGATACCAGTAAAGATGGCCTATTAGACCTACAAGAACTAGGTGGAATGCTACAAACAATTCGCAAACAACGGCAACAATAGAGGCGGTGTATGATCGATTCTGACAAAAAGATACCGCGCTTGGAAGATAATTATTCAGCCGAGGCTATCGCACAACGACAGCGTTTCATTGCCGAAAAAACCGGTGTGGAATTGAAGCACGTAGCGCATTCGTCGCAAGACCTGAAAAGCCTCATGGGTAATATTGAGAACCCGATTGGGGTAGCGCAAGTGCCGATTGGTTTGGCCGGCCCGGTGCGTATTAACGGCGAGCATGCAAATGGTGACTTTTACGTGCCTATGGCGACCACTGAAGGCACTTTGGTGGCAAGTTATAGCCGAGGTATGCGTGTGTTATCAGAAATCGGTGGGGTGAAAACCACTGTTATCGAACGATATATGCAGCGTGCGCCAGTATTCCATTTTGACAACGCACAAGATGCGCGAGATTTTGGCATTTGGTTTGACGAAAATATAGACACTATTCGTCAAATCGCTGAAGCAACAACCTCAATCGGCAAGCTGTCACACGTAGAACAATATGGTGTATCTCGCATGCGCTTCGTGCGATTCAATTACACCACCGGCGATGCCGCAGGGCAGAACATGTGCGGTAAGGCCACTTTCGCCGCCTGTAATTGGATTGCTGAAAACTACCCAAAGCTAAACCGCTATACCTTGTCAGGCGCAATTGATACCGATAAAAAGCACTCACAGTTAAACACACTGCACTCTAGGGGTACGCGTGTCGTTGCTGAAGCCGTATTACCCCGAGACGTGGCCTTAAAACTCTTGCGTGTTGATACCAAAGCCTTATTCGATGCTCGGCAAGTTAATAATGTAGGCGGCATGCTCGCTGGTACTAGCAACAATGGCGCGCATTCCGCTAACGGCTTAGCCGCTATCTTTATCGCTACAGGCCAAGACGCGGCTAACATTGCCGAATCACAGGCGGCGATCGTATATTCTGACTTGATGGAAAACGGTGACCTTTACTGGAGCATCACACTGCCTTCGGTCATTGTTGCCAGCTACGGCGGCGGCACCGGCTTAGGTAGTCAACGCGAATGCCTAGAGATAATGGACTGTTATGGCAACGGCAAAGCATTAAAACTGGCGGAGATATGCGCGGCAACTGTATTAGCCGGCGAGATATCTCTTGGCTCAGCGGTGCTAGCTGGCGATTGGGTTTCGAGCCACGATAAGCTGGGCCGCAATCGACCGTAGGTTAGCCGACTAAGCGACTAAGACGTTGATGAAATGACTGAATATTGTAACTAAAGTACTTCAATATCGATAAAATCCGATTACCTTTATACTTAACCTCAAGTTAACTTGAGGCATTAAAGTCTAGCCATAAGCCAGCAACTGAGCAACAACAAACCCCGGCTTTAAAACGCAGCGACTCGTTTAAGAGTCGCAGCATATTTGCTTTTTTAGTAATGAAGCTATACTCGAGAAGTATCAATAGTCGAGAAGTATCAGTAGTCGAGAAATATCAGTCGAATGGGGAACTCGCTCGCGCGCTTACTTCAATTTAATCGTTCTAGAAACAAGCCGTAAGTCACCCCAACCTCTCGCCAACACGCTTGCTGGTCGCGACGACAACAGCTTCAGGCCTTGCGCTTCTTCTAAGCCGTAACGGAACCCATTCACTTGTAAGTTTAATTCAGGCTCATGGATACTTACCGCTAGATTTAACGTTATTGATCGACAGCCGCGCCCATGGCAAAGAAAACGTTTTGTATCGGCATCACTTTTAGCAACCCCATTTATCGACATTGATTTAGCCATCGCGTCTCTCGGCTCAAGGCGGGCGGTAACAATGTCACTGTCTGCCGCGTTAATTTGAATAGTCAGCAAACGCTGATCAGCAACCACCTCATCACCTTCAATTATCACCTCAACTCCCAAGGTTTCAAAGCTCGGCGCCTTAGCTACATAAGCAGCGTCTTCAAAGCCGATAATCAGGCCTCGTTTGAATGGCGCGACATCAGTCATCGAGCTAGGTAAAGGCTGTTTACCAAACGCTCCGAATTGGGATTCGCCCGAGTCAGCATCTGTAAACTGTATGATCGACAAGCCCCGCGGAGCATCGACGCTATACGCTGGCACAATCGCAGCTGCTAGGGTAAAAAACAGAATTACTCCTAGCCCCGCCATTGGCAGCTTCCAAGAAAACTTACGCTGAAATCCATCGCGCGGTAAAACATGTGGCGCAATAAGCAGCAAACAAAAAACCACAAAAATAGTAAACGGTGCTGCATACTCAAGGAAGAGCATCATTTCGCCTAGCGCTGAGATAGGCACCACAATTACCAAAAACACAATCGACGCGACGATTGCCAATAGGTCAGCAACGGTATCCTTTTTGATAAAGATAAGACAACAACAAAGGATCATCACCACCAACGCCGGAACAATCAAAATGGCAGCACCAGCGAAGAACAAACTCAAAACTCCGCCGAGCAGCGCCAGACATGTCCAGGAAGACATTAATAAGCGCCGCCTAGAGACACTCCTGCCAAGCAACAATATTGCCAACAGCGCGCCAAACAAAGCGGCCGAGTTCTGCGCTGCCCGCAGAGCCCATGGATGAGCCGCAGCAAAATGTGCCTCCGCTCGAACGGCATCAATCCCGATGGTAATCGCAAGTGCAAAACCAACCCCCAGAACAATCGCCACAAACGGCAACATTAGGGAGCGCACTGGCGAACCGCTTCCCTTAATGAAAAACACCGCCAACGTTAAAAACCCGGCTAACACAATCAGCGGCATACTAAATAACTGAGGTAAAGCAAGTACCACAACTCCCAAAAAGTCAGTGTAAATCCACTGTTGCTCTGGCTCGTCTCCGGACTGTTCTAGGTAAGCTTCGACCGTATTAAAAGCACTTGCGCCCATGTGAAAGAACGAACGCTTGTCCAACATGGCAAGGTTGTCGCGCGAGGTATGGTAAAACTCAGGTGAGCCACCAATGGCAAAGTTACCTACGTCTATATCTAGCGCTAGATACTCAGTAACATCAGTCCCGTTTGGCATTCGCTCATAGACATCGCTGGCGAGGGAATTACTAGAAGCTGTCTTTATATCTGACTTAAGCGCGCTAACATCACGCCCGTTCGGTGTGCTCGTTTGAAACATGGCCACTGGCCCGCTTACGCCTCGCGCTTCCATGCTTACGACGGCACTAACGAGTTTCGCGAAAGGGTCTTTAGCGACAAATGAAGCGGCACCGACGAGGCCTATCTCTTCACCATCGGTAATCAGTACTAACACTGGGCGAGCTAAGTCTTTATCTTTCAAGAGCGCAGCAATCTCAAGGCTCGCGGCAACTCCCGCACCGTCATCCCCGGCACCAGGGCCTGCTGGTACAGAGTCGTAATGCGAGGCCACCATTACCGCATTCGGCCCCGGCTGGTTAATCCAAAACATTACATTACGAACCCGGGCGCAACGCATTGCCTTGCGGCCTTCGCTACAATGAAAATCGTCTCTAACGATAGGGCTAAAACCTAGCGAGCGAATCTCGCTGAGTAATCGTTCTCGCACGCCATCATTGGCTAATGAATCAACCGCATGGGGAGACTCCTCGGCCAAGATTCGAACCAACCGTGAGAACGCACGGTCAGTTTGAAAGGCATGACCAGCGGCAATTTCAGGCGGCCCAACGATAAACAATCTAAAGCTGAAAACTAAAAACAAACCGACAGTCAAAACGACCAAACCAGGCAAAGCAGCCAATCGAAGATTAAATTTTATACTCATATGGCGGGCTAACCTATTTTAATATCTATAATTTTCGCTACCCAGTTGTACATCGTTAATGCATCACTGTCCAATAATAAGCAAGAGTTAGATACTCTAGGTCAAGTCACAACATAGCCTCGCCAGTAAAAGAATTGCTTCGCTATTAGCGTAATAAGCGCCCAACTTGGTGCAGTGTAGACGCTACATTAGTAACAAATTATTTTTGCTACAACAGCGAAAATAATTTGTTATAATAATCTCGAAGGCGCCGATTTGACTCTGATTGCGGGCGCGAAATAAATTCAGCTAAAGTGAGCCGGCCATCGACAGTTTTTCGATTCGCTCCCTTTCCTTGTTTTTTTTCGTTTATTTGGCCTCTTCTTAAATAAATACGAGATCAATAAACAATGAACACCCAAAAACGCGCAGTATTGAAATTTGGCGGCTCGGTGCTAAGTAGCCCCGCTGATTTTTCACGCATAATACGCGAAATTCAAAAGTGCCTAGATGAAGGCTTTCAAGTTATAGCCGTTGTATCCGCCTACTTTGGCGTTACCGAGCAGCTAATCTCACAAGCAAGAGACAGAAACCTTTGCACTAGCAGTGTTGAGTACGCCGAACTGATTGCTAGCGGGGAGCTTCAATCGGCGACTGACTTGAGCACGCATTTAATTCAACAAGGCTTCAATGCATCATTCAAGACACCATTGGCGTTCTCGTTCATTGCCCAGGGAAAACGCGACTGCGCAGCACCTGTTTCGATAGATGCCGAGAAAATTATCGCTGCTCTTAAGCAAACACCGATCATCATTATGCCAGGCTTCTCGGCAATTGATTTCGAACAAAATTGTATACTGCTAGGGCGCGGCGGAAGCGACATAAGCGCCGTTTATGTGGCACAAGCACTAAAGCTAGACTGCGTGCGGCTGCTAAAAGACGTTAACGGCCTTTACGACATGGATCCAAACAAATACAGCGATGCACAGCGTCTATCTTACATAGATTATCAGACAGCGCGGATCATAGGCGGTGAGCTTATTCAAACCGAAGCAATTGATTTTGCCGCGAGCAAAAACATTTGTATCGATATCGCCGCTATCGGTGAATCGGACGCATCTCGAATCGGGCCAGATCTTAAGCCGGTTGAAGTCAGTGCAACAACTCTTAATCAAGTGTCGAGCTGCGCACCTTGATTAAATTTTTCAAGCTGATAGAGCATCAAATCAACTTAAGTGCGCGGAGCGATTCAATGACTAATTTTTTACGCAATGGCGCTTGCTCAGCGTCATGCATAAGCATATTCATTGCGAACACAAACGTGTCGCGGCTTGTTTCGACGTAGCCGACATACCAGCCAGTTGCCAACTCGGCACCAGTCCAGCCTGATTTTGCATATAAAGAGTAGTTTGGTGTTTGTTCTACCAACATAATTTCTTTCAATGTTTTTAGGTGGCTTCGCCTATAAGGCAAGGTGTTACTTACCAAACGCTTTAAGAAATCTATTTGTTCATTGGCAGAAATGGTTAAATCACCATTTAGCCAAAATAGATCAACCGGCGCATGAGCAGCTTGGTTCCCATAAGACGCCGCTCTTAGCTCCGTGGCATATCTTGAAACGCCTACCTCTCTGGCTATTTTTTGATAACACCAAACACACGACACTTTGAAAGCTGAACTTAAGGAATGATTTTTATTCCAGCTTGAAACCCCACGTTGATTCCCGTCCCATTGAAATGCTGACTCGTCTAGACCCACCAGCTCAAACTTAAGCGCTATTAATGTGTTTAACACTTTAAATGTCGATGCCGGAGAAAACCTAATCAGCGACCGCTCTTGGTTAAATACTTTATGCAGCTCACCATCGGCAGAGGCAACAACAAAAGTGGCATCTATATTCTCAGACCGAAATACCTTTTCAACAGCGGCTAGTTCGTCATACCCGCTTGCTGCCTTAAAACTTAAGCCGAGCAAAACAATAAAGATAACGTATTTTTTCATATAAGTTTAAATATCATCTTGGAAATCAAATTACGCAAGCGTGCCGCTTTTTTAAATCCCACGTCATCCTAAAAATGCTAGTTATGCGACGCTTTCACTTGTGCTATCCACTCTAATGTTAGCTCTTCTAACAACGCTAGCGGTAAACTCCCATTACTCAGCATCTGGTCGTGAAAATCGCGAATATCAAAATCGTCGCCTAATTTTTTTTCAGCAATCGCTCGCAATTCTCTAATCTTTAATTCGCCTATTTTGTAAGACAAGGCTTGCGCTGGCCAAGTGATATAGCGATCAATTTGGCCAACCACATCAGCTAAGCTCAATGCGGTGTTATCAGCTAGGTAGTCAATCGCTTTCTGACGCGACCACCCTTTAGCGTGCATGCCCGTGTCTACGACCAGTCGGCAAGCCCGCCACATCTCATAGGTAAGTCGCCCAAAGTCACTGTACGGATCTTGGTAGAAGCCCATTTCTTTACCGAGTCTTTCCGAGTACAAGCCCCAACCTTCGCCATAGGCCGAATGGTATAGAGTTTTGCGAAACTCTGGCACATCTAACTCCATCGCAATCGAACCTTGAAAATGGTGACCTGGCTCGGCCTCATGAAAGGTTAGCGCTTCGAGGTTATATAATGGTTGGCTAGAGAGATCTTTGGTATCCAAGAAATAGGTACCTGATGTTTTGCCGCTGCCATCAGAAGCCACATAGTAAGCGCCGCCGCCGGGGCTAGACTTAATATCGAAGGTACTCCGTGGTAGCACGCCAAACCACTTCGGTAGTTGCGCCGCCATTTTACGAGTGATGTAACTGGCCTTCTCTATCATCTGCCGGGCAGTAGTAGTGTAAAACTGAGGGTCGGTACGTAGGAATTCAACAAAGGCTTTGAAGTCTCCTTGAAAGCCGATCTGCTTAATCAAAGCATCCATTTCAGCCCGAATCCGAGCCACCTCGTCTAAGCCTAATTGATGGATTTTCTCAGCGCTATAATCAGTAGTGGTGTGATAGCGAATGAGATATTGATAATACTCTTGACCATTTTCCAGCGCAGTAATGCCAACCTCTTTGCGGCAATTAGGCATGTACTCTTTAGTGAAGAAGTCGTAGAAGCGTTGATATTGGGGTATTACTGTATTACTAATTAATGCGGCCCCCTCACTAACAATTCTGTTCTGTTGCTCTTCCCCGATGGTCGGCGGAATAGCCGCTAACGGCGCATAGAAAACACTTTCCTTTATGTCGTTGACGATATGTTTTGAAATAGTTTTTTCATAACCTTTAAAGCTCTCGCAATAGTGCACATGCCCCTTACTGATTGCTTCTCGTAGATCGACTAGATACTGGTCAACATAACGCGGATAATCGGCTAGGCTTAGCAAATAGTTGTCGTAGTCAGCTTGAGTCAGAAACGACATGTTGCCGGGCGCGCCAGCGAAATATGATGAAAAGCTCGAATAATAATGTAGTGGGTAGAACCGATCTAATTGAGTATAGCTTTCGGCTTCGGCTTCGCGCTCGTACTTAAACAACCTTAGTGTCACTTGCTGTTGCGCGGTTAATGATTTGTTATCTATGGCCTCAACTCTTCGCAGCAACGTCTGATTAAACTCGGCCCGACGAGTTCGACCTTGCTCAGACATATCGGGTAACTTACCATTCATACGGAAGGTATCAGGGTCTTTACGAAAAAATAACTGCTCCTCATTAGCCGCCGCCCAATGGTCGCTCAAAATAGTCTCAAGGCTATCAGTAGAGTGATCATCGGCACTCACTGTGCCGACAGTAAGCACTGTGGCTAGGGTGATAAAAAGAAATCGAATCATGAACGCTCTCGTATTTAAAAATTGGTCATCAATAGCTAATGATGCGCTGTTGCTTATAATTCTACAAGTTAGGGCTTCCACAAGTCTAGATTCATGAAGCCTACTTTTTCCGTTAGGCTATTCGAGTAAACGCTCAGCAAGTGCTTAGTCATTGAATAACGGGGTTTCAATATCAGACTCCGCTTCGATAGTTTCTAGCTCGTCTTCGACCGTGTCCGCAATGGGTTCATAGAAAGGGTCCTCTGAAAGCTGCCAATGATGTTTTTGAGCGACCAACTCATAGCGATCTGTTAGCGGAAAGCCAGGTGGTCGACTATTTTCTAAACGGGTATCGAATACAATATTAGTGGCGTATCGCGGTTCGGTTGCGGTGATAGTGCCGACACTAAGACTGCCATAAATATTTAGCGTGCCAGCCTGCCTGCCGCCTATTTGTTTTACCTGAAATCGGTTTTTTGCATAGATCGCCGCTTGAATGTTTAGATCACCTTCGGGTACTACTTTACGATTGGCCACGACCACACTACGGCCTGAAATCAGTCCGAGAAAGTCACCGCCCTGATCGATAGATTCGATACTTAAATATTCTAAGCTCCCCTCGATCACGATTCTCTCTGGCGAATACACCGCTACAGCGCCATTCACAGTGCCGCTTAACCAGAGGCTTACGCGCGGCGCAGCTAGAATATACAAAGGTCGATCGCCTATAGGGTAACGTTGCATGACGCTAGTCAGCTTGCGAGGTTGAACTAAATAGTGACCGTCATGAGTGAAAACAATTCTAGAGTCTTGCTCTACCACTCTAGAATTAATACTCTTGATCGATTGCACCTCTTGAAACAAAGTCCGCGGCTTTGGCATCTCAATTCGCTTAACACCGGTTTCTATGCCAGCTAAAAAAATATCTTTTTTAGTTTTACCTCCGGTGATATCGACAAAGTACGAGGCAGTTGTAACCTTGCCGTGAAAGAGTGGCGCAGCGTTCCGGCTTGCTAGTAAATTGATTCTGGTATTCGAATGAAAACGGCCATTCATCTCATCGTCATGAATACTAATAGAAGAATCCCAATGGTTAATAAATTGGGCAAAATTTGAGAACGCCATCTTCTTAAGCCGAAGGCTAGTAGTTAGCTTTTTACCATCGCGATTAGTCGCTATTTCGATAAGCACCTCATCAGTATCCATGTCATTTTCAGCCGTTCGCTTCTCGAAAGTCGCATTGTACTGATAATCGCCCTGCTGCCATTTCTGCGTTTCCCTCGGCTCGGAATATTCTGAAATATTGGATGACCATTGAGTTGCTTTGCGAGTTATCATCTCAAGCTCTTGCGCGTCAATTGGTTCAAAACTGGCAACACCCTCAGCCGGTTCACTATCGGCCTGATGCGACGACTGCAGTATTTTCGTATCGGAATATTTCTGCGAAATAATCGGCTTGGACGGCTCAGGCAACGGCTCAGATAATGACCAAGAACTCACTAACGGCGCCTCACCTGATTCTACAGTAGCCGTATTTAGCTCTGCGGGTCTAACGCGGCTCTCTACGTCCTCATGGTCAGGAGTTATCGTCGGCGACTCACCGGTCACTGTCATAGTGGCCGGTTCTAAAGGATGCTGTACCTCATCTATGACATTAGCTTTTTTCGGCACTTCAGAGGTCTTACCTAGCTTGGCATCATTAGGCGTATCTTGTTCTTCGAGGCTTGTTTCCTTCAGCCCCTCGTAGGTGGTGTTCTCAAGAGTAAGCGTCAGCACCCGATCTTGATTCGACGGTGCAGAAAATAGCAGAATGCCCCAATTGCCACTCAACACCAAGCCAAGGTGAACCGCTAACGCGGCGAACAGCGCTAAACCCAAGCGCCGATATCGGCGCTGGCGTAATTGAGCACGCAAACCCAAGAAACCTCCGGCCAGTTAAATGTCTATGTGAATGAGCAAGGCGTATAAACGCCTTGTTAACAATAAACAGCTTATCACAAGCCTTGACTGGGCATGATTTGTACCCCGCCCTAGTGCAGCAACTAGCATCAAATATCGGTTAGTAAATCAAAACGCCACAATATTAGTGGCGGCGACGAATACGTATTTTAGTAAACGCCGATGCCGGCGCAAACGCATTAATAAACATCACTTCGCTTGTTGTTGGATTAAACGCGATGCCATTAGGAAACTCACCTGGTGTTACAATATTGCGAATTCTTACGTTACCATTTTTTCGAATAACATGGATTTTCTGACTGGCTATGCCTGTCGCGAAGATCCGGCCTTGAACGTAGGCAAGGTGACCAACGGCGAAACCGGCCTCAGCCTCTACAGTAGCGATAAACGCCTGACTTCCGTGCTTATCGTGTTTGATGATGACCCCGTTGTTAAAATTCGCAGAATAAATGTTTCCATCTTCGTCAATAGCAATCCCAACGGGAGCCTCCAACATGCCCCCTTGTGAAAATATACTTGTTTGTCCATCTGGCGTAATTTTTAAAATTGAATTGCCATCGCCGTCACCTACCCCGTAGTGTGTGACGTACAAATTATCATTGTTATCGATGGTAATACCAGCCGGCCCCTGATTGGTTTTGGCAAAGTCGGTAACAACACCGTCCGTGTCAATTTTACTAACTTTGGCACTATTGAAGTTGGTAACAAACAAATTCCCTCGGCTGTCTTCGGTAATGTCAATCGGGCCATCAAGACCTGATGCGTAGTCATAGGTGACTCCCTCAGGCGTGATGTAAAAGAGCTTAGTCCCTTCGAAGCCATCCGCAGCGTAAATAACACCTGAATCGCTTACATGGATACCATCTAAGGTTAAATATGCCAGCGCAAGCTCCCTGTCAGCATGGGCATAACTTGAGAATAAAATAATAGAAAATATTGAAATTAAATACCGTATTTGAAGCTTCATTGTCGTTTTCCTCGATGTTGGTGGGCGGATAAAAACTAATGAATTTTTATCACATCGATTAGTAGACACAAGGCACTAGGGCCCAACTAAGCTGCTTTAGTGACGAAAGCAGCCTTTCGTAGTGACTAAATTATTGCGTTGTAAATAAGCCTAAAGCGATTAATACTAAGACTATGAAACATACAGTCACGACCATTAAATTGCTCGCTGCGCGCTTCGGCATAGCACTGTTTCTTTGGCAATGTATTGCTTACGTTCACCTCATGACCGGTTACTTTGATGCAATCGCTTCTCGCCCTGAATATACGCTTGATTTTACTCATTACGCATACTACTTTTTAGCCTACGGAAGTTGGGCTGTCTTTAGTCTGGTTTTGTTTGAGCTACTAAAAAAAATCAAACAGGGATCTATTTTAAAAGGATTCAGCGCTATATTTTTGATCGCATTATTACTCTGGTTGCCAAGCTATTTCATTATCGATTACACAATTAATTTATGGCTTAACGAACAACTACAAGAAGGGTTAATTGAGCAGCTTATTAGCACTCCCAATGCGCTCATTTTTTTCTACGGCATCTTATATGCCTTAACATTTTTCGTCTGTGTTTGCATTCTCATGCATAAAAATGCGCTTAAATCGCAGCTCAATGCGTTAAAGGCTCAGGCGCAACAATCCGAGACCCAACTGCAGCTTTTACAGTCACAATTAGGGCCTCACTTTGTCTTTAACTGTCTTAGTTCAATTAGCGCGCTAGCTCGCACTGGGAATAAAAATGAACTTCTAAGCGCCGTAAATAAAGTGGGTAATTTATTGCGTTATACAATTGAGTCCGCCAAGTCCCATAAAGTTTTTCTGCACGATGAACTTATCTTTGTTGACGATTACATCGCCTTACAAAAGCTACGTTTTGGCAAACGGTTTGAGTATCTCGCCGTTATAGGTGATGCGCTCGATCACGTCCAGACACCCCCTTTTCTTTTGCAACCGCTGATTGAAAACGCCTTTATTCATGCCGTGGCAAAAACCGAGAATACGGTTCAAATACATTTAAAAATACATAGACAAGGGTCACGATTGTTAGTCAGCATATCGAATACTTATATCGATATAGAAAACCCCCAACAAAGTTTTGGCTCAGCCATTAGCAACCTTAGATCTCGCTTAGAAGTAATATTCGAGCAAGACTCATCGTTGAAACATGCGCGTGAAGGCGAGCTTTATGTGTGTAACATATCAATACCTGTAGGCACGACAAATTGAATTCAATTAACGCCATAATTGTCGACGACGAAGCCCTTGCAAGGCTTAATTTAATCGAGGCGATAAAAGACCACCCACACTGGAAACTAGTAGCGGAGCTAAGTAACGCAAACCGTTTGCTTGAAACGATAGATGCGCATAATGCAGATGTGTTATTCCTTGATATTGATATGCCCGGTGAGAGTGGAGTTGACGCTGCGAAAAAACTCACTAAGCTGACAACAAAAATTCCGCATATCGTATTTGTCACCGCCTTTGACGACTACGCAATTCAAGCATTTGAATTCTACGCACTAGACTATATTTTAAAGCCCTTTGACACAGAGCGTTTTAAGCAATGTGTAGCCAGGGTAGATATGTTGGTTGCCAACCAACAAACATTCCCACCAAACTACGAGCATTTTCTAAACAACAAATATTTAAAAAAAATCATTATAAAGTCGACCGCATCGATACGTGTGATTGATGTCGAGAATATATTTTGGCTAGGCACCAATGGAAATTACGTAGAAGTTCATCATACTGAAGGCTGTCACCTTCACCGCGGGAGTTTGTCTAACCTAATAGACTTCCTAGACCCCAAGGTATTTTGCCGCGTTCACCGGCAAGTAGTCATACGCATTGACCTGGCAAGAGAATTAAAATCCACCTCTGATAACAAAAATAGGCTGGTCTTAGCAAACGGTGATAGCGTTAATGTCAGTGACCATTACAAAGCAGAGTTATTGAAGTTTTGGGCGAGTTGAAACAATGTGAAACGACAGATTCGATATATAACAACACTATTTTCTGAGAAACGGACACCCACCCAAATCATTTAAATGGACGTTTTCACCTACCTGCATTAACCCTCAAAGGATTGAATTTAAAGAACAAGGGTGACGCTCACCGGAAAAACGTTAGTACGTTAGCTGACACACCGCCTCCATTCGACGTCGAATACAGCAATTAAATAACTAACCCTTGAACGACAACAGCCTTCTGACTTTGGGGACCACTTATTCGTGGGATATGACACCAATTTATCGAGCGGTGCGAGAGCGACGCCTGTGCGCAGCGGTGCATTTAGGTTGATATTTTTGCTATATTTAATTTGGCATAAAGCGGTAATGCCCAGTTATCGTATAAGAGAAAAGCATGTTTTCATGTTGTGGCCCTGAGCCAATATTGTGAACAATCATTGGTGTGCCGTCAGCTGCTTCTTGATCGGTAACAATACCAATGTGGGGCAAGTTACCACCGAGCATCCATGTAACAATATCCCCTGGCTTATAATCGCTTGGGGCTTTGCTGATTGCTAACGACGTCCCTTGTCTAGATAAGAACGTCTGTAGATTGGGCACTCTACGGTGATCGATATTTTTGTCAGGACGAGTTAATCCCCAGATACGCTTTGAAGGATACTTATCGAAATTGGCAGCAATGTCTTCATGTAGCAGCTTTTGTAAATCAATGCCTAGCTTACGATAACTGCGAATTACCACGTCGGTGCAAACGCCAATGTTTTTAGGTACGTCACCGTTTGGATAGGAGATAGAAAAATATGAGCCATCGTAGGTAACGGATTTTGTTGTGCGCTCAATCGCGGCATCAACAAGCTTTGATTCAAAGTTATCAGCTAAGGCATTTGTACTGAGCAAGCTAAGTACAGAATAGAGAGTTGTGATTCTATAATTTTTCATATCTCGAATATAGCCGCCTACTTAAACGGCGCCCTGTTTTGTACGTCGCCCGACTGAACGTAGCGGCGTTAATTTTAAGTTCTCGTTAGGTGTTGCCACCTTGAGATAATGTTTAGGATTTTCTTGCAAGAACCTTTCAACCTCTGACAACTTTGTTGGCAGAGGTAATGAATCATGATGGCCGCTGCCAATGAAACGAAAACCTGCCGCATACAAACCTTGAACCTTTTTCCACTGTTTGATATCTGATGCTTTCGGAGATGTAAAGCTTCGACCCATTTCATAAACAGGCCCGCAACACTCAGGACTCAAGTGTGCGATAGTTTTTGCCTTTTTTATATAGCATTTGCCCACTGCGCATTGTTTGGGCCAAATAAAAATGCAGGACACGTCTTTTTCCAGATTTTAGCTTAGTTAATGAATGGAGTACTCGAGGCCGCATTACTAATGCGCCACCTTGTCTGACAAACTGCATCAGAACACAACGATTTTTTAATTTAGACCATTCCTTAGAGCCTTTCGAATAAAAATGACCTCCGACATTTGGATGCGGGATCAAATAGAGCTCGAATATTTATACTAGAGTTGGATGTCCATTATTTGTTAGCTCTAATTTTCTTGGATCTAAACAGTGACATATCTAAAGCCGTGAACACGGGCGCGCAAAGCGCGTCCAAGCGAAGCGAAGGTATTTTGCCTTGCTATATGCCTAATTCATTCCAGCACCTTACTGAAATCCTTTATAGATACTTCTTCAGTGGTGTGCCCATCTTTAGAGTAAAACAATACTAGCCTTGTATCAGTATAAACAGACTCATTGAGACAAAACATAATCAAACCTTTCTCACTATTTTCAGGATCCTGGCTCGTCAATACATTCCCCCTCATCAGGGTCGTCTCTCCATTAGACACAGACAAAAAAGCCCCGCTTAACATCGATTCTCGAAACTCCCATCGAGGACGAACTTCAAGAAGAGGAGTATTTTCATCACATTGACCTGACTCAATCGAAAACACAACTCCTAGCTCTTGAGCGTTACTTTGGTTGAGCTCGATCCGATTTGCAATAACGCCCTCCGCAAGGCTAGTGAACGAAATGATTAGAGCTAGAAAGACAGTCAAGGATCGCATACTAGGTGCTCATAACGCCGAGCCAAAGACGGAGCGTCTTATCTCCGTCTCGCTGAATGAGCGCAGCGAATGAAGCCTTACTTTGGTGCCTCGTTATGTACAAGTGCTTCATTCCTTTAAAACCTTAAAGTTCCTAATGTTTTCATCTAAATTTTCAGACAACATTTTCTTATATTGCTCAGTAAAATATTCAATCGCAGCGTCCTTTTCTCTTATCATTTCCTCTGCATCTTTAGCAGAGGAAGCAACAACAAATGAGTTAAAACGAGCTGCCGCGTACAACAACGAAGAGCTAACTTGACCAATTTTTACATCATCACAATATTTATTGGCAAGCTCGATGAAGCTATCGGCACGATCCCAAAATTCATCAGGCGTTTTTGTATTGGAACTCATTCGATATCCTTGTATAACGCCGTGAACACGGGCGCGGCTTACCGCATCCAAACGAACGCCGTGAGTTACGGTGTTTTGCCTTGTTAGTTGTCTTTTTCATTAACTTTTGTAGTAGAAGGCTACATTTTCGTAGATGTGCACAAGCTTGGAGTTATCAGCCCAATGCGGCAGATTTTTACCGTCATATATTATTATTTCAAACCCACCAGTCAGTCCACTTGCCCATTCAAGGCGAACACTATCCTCTCTTTTAAATACATCTATTGGAAAAGAACTAATATTAAAAATACTGTGCTTTCTTTTAAGTCGATCCAAGAATTGTTTATATCCTTCATCACCTCTAGAGAAAAATTTGGAATTCTTTCCAAATTTTTCATAAGCCAACTCTACTTCGTTTTCAATTTCTTGAAAGTCATTCTTCGAAAATTGCTTTAATCTATATTCAACACCATTACTCGCATTTGGGAATAAGTCAGAAAAGTTCATTGCCAAAAATAAGGCACATACTAAAGCATTTACAGTTCCTGTTTTCTTCCGATGTTCCTTCTTGAATAATCGAAAAATTGAAATGCTTGAAAATATAAGTGCAGACAAACCGAACACAATAAAAAAAACAGTCGTTAAAAAGAAACCCAGTATAGTTGGGTCAAGGAAATAACCTGAAGCTAAGTTCGCAATAACTAATAGCAGCAGACAACAAGCTACAATAATAGGCTCTTTGTAATCTAGTAGAAATTTCTTCATGTACAACTAACGCCTTTAAAACGGGCGCGCGTTGTCTGCGCGTCCGAGCACACGTAGTGTGCGGTAGCTTTTGAACTTATGTTTTTGATTTAACAAACAACCAACAACCGTATAACACCATTATTGGGTAACAAATAAAGCCCACGATCGAATACCACAATGGCTGATCTGAATACATTGCTGGTGCGGAAAGCATTATTAGTGCACCAATCAATGAACTAATTACAACCATAATTACACAGTACTTATATTCTTGATAATTCGTTTTTTTTGCTACGTAATGACCAGACCAAATTGAAAATATTCCACTTTCTATTAAGTAAGCAATTAGAATAGATGTATCTTTTTGAGTTAGAGACTCTATCTGTTCAGCGTTTATTCCTATTGAGCCCCAATATATTGAAAATATTATAACCACAACAATGGCCCCAATAATGGAGCCAAACATGCTGATCAGTAAGGCAAAAAATATTGCTTTAGCAGGTTTGCCTCTATAGTTATCATTTACTTTTAGGTTTGATGCAGGTGGTTCATAAACACTCATACTAATTCTCTTTGCATAATTCTATGTAAACATAATGCCTTTAAAACGGGCGCGCGTTTTCTGCGCGTCCGAGCACACGAAATGTGCGGTAGTTTTTGACCTTATAGCTGGTGATTTATAAAGTTTTTTATTACTCATTTATATAGTGCTTAACTTCATAAGCAGTTCCAGTGATATGCAAGTTGCCGGTTTCTTTATTGACGATATACGGGGCATTACCCGCCAACATATCTCTAAAGTTTCCAGACTCTATGAACTCATTGCTTTGATAGAAAAATACCCAGCCCCATTCTCGTTCAATAGTGTGATCGTCAAGAATTCCACACTCATTTTCAATTTCTGAAAGAACGAGGTTTCTAGCTTCACTAACACTAAGCATCTTTACATACATAACACCGTGCCAAGGGGCGCGAATTTATGAGCGTCCCACCGCAGGCGGACTTTTGCTTCTTGTTAGTTCTTTCTTTCATGTGTAACCAATACATAGACACAACCGGCTATCACACCGACCAAGAAACCTATTCGCGGCAATACCGATTCTTGGATAGCTAACGGCATTATATTTTGACTATAAATGAAATCAAAAATTAAATCGGATAAAAAACCACACCAAATTCCTAGCGCAAAGAACTTCAACCAAAATTTGCTTGTTGATCTCGTTGTATCACCTTCTGCAGATTTTATGGCCAAAAATATAAAGAAGAATAATCCCCACAAAAATATAAGAGCAAATGGTAGAACTAAAATTGCCATTGAATAGAACTAACGCCCACAAAACGGGTGCGCGCTTATTGCGCATCCCAACGAGCGCAGCGGGTGTAAGTTTTGGTTATACACTATTGAAGTTTCTTTAAGAAGATATTCATATACCCATCTTTTGAAGGCCAATGGTAAAAATGAATTTCAGTTCTATTTGATTTGAACTGTATATAGAACTTGAATTCATTGCCAATCTTGCTATTTCTTTCTCCCAGACAGTCCGGTTTTTCGTTCGTTTCCACAACGATCGTTTGAAATGATAGAAAATCACTATTGTCTATTTCGTTAATCAGATAGCCATTAACTACCTTCAACTCGCCGCTACTTACACTAATTGTTTGATCTTCGTTAAATATATGAAGCTCCTCGCAATCATAGTCAGAAATTATTTCCCAAGAGCTAGGTTCGATTAAAACAAGAGGCATATTAAAGCCGCTTAGCAATAAAATCATAAGACAGAAAATAGAGATCCGCCGTAAATTAACGTTCATCGGTATAACACCCTTATAATGGGCACGCGTTGTCTGCGCGTCCGAGCATACGAAGTATGCGGTAGTTTTTGACCTTGCTAAATTTCATTGAAGTAACCCGTACGATTTTAATACCCAACTAGCGACAATAGAAAGCAACATTATTACTGCCAATTTACCCGATAAAGGGTAAAACCAACCAGATTTTTCATCAACAGAAATATTGCATACAGCAACCTTCGAATCCGTTGGGATTGAAACTGGAACAGTAATTAATATTAACTTAGACGGGCTTTTATCGTTTTTCCAAGCCGAGCCTTCATCTAAACCTAAAAACTTTCCTTCGCTATTTTTATATGTAATAGACACGTAAACTGCACCCTCATATTTTTTAGATAACTCTTTACAACGAATTTGTATATGAGGGCTATTTCTAATTCTATTGTCTTCTTCATCAATGCTATCCATTTCACGTACTACGTGATCGATTAACTCGATTCTTTTAGGGTTGTAGTCAAATTTAATTTCCATGGTATCTCGTAAATTTAACACTAAGCAAAGGCGCGCGCGTATTCTGCGTGTCCCGCCGTAGGCGAACTTTGGCTTCTTGTTACGTGTTTCTTAAGCATGTTATTTTATTGCATGAAGGACAAGTAGCGATTTTAAATACAAGAGAAATTTCCCATGCGTTACTACAATTACCACACTGCCGCCAAATATTTTCAAGCTTTGTAGCCTGCACCATATTTGTACTTGGAACCTGAGAGCCAAAATGCTCGCTATTACCATGAAATTTTGGAGTGATTTTATAAAATAATTTTTCACATTGAATTACAAAATCACCGTCGAGCGATAACTCTATTTGTTGTACAGGAGAATCAACAAATTCCCCTTCGCTTGGACTACCCGTAAACTCTTCTGAACTAGTTATATTTAGGTGGTTTATACCTATGCAGACCAATTCAAAAGCTATTGGTTCCCACTGAGTTTGAAAGAGGATTTTCGAGTCAAACCTATGGTCCATATTCATAGATTTGTCCTTCATCACGTAACCACGGTTAATTACCTGCATCTCTTTTAACATGCCATCATGAAAAGTCACCGTTTCATATAAAAATTGATTCAGCTCTTCCTGCGATTTTATTTCTATGTAGCCTTCCATACTCATCAATACAGGTAACACCCGACAAACCGGCGGCGTGCTTTTTCGCAGTCCGAGCGCACGAAGTGCGCTCTAGTTTTTGCTCTTGTTATGTATTTCATTTTATGAGCTCTCTAATTAATTCAATTCCTAGAACAATAAGCCCACCACCTACAAGAAAAATAAAATATAAAACTATTGCTAAAACCCAAGCGATTATAAGCCAGAAAGATATTCTAAGAATTACTCTCTCTTTACTAAAGATCGAAAAAGTGATCTTTGTAGTTAAATAGAGCCACAGGGCAACAAATAGTGCACCGAATACATAGATGATAATTACTAAAACCAATGAAAATGGTTCTTCAGGATTCATGTTTGATAACATTACTCTACTAGTGAGGCAGTCTATCTAAAACATTCATAACGCCGTTAAAACCCGCGCGCGTTTTCTGCGCGTCGGAGCACACGTAGTGTGCGGTAGTTTTGACCCTTGTTAGGTTTCTATATGCCATTCAATTTAAGAACTGTTGCGGCCCCAACTCTAAATGAAGGGCTCATAGAGTCAGCTTCTTTCATGTACTCCGTATTGTCATGAAATGTTAAGTCCTCTTCAGATTTCCAGCGTTCGATAAGTACAAACTCAACATCACTACCTGAGACTCTGCTCATTTCGTATTGGAGACAACCTTCCTCACTCAATACAAGAGGTTTAATTTTTTCATATAGTCGTATTTGCTCGTCGGCCTTACCAGACTCAACTTTTATCAATATAACTAGCTTTACTTCATTGCTCATTTTAAATCTCTTTATAGTATGTGGGTAACGCGTAAACCTAAGGCCTTTAAAACGGGCGCGCGTTTTCTGCGCGTCCAAGTACACGCAGTGTGCTGTAGCTTTTGACCTTGTTATATTTCATTTTCGATTCTCTATGAAAAATATTAAAACTCAATATCTTTAGCAGATTCTATACCGCCAGGCTTGGAATCTGCACCGAAGCTTTTAACTACGAAGTTATCTTTACCAACAGCATAGCTGTAGCGATTACCCCAAGGGTCTCGTCTAATTCTATCCATATATTCCGGAACAAGTACATTCAAATTAGTGGGGTAAGCATTATTTTGGGCTTTGAAAGCTTCGATAGCTAAAGCGATTTTATTAAGGTCACGCTTAGCTCTATATTCAAAGGTATTACATGCCTTGGGAAAGAACATTGGAATAGCTACTAGCACAGCGCCCAACACCAGAATAACGCCAAGTAAATATAGGAAGTACTTCAAAGTTAGAAACCTAGATTACAGTTAAAGAATATAACGCCGTGCCAAGGGGTGCGTTGAAAACGCGTCCAAGGCGCGAAGCGCAGTTTTGTTACTCGTTATGTGGTAATTCAATTCTATATTTCCTAGATTCTAGCAGACAGTTTTCATACCGCCTTTGAAACATTACATAAAGTTCTGTACCACTTCTAATTTCATCTGAAAGGCTAAAGCCCGTTGAAGCATAAGGAAATTTATCCGTGGGTCCTTTAGGCATTTCTAAGAAGGACAAGTTCATAAAAAAATCTATCTTCTCCTTATTCCGCCGTAAAAGAAATATTGATTCGAGTTTCAGTGTATCAATCGTATTCTTTAACTCAAGCGAATAATGCGTTCCAAGCAATTCATCTTTTTCGATTGCCCAGACAATAAACTCATCAGGTAATTTTAATTCACTATGTTTTCCCTTGGAGCATCCAAGCGACAAAGCTTGAGAGCTTTGAGCAAAAAACATACTTACCAGAAGAACTAAGAGTTTCGCTGCATTGATCATCCTAGTACACATAACGCCCGACAAACGGGCGGTGTCCGCGCGTCCAAGCACACGCCGTGTGCGGTAGTTTTTGAGCTTGTTATATGCCGTTTGCAATTTTGTTTTCTTTCCTAATTTCTTTGATTAGAAAGCTAAATAAAAAGTACGAACCTAAAATGGGAATGGTTAAAGAGAAAAAAGTTAGAAAAGCAGACAAGAAACCTTCTTCGATCAACGTTTCAAAAAGTGTTGCAAGTAACGTTAAAAAACCAAAAGTCATAACCACGAATAAAATGTTTTTAAATGTAACTAATTGATCAAGTTCAGGACCGTAAAACATAGAGATAAGCAAACCTAAATGGAACCCAATTTGCCCAAGGAATAGTATCTTTATATATGTATTTGGTAACCAATTCATTTGTGCATATAACGCCCACAAAATGGGCGCACGCTTTTTGCGCGTCCTAATGAACGCAGTGAATGGTAGTTTTTGTTCTTGTGACAGATCATGGTTTTAAATACGAACATGTCTTGGAACTTTTACCTTTAATATTTTCACAAGATCTGATTTTGAATACAGCTTCCCTTCAGGCTCAGGTTACATGTACCAAGCATAGTTTTTACTGCTCATACTCTAATAATCATAACGCCGAGCCAAGGGGCGGGGCGCTTTATCGCCGTCACTCGGAATGAGCGCAGCGAATGGAACAAACTTTGGTGCATTGTTATGTATCCTTTTCATCTTCAACATGAAATCTATCAGATATTTCAAAGGCTTTTGTAATTTCTTCCAAAGAGTCAAAGACAAGATAACTCCGAACCTCATCCCACAAAACAGCATTAATTTTGCCGGCATCCCAATTGGATTCCGACGAACCTTTTGGAACTATTCCAACAATGAATAATTTTCCTGCTTGCCATTCAAACTTCGGGTTACAGAGATCGAAGCTGTGCTCTGAATCCGAAATTTTAATTGAAAGGTATTTCTCGGAAAAATCTGGATAATCGTCTTTATTCATACTGTCACCTTGTATACATAACCCCAAGCAAACGGGCGCGCGTTTTCTGCGTGTCCGAGTGAACGTAAGTTTTTGAACTTATACGTTTTTACTTTTGAAGGATTCATATGCTTCAGTTGCGTCATTTTCGTATTTCTCAAGTTTGTCTTTCCTAATAAAGCACCATAAAGAACCTATTTCTATATCTTCGTCACCATCAATTCCAACGACGCAAAGCTGACCATAAACTAGGTTAGCTTTAACTGTCATTATCTCACCTTTATCTAGATCATCTATTGGCACCAAGTCAAAACTAAAGTCGGCCTTGGCGAAAATGAAATTTGTTATCGTAGCTACTACCTCAGCGCCTTCATCATGAGCAAAGACTACTACTCCTGTGGAGTTTCCCTGTATCTCCACAAGGCTGTATGGAACGTCACCATAAAGTCCCCGGCCTTCCCAAACTCCAACGATATTTTCGATCTGTGGGTTTCGCATTATTCTGTCAGGATCATACGGACACCCAGAAAGAGCTAGTAAGGAAATCAAAATGAGGATTTTACGCATAGGTATAACGCCCATAAAACGGGCGCGCGTTTTTTGCGCGTCCGAATGAACGAAGTGAATGTAAGTTTTTATTCTTGTTGAACGAAGCCGCTAAGCGGCAAAGAAAGCCAAGGATCGGCACACTATTC
>JAFMHC010000102.1 GCA_017854775.1 Gammaproteobacteria bacterium | reverse complement strand
CGGATGAACTTACCCAGTCCATTCCATTGGCGGTGACAGTTTGGGTCAGCATAGCCGGGTGGTCATGGCCTTGCACCACTAATAATTCGTTGCGGTTGATGTCTTTGCCAGCGACATACCAAGCATCACCGGCTCCGCCGATATTCAAGCCTTGCCGCTGACCTAAGGTGTAGTACATCAGTCCGTCGTGCTCGGCAACAGTTTTGCCGTCTACGCCAACCATATTGCCAGGATTAGGTTTTAGGTATGTGCTGAGGAAGTCTTTAAAGCGTCGTTCGCCAATAAAGCATATTCCGGTGCTATCTTTCTTGTTGTGGGTTACGAAACCTTGCTCGTCAGCGATCGCTCGCACTGCTGGCTTCTCTATCTCACCTAGTGGGAATAAGCTTTTAACAAGTTGATGTTGTTGCAATGTATAAAGAAAATAACTTTGGTCTTTGTTGCTGTCGGAGCCTCTGAGCAGAAGCGCTTCTTGCTCAGGTGAATCGTTGGTAAAGCCTTTGGCGACATAATGGCCAGTGGCGATATAATCGGCGCCGAGTGATTCAGCCTGTAACAAAAACTCTTTAAATTTAATTTCTTTATTGCAAAGAATATCGGGGTTTGGTGTTCGCCCAGCTTGATACTCAGCCAGGAAGTGCTCAAATACATTCTCCCAATATTCGTGTGCGAAGTTAACTTCGTGTAAGTCAATGTTTAGCCGCTCACAGACTTGTGCAGCGTCTTTCAGATCGGTTGCTGACGCGCAATATTCTTCGGTGTCGTCTTCTTCCCAATTCTTCATAAACATGCCGGTTACCTTATAACCTTGCTGTTTCAGAATATGCGCAGTTACGGACGAGTCTACACCGCCAGACATGCCTACCATGACATGAGTTTCGTTAGGGTCGTGATCTAAAGCCATGGGGATTAGTTTAAAGCTCTTTGAGAATTTCCAGCGGATATTGAACACCACTCAAAAAATCATCAATACAGTTGAGCACAATAGGGCTTCGCAATGAAGCGCTTGCGCGAATAGTCTCTGGCGTTAGCCAATGAGTACGTATGATATCTGAGTCGAGGTCGTAATTGCTATCCACATCGCTGATAGCGCCACAAAAAGTATATCGGATGTAGGTCTTACCGTTATTGGCTGCGAATCGATAGAGCCCGACTAAGGCTTGCGGCGTAAAGTGGCAACAGGTTTCCTCTAGCGTTTCCCTAATCACGCCTTCTAGAATAGTCTCACCTGATTCGAGATGGCCAGCAGGCTGATTAAATACGATTTTTTGTGTTGATTTAGAGCGCTCTTCGACTAGCAAGAAACGACCGTCTTTTTGGCAAACTGCGGCAACAGTAATGTCGGGTGTCCACATACATTCTCTGAAATAATTGAGTGCTGAATACGAGAAACCAATGCTCTTTGTTTGATTGGTTTCATGTGGCCCTAAGCTTTGAGCTGTTAGGCCAACATTTCTATCTCCCTAGTGTGACGTCACGACGGGCCTTTTACAATGCTCAAGGTAAAGTTTTGTGTTATTCTACCTGCCAATTTTTAGTAGCTAATTGATCGCGCCAATATTCACTATAATAATGAATTATTAGCCGAAGCGTCGATCAGAATTAGAGCCGCGGCATTGACAGACTTGGAGGCTGTGACTTCAGATTCCAAAGTAGTAATCCGCCGCAGCTGAAAGACGTGCCGTTTAAACGGTTTACTTCTAAACGTTAACCCATGAGTGGGGCGCGATCTAAGCTGAGGCAGGCGTCAGTAAGCGACGAAGGCAAGCATTAGGTGGGACTAATACCAAGCCCCAGTAACCCTCAATACACATATTTAGGTTCGAGATAAAATACGATGAGCAACGCCAAATCTAAGATTTTCTATACCCTTACCGACGAAGCACCCGCCTTGGCGACACGATCGCTATTACCGGTATTCAAGTCATTTGCTGGAGCATGTGATGTCGAGGTTGATACCAAGGACATCTCTTTAGCGTCGCGTATTCTCGCGGTATTCTCTGACTATCTTAGCGAGGACCAACGCGTAGATGATGCTCTTGCAGAGCTTGGACAGTTAGTGCTAGACCCGAACGCGAATATAATCAAAACGCCGAATATCAGTGCATCCATCCCTCAAATTAAAGACGCTATTAAAGAATTACAAGCCAAAGGGTATGCGCTACCTGATTTTCCCGATGATCCGCGTTCGGATGAAGAAATTAAGGTTCGCCAAGAGTACGAACGCGTTAAGGGTAGTAGTGTAAACCCAGTTATCCGTGAAGGTAATTCAGATCGCCGTGCGCCAGCAGCGGTTAAGAACTATGCCAGGCAAAATCCACACTCAATGGGCGAGTGGCTGCCAACCTCACGCTCACATGTAGCAACGATGAATGGCGGTGATTTCCGTTCTAGTGAGCGCTCAATGACACTGGCTGAAGCGTGTTCGGTGAAAATCGAATTCACCGATAAGTACGGTAACAAAACTATAAAGCAAGATGGTTTGGAGTTACTTGCGGGTGAAGTTATTGATGCTATGTTCATGAGTAAAAACGCGTTGCGCGAATTTTATGCCGAGCAAATAGACGATGCTAAAGAGAACGACATGCTGTTCTCACTGCACGTTAAAGCTACCATGATGAAGGTCTCGCACCCAATCGTCTTCGGTCACGCGGTAACGGTTTACTACAAAGATGTATACGAGAAATATGCCACCTTATTCGAAGAGCTAAACGTTCAGCCGAATAATGGTCTAGGCAATCTTTATAGCATCATCGAACAAATTTCTGGCGATCTACGCGACAAAATTGAAGCTGATATTTTAGCTTGCTACAAAAATCGCCCGGCCATCGCGATGGTTGATTCTGATAAAGGTATTTCAAATCTACACGTGCCGAGTGATGTGATCGTTGATGCTTCAATGCCTGCAATGATTCGTAATTCAGGCAAAATGTGGAATATGGAAGGTGAGCTGCAGGATACTAAAGCGGTTATCCCTGAGAGTACCTACGCGTTTATTTATCAAGAAGTCATTGATTTCTGCAAAGAGCATGGCGCGCTAGATCCGACTAAAATTGGCAGTGTTGCTAATGTCGGCCTGATGGCACAGAAAGCTGAAGAATATGGCTCTCACGACAAAACCTACGAGATGGAATACGACGGTTACATGCGCGTTATCGATGAGCAAGATGGTACTATATTGTTCGAGCACGCCGTACAAGAGGGCGATATTTGGCGTATGTGTCAGGTCAAAGATGCGCCGATTCAAGATTGGGTCAAGCTGGCTGTCAGTCGCGCCCGTAAAACAGGCTCGCCATCGGTTTTCTGGCTAGATAAGAATCGGCCACATGAAGCTCAACTAATAATCAAGGTTAACGAATATCTACTTGATCACGATACCGAAGGCCTAGAGCTGCTAATTATGTCGCCGGCGGATGCCACGCGTTATTCGCTTGAGCAAATTACTCAAGGTAAGGATGTAATTTCAGTCACGGGTAACGTTTTGCGTGATTACTTAACTGATCTATTTCCGATCTTAGAAGTTGGCACCAGTGCCAAAATGTTGTCGATTGTACCGCTGATGAACGGCGGCGGCTTATTCGAGACAGGGGCGGGTGGTTCAGCGCCTAAGCATGTTCACCAATTCACTAAAGAAGGGCACTTACGCTGGGACTCGCTCGGTGAATTCCTAGCGACCGCGGCCTCTTTCGAGCATTTGGCTGAGGTTAATAATAATCCGCAAGCTCAAATACTGGCCGACACTCTGGATATTGCTACTAGTAAGCTGTTGACGCAAGGTAAGTCGCCATCTCGTAAAGTTAATGAGTTGGATAACCGTGGTAGTCACTTCTATCTTGCATTGTATTGGGCCGAAGCCATAGCCGCTCAAGACAAAGATGCCGATCTGAAGGCTAAGTTTGCGTCCTTGTTTGAGCTGTTGAAGAATAGCGAAGATAAAATAGTCGCTGAGTTGCAAGCAGCTCAGGGCGCAGCTGTTGATATAGAGGGTTATTACTCTCCGTCCGAAGAGAAGGCTGAAATGGCAATGCGTCCGAGTGCCACCTTTAATTCAATTATCGACGGCTTCAGCGTATAGGGATAGCAAATAAAAATTGAATTGATCCGATGAGCGAGTGGTTTTTATCGCTCAGCGGTGATTCGATTGTTGGGTCGCTTATACTGGCTCATTAAGAAAAAAAAAGCACGGCAGCGTAAAGCTTCCGTGCTTTTTTGTGGCCACCTCCGTGCTTTTTTGTGGCCACCTCCGTGCTTTTTTGTGGCCACCTAAGTTGGTAGCCGATAGTTGGTAGCCGATTAAATGGTATTAGTCGCTTTTACACGAATTTAATGGCAATAACTATTATGACGCTGCGCGGATCTTTGCGGCTTTTGGGCCTTTATCTCCATCTTCTAACTCATATTCTACTTCCTGACCTTCATTAAGTGTCTTATATCCATCCATATCGATTTCAGAATAATGTGCAAAAACATCATTTCCGCCATCGCTTGGTTCGATAAATCCAAACCCTTTTGAAGAGTTAAACCATTTCACTGTTCCTAGTGTAGCCATCTTATTTCCTCACTTTGATAAAAAACCCTGATATTAGCTTCAGGTATTTAAACGAAGTCTTTTGGTTTCTGGTAGGATTTCTTGCGGCCTACTTAATTCTTTGTCGACTTCACAACGTAGATCGAATTATCTGCGATAATTCAACTCGGCAAGTAAACCTTCTCACATGTGAAAGGTCAAGGGTATGGATTGATTAAGTGTCATAAAATTAACATTTGCCTAGTAAGATGCCCTTGAAAAATGAATAATAGAGCGCAAACATAAGCTTAGAACAATTTTTAGCTCTACGGTCCACTTTTGCGTCTATACAACGCTGCGAGTGAAATCGTTAAGCATTTACTTAGTAGACAAGACATGAGCGATTACCCAGAATCCATTCATAGCGATGACCTAGCGCTTGAAACCGCTAAACCGAGACTCAAAAAGCCGCCCTTTTATAGAGTTCTATTGTTGAACGACGATTACACAACAATGGAATTCGTGATCGATGTTTTGACCACAGTTTTCCACCATTCGGAAGAAAAAGCGGCTCAGATCATGATGCATGTGCATCAGAAAGGCGCTGGTATTTGTGGCATTTTTACTCGTGAGATTGCTGAGACTAAAGTAGAGCAAGTGTTGCGGTATGCTCAAGAGAGCAAACACCCATTGCAATGTACTATGGAACCAGATTCAGACGATGGCGACGAATAGCTTGGCGTCAACGAACAGGAGGCAAGAGAAATAAATGATATCTAAAGACTTAGAAAAATCGCTAAACTTTGCAGTACAAGTAGCGCATGAGGCGAGGCACGAATTCGTCACCACCGAGCACCTATTACTGGCGCTATTAGAAAACAGTTCAGCAATGGCCGTGCTGCAAGCTTGCAATGCAGATTTGGACGAGCTGCGTTCAGACCTGAAACTTCATTTGGTTGACAATATTCCGCAAGTAGAAGACCAACCGGAGATTAAAACCCAGCCAAGCATCGGTTTCCAGCGAGTTCTTCAGCGCGCGATTGTGCACGTTCAGAGTTCGGGTAAATCAGAAGTTGAAGGCGAGAATGTTCTGGTAGCCATGTTTTCCGAGCAAGACTCTCAGGCAGCTTACTATCTTGATCAGCAAGGTGTCACTCGGTTCGACGCAGTTTCCTACATCTCCCATGGCGTTACTAAAGATGGGGATGAGCTAGAGGGTCTGCCATATCCAGAAGGTCAGGAGAACCCAGAGGCGCAGGAGCAGAAAGAAGGGCCGTTAGAAGCCTATACAGTGAACCTTAATCAACGGGCTATTGATGGTTTTATCGACCCTTTGATTGGTCGCGATAAAGAAGTCGAGCGTACTATACAAATTTTGTCACGCAGACGTAAAAATAACCCGTTATATGTTGGTGAAGCAGGTGTTGGTAAGACTGCGATCGCTGAAGGCTTAGCTAAAAAGATTACCGAAGACGAGGTGCCAACAGTTCTGAAGGGCGCGGTTGTCTATTCATTAGATCTTGGAGCACTATTAGCTGGCACTAAGTATCGTGGTGATTTCGAAAAACGCCTAAAGGCGGTGTTAAAAGCGCTTGAAGGTGAAGAGCATGCGGTGCTTTTCATTGATGAAATCCATACTATTATTGGCGCAGGAGCTGCTTCAGGCGGAGCCATGGACGCCTCAAACTTGCTTAAACCGGCGTTGTCGAGTGGTCAACTCAAGTGTATCGGTTCGACAACTTATCAAGAGTATCGAGGTATTTTTGAGAAAGATCGCGCCTTGTCACGTCGTTTTCAAAAAATTGATGTCGAACAACCAACTGTCGATGAGACTGTGCAGATCTTGCGTGGCTTGAAATCGCGTTATGAAGAGCACCATGAAGTAACGTATACGCCTGAGGCGTTAACTATCGCGGCTGAGCTAGCTGATCGTTACATTAACGAACGTTTTTTGCCAGATAAAGCGATTGACGTAATTGATGAAGCTGGTGCTCGTACGCGTTTGTTTGATCGTGAAGAGGGCGAAGTTCCAGTAATTGATACTGAGCAAATTGAAGAAGTAGTCTCGTTTATTGCTCGGATACCGCCAAAAACAGTATCGGCCTCTGATGTAGACTCACTTAAGAACCTTGAGCGCGACCTAAAGCTCGTTGTATTTGGCCAAGACGAAGCGATTGTTAATCTAGCTTCGGCTATCAAAATGTCGAGATCCGGCTTGGGCAAGCCTGATAAGCCAATAGGCTCATTCTTATTCTCAGGCCCGACCGGTGTTGGTAAGACCGAAGTCTCGCGTCAGCTCGCTATGACCCTGGGCGTGGAGTTGATTCGCTTTGATATGTCAGAATACATGGAGCGCCATACTGTATCGCGATTGATTGGTGCGCCTCCAGGATATGTTGGGTTCGATCAAGGTGGCCTGCTTACTGAGTCTGTTAATAAACACCCGCATGCGGTTTTATTGTTAGATGAAATCGAGAAAGCTCATCCAGATGTCTTCAATCTTTTATTGCAAGTAATGGACCACGGAACGCTTACTGATAACAATGGTCGCAAAGCCGATTTTCGGAATGTTATTATTGTTATGACCACCAATGCTGGTGCGGTTGCGGTGTCGCGTAATTCAATGGGCTTTACAAAGCAAGATAACGCTCAAGATGACATGGGTGCGATTACCAAGATGTTTACCCCCGAGTTTCGTAACCGCCTAGATTCTATTGTGCGATTTAAGCCGCTCGGCAAAGAAGTGATCGATAAAATTGTTGATAAGGAATTACTTGAAGTTGAGCGTCAGTTGCTTGAGAAAAATGTTCAATTAAACATTGATAAAGCCGCTCGCACTTGGATTGCCGATAATGGCTATGATGAGAATATGGGCGCTAGGCCATTAGCAAGGTTGATTCAAGAAGAGATCAAGCGTGGATTGGCGGACGAGCTTTTATTTGGCAAACTACAAAATGGCGGTGTGGTTGATATATCAACCGATGAAGACAAACTCTCGTTTGACATTCAAGGCCAGTAGTCTCGACGAATTGTCTTAGCAAAGCGTATTAGACAGTGAAGCCGATTTGAACGAAATACCCCGCTGTACGCAGCGGGGTATTTTTTTATACAAAAAACTATATCGGCGCATCAACAGTAGGCGCTGTAAGGCGAGCCACAAGGAATATAATGATCGAGGTGCGATTAAAGATTGGCTCCGCTTGTTAATAGGCTGTGATAGTGTTGAGTCGTTGTTAACTACTTAAATACAAAGCACCTATGACATCGACTACGATTAAGGTCGGATTGGCCCAAATATCTCCTGTATGGCTAAATAAGGAAGCAACCCTTGATAAGGTGGCTCAATACGTCTCTGAGGCAGGTGAGCAAGCGTGTGACCTAGTTGCATTCGGCGAAGCACTAACACCTGGGTACCCATTCTGGGTAGAGCTTACCGGTGGCGCCCAGTTCAATAACGAAGATCAAAAGCGAATGTTCGCGCATTATGCTCGGCAGGCGGTCGATGTCGATGCGGGCGACTTAAAGATTGTTTGCCAACAAGCCAAAGCTCATAGTGTCGCGGTTTATCTAGGAACCATCGAACGGCCACAAGATAGAAGTGGAATGAGTCTTTACTGCTCAATGGTTTATATCGATAAGAAGGGCGTTATCCAGTCAGTTCATCGAAAGCTGATGCCCACCTTTGAGGAGCGGCTAGTGTGGTCTGCGGGAGATGGGCATGGTTTAACAACCCACTCCTTAGATGGATTTACTGTTGGCGGTCTAAATTGCTGGGAGAATTGGATGCCGCTTGCGCGTGCCTCATTGTACGGTCAGGGCGAGAATCTTCATGTGGCGATATGGCCTGGCTCGGTGCGCAACACCCAAGATATAACGCCTTTTCTTGCCAAAGAGGGGCGATCTTACTCGATGGCTGTTAGTGGTCTAATGGCGGTAGCTGATATTCCCCGCGAGTTTCCGCTCTACGATGAAATTATGCAGAGTCTTGGTGACAGGGAATTTTTGGCCAATGGCGGATCGTGCTTATGCGGCCCGAATGGTGATTTTATAATTGAGCCGCAGTTAGAAAATGAAGGGCTCTTTAGTGCTGAAATTGACCTAGATCGTGTTCGTGAAGAACGACAAAATTTTGACCCCGCGGGGCATTACTCGCGCCCCGACGTAACTTGTTTGCAAGTTAACCGTGAGCGGCAAAGCACAATTAAGTTAATAAATACCGTTTAGTTAATCTGAACCCAGCAAGCGAAGCATTAACTATCCAAGGTTAATTCGGCTACCTCGAAGGTGGTGGTGCGTGATTTCCTTGATTCTTGCATTTTTAATGGGAGGTATTCGTCCTCGTGAGACAACCAAAATGTTAAGGTTCTACCGGAACGTAATTCACGTTCAAAAACTACCTTGGTAACGTTTTTGTTGCCTAACTTGGTACTCAGTATTTCATTACTGGTCGAACGGAGTTTATATCCGCGAATGCGTTTATTCTTACCATCGACTACATATAGTGATTGGCTATCGGCTATGTCGCCCTGCAAAAGTGCTACCGCGAACCACATAGAGCAATTGTCGACAATATACCCCTCAGGCAAGTCGACACTCTCACGACTGCCACTGGTATCGTTGAAAAAAGCCTTGCGCTGGGGCCAATCAAAATCAACTTTATAGTCTGTTTCGCCAATTCGCCCACCTTGGTACTTTTGTGATATGGCTTTACCGTCTTGAACCTCAAATTCGCAAGACTGTTGTTCATTGCTGCCCATGATAATAGCCGCCATGCCCTGAGCCTTGGTGATTGTCTCAATCGAATAGCCACTGTCGGTCGCCTTGAGAATGTTTTCTACTCGACCCAAGGTGGCGCTGCCAAATTTACTGCTGTCGAATTTGATGGTGTAGCTAATGGTAACTGGGGTTAATGCATAAGTTTGACTTGTCATGGATAGCAAAAAACATACGGCAGTGAGAGAGAGAAATTTGGTGAAAATCGTTTGCAAAATATGGTTGCCTATAAGCAGAAATAACGAGTTAACGCTAACTTACACCTCAAAGGTTTGCAACTGTTGCGTAGAGGTTTCACCATCTAGTAATACTTTGTCTGTCTCGATCGTTAAACGGTTTTCTGCAAACCACTTCACAGCGAGAGGATACAAGGCGTGTTCTATTTTATGGATGCGTTGTTGCAAGCTCTGATTGGTATCGTCAGGCCTAACGCCTAAACGACCCTGTAAGATAATCGGACCGGCATCAACTTCTGGCACCACAAAGTGAATACTCGCACCATGCCATTGGTCGCCAGCATCGATTGCACGTTGATGAGTGTTGGTGCCTGGATACTTAGGCAATAAAGACGGATGAATATTGACTAAGCGATTGCGGTAATGATTAACAAACTCTGCGGTCAAAATGCGCATAAAGCCAGCCAGTATGACTAGGTCTGGTTCGACCGCGTCGATTTCGCGCATCAGCGCTTGATCAAATTGTAGGCGAGAGTCGAAACTGCGATGTTCTATCGCACTTGTTGCTATCGCCGCGTTGCTAGCACGGGTTAAGCCATAGGCGTCTTTGTTATTGCTAATCACTAAGACGATATCGAGGGGTAAATCGCCTGATTTTATTTGCTCAATAAATGCCTGTAGATTGCTGCCGCTGCCAGAAATCAAGACAACTGCGCGCGTCAGACGAGAACGCTCAGAATCATTTAACAGGGTCTCAGTTTTTTTTGACATAGCTAGGCGGTAATTAGTTGGTTAAGCGCCGTTAAACGATGTGAACTTGTTGTTCTGATTCACCGTCTTTAATCTCGCCAATAACAAATGCTGACTCACCAGCTTCGCTTAGTAGGCTAATACTGCGCTCTACATCAGCTTGATCAACAACTAAGATCATCCCGACCCCGCAGTTGAAGGTGCGGTACATCTCACTACGCTCGATGTTGGCTGTTTCCATCATCCAAGTGAATAGGGCTGGCCACTGCCACGAAGACTCGTCAACAACCGCATGACAATCATCCGGTAAAACTCGGTTTAGATTACCCGGGATGCCGCCACCAGTGATGTGTGCCAAGGCGTGTACGTCAACCTGTTTGAGTAGTGATAAAATTGAGCGCACGTAAATCTTGGTCGGTGCCATTACTGCTTCAGATAATGGTTTGCCACCAATCAGGGTGTCCAGTGGAACCTCGTAAGTGTCGATAACTTTGCGTACTAATGAATAGCCATTTGAGTGAGCACCGGTAGACGCTAGGCCAATAAGCGTGTCGCCAGCTTTGACCTTGGTGCCATCAATGATTTTGGATTTTTCCACCGCGCCAACACAGAAACCGGCAAGATCATACTCGCCAGATTTATACATGCCAGGCATTTCGGCTGTCTCACCGCCAATTAAGGCCGCGTTTGCCTGCACACAGCCTTCACCGATACCTTCAACGACCTGTGCCGCTACCTCTGGTGTTAATTTGCCAGTGGCGAAGTAGTCTAAAAAGAACAAAGGCTCTGCACCCTGTACGATAACGTCGTTAACGCACATAGCGACTAAATCGATTCCGATAGTGTCATGTTTGTTTAAATCAAAAGCCAGTTTTAACTTGGTGCCGACGCCATCGGTGCCAGAAACCAAGATCGGCTCCTTGTAGTTTTGTGGCACTTGAAACAGTGCGCCAAAACCACCTAAACCGCTAAGGCAGCCTTCACGTTCAGTCCGTTTGGCGACGGGCTTAATTATGTCAATAAATGCATCACCAGCGTCGATATCAACGCCTGCGTCACGGTAGGATAAAGAGTCAGGTTTGTCAGATTGGGCCACGTTGTTGCTCCATCGAGGTTCAGTGTTAATCAATTTGAACGAGATTCTTTGTTGTAGAGATAGTCTCGCCGTAAGTGCGGCGCTATTGTAGCGGTTTCATTGGCTATTGTGTATCCAATAAAAGCTAGAGATAATGACGTATAAGGCCGTGGAGCCATCTAATTATGATTATCTATATACCAAATTTATTAACTCTTGCCCGTATCGGATTGGTGCCTTGGTTAGTGGTTTTGCTGCAAAAACAACAGTTTACCTTGTCTCTAATAGTGTTTATCGTGGCAGGTCTAACCGATGCTTTAGACGGTTTTATTGCCAAGCGCTTTAATGCTGAAACCTATTTGGGTTCTATATTAGATCCACTAGCTGACAAGGGACTGCTGGTTTGCAGCTATATAATGTTGTCGATGATGGGTTTGATCCCATTTTGGCTGATGGTGGCGGTGGTTTTTAGAGATGTGGTGATCGTTGGTGGTTATTTAGTGATGGTGCTATTTTTTGGTTCGGTTAAAATGCAGCCATTGATCGTTAGCAAAGTGAACACGTTTACTCAGATCACTTATATTGTATTGGTACTTGGCGCACTTGCGGCCGAATACGATTTTAGTTCAATCCAGCCGATACTCAGCTACGCGGTATTGTTAACCAGTGTTACTAGTGGTCTGGCCTACGTCTATATTTGGTCTGTACGAGCGACAAATAGCAGCGAAGGCACAGGTATATAAGCCTCTATCGGTAGGGACAAAAAGACAGCAAGCAAAAGGCAAAGGGCCGAGATTTTTATCTATCATTTATGAATAAACAAGCAGGTCAATTGGCGTTACCCTTAACAAGTAATGATAAGGCGTCGTTTGAAAATTATTGGTTAGGCGACAACACTGAGTTAGTTGCCGTAATTGAGTCTAGCTTGACTGCGGGTGGCCCTAAGGTGGTGTATTACTACGGGCCATCTGGAGCTGGTAAGAGTCATTTACTATTCGCCGCTATGCGTTTAGCCAAGTCTGAGGCTATTAATACTAGTTACCTCTCACTAAGCGATGCCTATGTGTCTACCGACATGCTCGCGGTGGTTGATGTTGAGCATGTGGTTTGCGTAGACGACATTGATGCCTGGGCCGGTGATGTTGAAAAAGAGCGAGCTTTATTTACCTTATTTGAGCAAATTAAACATGCCGGTGGGCAACTGATCATCAGTGCGACTCAGCCGCCACATTCATCAGGTTTCGCGATTAAAGACTTGGTTAGTCGTTTATCAAGTGGGCTGATTTATCCGTTACAAGAGCTAAACGATGAGCAACGCTTCGAGGCGTTAAAAATGCGTGCCAAAGTAAGAGGCCTGTCGATTTCCGACGACGCGGTGCGATACTTACAAAGCCGCTCGTCGCGCGACACAGGTGAACTGTTCGAAGTGTTAGAGCGAATCGACCGCGCCTCATTAGTCGAGCAGCGGCGTGTCACTATTCCATTTTTGCAGAATTTATTGAAGCGCCAAGAGTAGCTGGCCTCTAACTCAGGTGACTGAGAGCAGCAGTAGAGGGGCAAGCAACTGCAAGCCAGAGAGCTTAGGGCAACATGCCTACATTGAACTCTGGCACTCACCTATTGGGGCTTTACCACCACAGGGTTGGTTCTTTTACCCTAATCGGCCTCGTTAAAACTATAAAAAGGGATCCATAGGGAATTCTAATGGTCACGATTAATTAATAAAATCAGAAAGTTAAGACTGTTTTTTTGCGATTTTAAAACTTGGCACACTAACTGCTTTACCCTGTTACGAAGGGCTGCAAGTGGCCATAACCATAATCAAACAGGAGTCAGGAAATGAACTTAGATCAACTGAAAGGTAATTGGAAGCAACTTAAAGGCAACCTTAAATCAGAATTTGGTAAGCTCACCGACGATGAAGTAAAGCAGGCAGAAGGAGGTGCCGAAGCCTTGGCGGGTATTGTGCAAGAGAAATATGGCCTGACAAAAGAGCAGGCGGAAGACAAAATTGATGAGTTTATGAAGAAGCATTCATAACTTGATTTTCGCTCTAGGCGTTCTATTGATTTACACAGCACAATTTTTAACTGCTCTCTATTCATAAAGCGAGGTACATGTTTAATTGGGCAATTGCATTTTCAATCATCGCGGGCGTCCATGGGGCTACCCGATATCGCGGGAATTACAATGTCAATCGCCTAGATCTTGTTTGTCACCAGATTGATCATGGTGATCTTTTTTTCATTACTAGAACAAAGCTTAAGATCTAAGCGCATTGATGTCGTAGTCTCACAGAGAACGTATAGGGGCGGTGAGATAAAGCTTTTAAACCCCTGAAAGGCGGTAATTGCGGTCAGCTTCTCGTATCTCAGTAGACGTCGTAGATCACAGCGACAATGAAGCATCTCAACGGGTTTTTATCACTCCTAAAATTTTTAAAGCAAGCAGTATAGGCACAGGTAGCCTAAAGTTTATGTTTAACCACCATGGCCATTAAATTATCCCCATTGCCGTACAAGCATGGCGACCTTGAGCCATTTTTGTCTGAAGAGTCAGTGATGCTTCACCGCACGTTACATCACCAAAATCATGCCGAAAACCTAAATGCTGCGATACGCGGAACTAAGTTCTCAGATTTAAGCCTAGCCGATATAGTGCTTGAGGCTGATGGTGCGATTTTTAGAAATGCAGCACAAGTGTGGAATCACAACTTCTATTGGCGATGCCTGACACCGGAGTCTGGGAAAAGGCCGGTTGGCAAATTACTTGAAGCTATTGATGCTCAATTTGGGACTTACGATGAGTTTCGGTGCGAGTTTAAACGCAAGGTTAAAAACAACTTTGCGTCGGGTTGGACATGGTTGATCTGTACATCAAGTGGAAAATTGAAAATCATAAACACCCGCGATAGCGAGACCCCTATCGTTGACGTGAATACCATGCCTTTATTGGCACTCGATGTATGGGAGCACGCCTATTATCTAGATTACAAAGGCGACTGGGCCAATTACGTTGACAATTTTTGGAATTTTGTCGACTGGCATTTTGTGATACGCAATTTCGAGCGCGCCTAATTAGACTCGTTTAGTTTAATCGACGAGCGGGTGCTCTGCTGAAATTACGGATTGCGAAACTTGTTTGCGGCAACAGCCAGAGCATTAAATAATTTGCTTTGTATTGGTTCAAAAATCAAATACTCGGGATGCCATTGAACGCCTATGACAAATTGTCGATCACTACTTTCAATAGCCTGCACAAAGCCATCATCATCATGACCGACGACGTCTAAACCATCGCCCAGCTTATCGACTGCTTGATTGTGTAAGCTGTTTACCTGAACGTGCTGTTTCGAGAAAATTTCATTTAGATAACTACCGGATTTGATCGTTGCTTGCTTGATCGGGAAAATACTATTGCGATTAGGCGTCAGCTTGCGCAATGGCCTAAGATCACCAATCAAAGTACCGCCTCGTGACACGTTTATTAGTTGAGCACCTCGGCAAATACCCAGCATGGGCAACTTTTTCTTCAATGCCAATGCTATTACTTCAAGCTCTAACTGGTCACGAGCGGCATCATACACGGCGCCTCCAGAGCCAGTTGCCCCATAGTGCTTGGGGTCGATATCATTGCCACCACCAATAATTACACCGTGTAAAATATCGGGGATTGTTCCCTTTCCCGGGCTCAAATAAACACCTCGTAAGCCTGCACGCCATAGTTGAAATCGGGTCGCCCACCAGGCAAACTTGATTGTCTTGGTTGGGCCTGTCACTAATACGATAGGTCGCTCACGCTTGCGGTGATCAATGGCTACATCGTTCATGTGGACTTATCTCGCTGATGCGGCGACTACTTGAGTAATAGCAA
>JAFMHC010000101.1 GCA_017854775.1 Gammaproteobacteria bacterium | reverse complement strand
TTTTTTAGATGCTCTAGCTATTTTTTCTTAACCAAAGATGTGTTTTTGTGATAAATGAATCTATGATTAATTAGTCTTTTTAGGGAATAAGATTAATCATCATATATTTTAGTAAATCGAAGTTCTTATCAATAATTCTGGTTTTTCTAAAAATCGACATTTTTTAAAACAGGCCATCAATTCGATTTGATGCGAATTTAAGCCTGGCACTTTAAAGTAAACTAACTTGGCTCTAGAGGACAGTGAGTAAATCAAATATGTTCGTCGTTTATTTCAGCGGCATTGCAAAGTTTGCTCGACTAAATATTGTTGATCACGAATGGAATCGCTACCTTCTGAAAATCTAGCTCTGGGTTTAGTTGCTTGGCCGTTCCTTCAAAAACGAGTAATGAAAGAATAATCAACGAAAACTTAGATGTCCCTAGCACACGGTGGTCTCCCATAATTTCAAACAATTTACTGACAAATTCGGCTATTCGAAAGTTTTGTGCACTTAAGCCGCCAACACTGACTATTAACTTTGTAATATCCGCATCAAACTTATTTATATTGAGCTCGGTGGGCAGCGTAAGAGCAGAGGACCTCACTATTTCCGCTGCACCTGCGCCGTCTACCAGCCCAATAGCGAGAAAAAAGTTAGTGAATGACGTTTTAGTTTCTGAATCTATTTCAACCATAAAGCCAGCGTCCAACAATACTAACTTTCCATCTTCAGCAACCAACATGTTGCCAGGGTGCATATCGCAATGTAAAAAGCCAAAATCAAATATCATCTTATAGAGGGCCTTCAAACCTATATTTAGCGCTGGTTTGGCTAACTCGATGTCTAATTCTGGGTCGAGTATCTTCTTCATGTTTGGAATATATTCCATCGCAATGATGTTTTCAGAAGTAAACTCATCGACGAGTTTAGGAACCATCACGTCTTCTGACTCTAAAAACATTGAATAAAGCTTTTTGTGATTTTCAGCCTCTTTTAAAAAATCCGTTTGCGAGATAAGAGCTGTTGATACATCGATTAATGTCAGATTAATAGGGATGCTGTTCATTATCGGTAAGCGAGCAACGAATCTTCCAAAAAAGACAATTATTCGGCAATCGATACTTAATAATCGAGCGACATCAGGCCGCCGTATTTTAATCGCTAAGGTGCGATCCTTTTCAGAAAGCGACCGAGCAATATGAACTTGGGCAATTGTTGCGCTAGCGATTGGGACAGGATCAAGTTTATAACCTTGCACATTTTTTTCATGGGTACTTAGCTGGGAACTCGTTATTACCGGATCTGTTTCATCTTGTAATTTTGCAAGTGCATCACGCAGGGGTTGGGAAAGTAAATCGGCTCGTGTGCCTAAAATTTGCCCTAGCTTCGGTAGGGCTCCACCGGCACTTTCTAAAAAGCGACAAAAATATGTGCCTGAGGCCTTTTCAAACCCGTCTTTATCAAACTTAAATCTCGCGAAAGCGAGTTTTAAGGTAAAGATAAAACCGTACCCAAGAATCACAATGAATCGAATAGTTGCCGCTATAAAGTTCACGTTATTTCCTTTAGAAATGATGAATTAAATTAATGATACTAAATCGCATAGGCTATTGTTATTATTTAGTAAATTCGGCTTGAAAATAGAGGCAATTGAGCATGGACTCACATGTTATGCACAGAAAGCTCGTTGAAGAAACTATTTCCTTTATGAGACTAAACCTCACGAGTTTTGACAGAAACTTAAGCTTAGATTCCCTCGCATCTAGAAGCGGCTTTTCCAAGTCCCATTTTATCGACCTATTTGAAAACACGACAGGTATTACTCCACATCATTTCTTGACAAGTTTAAGAATGAAAAAAGCAAAAGAGCTATTGTTAGAAACATCAAAAACCGCTACCGAGATAGCGCTAGAAGTTGGATATTTTTCATTCCCTACCTTTTCTCGAACATTTTCAAACTATGTCGGCTGCTCACCAAAAAACTTCAGAAAACAATCGAGCTGTTTTAGTAAAGAAGCAATTATTAGAGCTGTTAGTAAATACAACCTGATCAATGACGGGTTAAAGTGTGACTACAGTATAAAGGGCGACGTTAATCCGCCTGACGGAATCGATGGTGCAATATTTGTCGGGATATTTTCTAAAGGAGTCCCTCAGGGCATACCCGATTTCGGAACTATTTTGATTAGGCAAAGGCAGTTTCATATTGGCTTTCCTGATGCAGGTGAAATTCGCTTGTTAGCAACACTTGTGCCCTTCGATATGCTGGATATGCTCAATTCAGGTGAATTCGTTCCTCAATGGGTTGCGTCATCGAAAGTAAGTACCCCGTTGCCTTCAACGGTACATCTAGAGCTAAGAAAAACAACTAATATTGATCCACCCATAGTAATGTCTCTGCGATCGCTACTCGGTTAGTTTAAGTGATGGTAATGGACAATATAGCTTGGCGGATGCGAGTGCTCTATTCAAGCTAAATAACACGCATAGTTTCCGTTTCACGGTATGGTCTTAATTCGCCAGAATACTATGTCATGCATCCATGATCTTATATTACTTACTTTCACATGGTGCCATGTGTTGCATAACCAAAGTTAGTGGCTTGTACTCGATGGTGAACACTAAGTTTGCGATATGTGTTTTTTATTTGAGTTGATGTTGTACTTTCAGATATGAATTAACCGTCGACACTCCCTGGTCTCTATAATCCCAACGAAATCAGAATGCCTGAGATCATCTCGGGTTCGGCGGCTTGTGCCATAGTTTTCTTTGCTTTGGCTGGTGTTTTTCACGACCGAAGTTCACCCGATAGCTTATTAAGCGGCTAGCGTACACCACGTGACGGTCGCCAACCAAGCAAACGTGCGGGCAAAAAGAGTAGCGCCTTAAGTAAAGCAAATACCGCTTCTAGGCTCACACCAATCAGCCGAAACGGCAAAGAGATTAGCCAAACAAGAGGCCATAATAGTAAGGCGAACAGTGCTAGCGGCCAGCAAAGCACGAAAAGAATACACCACAGTATTAGCTGCATGAGTATGGTCATGAATACCCCCTTTTATTTATTACTTAGAGATATGGCGACAAACGGGCTAAATTCAATTGATGGCATTAGGATATAGAGCCCTAGAAAGTAATGGCTGTCGATCATTATAGCCTACAGTACCAATTTAGATTACTGATGTATGCGTCTGGGGTGAAAACACAAGGCGCTATGACTTGAAACTTTGATCTTCAGCAAATAATAAAAAAGCCGACTCTCATTGTCGAGAGTCGGCTTAGTTTGTTGATACCTAGTTAAACGTTTACGCTATAAGGTAATTTCATTGGTGCAGATGTTGCTGCCTTCTTCACAGACACTAAAGGTGTAACTGCTGTTTTTACTAACTGTGAACGACTGTGAGCCATCGTTAGCCGTAGTAGTGTTCAAGCTGCCGTTGATATAAATATCAACATTAGACGTTGTCGCGCCACTCCAGCTTAAATTAGCCTGACGATTACCTTTTGAACGGCTACCTGACAAGGTCAAATCTCCAACCGGAGGCTCTGTTGTTCCACAACCGTTGGCCGTTAGGTAGTCGCTTGCTGCTTTCGCTTTAACGATACCGTAGCCAAAGAAATCATCACGGCCCGCTGCGCCTTGATCTTGCGCGGTAGCTTTCATTGCTTCACGAACATCTGTACCAGTACAACCAGGGTTATTAGACCAGATCAGCGCGGCACTACCAGCAGCTAAAGGAGTTGCCATCGATGTGCCGCTTAACACGGAATAATCGTTTGAACTGACATCCACGGTTGCGGTACTTGAGCCGACAATTGAAGCACGATCTTCAAGAGCCGCACCAACCGCAGGAATTGTGGTGGTATTGGTCTCACCCAAAGTGCCGGCTAAAACACCAGGCTCGTTGTTGACGAGAATCGCCGCGATGCCGCCTGAATTCTCACAGTTTTGGACTTTATCAAAGAACGAAATAACGCCTCGGTCGATCACACATACTTTACCACTGGCGTTGCCATCAGTCGCTTCAGCGGTGCCCATGAAATAGGTAGAACCGCTTGCTGTACCAGCATTTTCCATGGCTAAAGAAGCAAAACCACCAGCATCAACGACTAAGCTTGACGATACGCCGGTACCCGCTGGAAAGGTTGAAAGTGTGTCAACACCGCCTGCCGTTACCTCTACGCCGAAACCATCATTGGTTTCAGTGGTCACTTTTTTTCCACGACCAGTTGTAATTGTATTTGATGGAAATTGAGAAAAATCAGCGATATTGTTGTTGTTATCATTGGCACCAATCATCATCACTGACTTGTAGCCCGCTGGAAACGAACGTACATTGTTGCCATCGTTACCGGCCGCCGCTAGTACCAATCCGCCACCAGCGGTAAAGGAATCAAAGGCGTTTTCTTCAGTTGAGTTTGCACCACCACCACCTAAGCTCATGGTAATAATATTGGCTCCAGCTTGGGTACATTTTTCCGCTGCGAAGGCCAAATCTGACGAATAGCCCCAACCTGCTGCGTTAAATACTTTAATGATATGCATTGGTACACCGGGCGCCATGCCGACCACACCAAAGCCATTATCAGTTGCACCGACTGTGCCGGCAACGTGAGTGCCGTGTGGGCCGCCCTGTTCAAACCAATTGCCAGTTCCTGAATCGTTATCGCCTGTAATCATTGGCCAATCGAAGTCTTGGTTAGATTGGTCTAAGCCTGAATCGATCACACAGACCTTTTGTCCGCCTTGCAGCGTCAGTTGATCACCTTGCGATTGATAAATCGCATAAGGGGTAATCTGCTGAGTCATTGGGTTGCCAACGTCGTCATTAAAGATCGCTAACGGAAAACGTTTCTGATCGATTTCCATTTTTTTGAATCCGGCTTTACCGCGGATTGCATTCTTACCGTTTTCGTCTAGTTCAACTGCAAACCAGTTTTTCCCAGCTACTTTAACAGCATGACCATTTTTTAGTCCCTGACCGTTTGAATCATAACTAACGATTACTCGCTCGGCATTTGCCGCTGTGCTTAGTGCCATTAGCGTGGCGACGCTTATTAATTTCAGTCTGATTGACATGATTATATCCCTTATTAGTTTTACTTGATTTTTAGATTCTTATAAACCCATCAATGGGTTCATCCCCTGCTATGAATACATAAAATGCATGTGCTAAATATTCTTGCTAGCACATGAATCAAGACGCTATTAAATCAGAGCAAATTTCACTCAGCACGTAAATACGTTAAAAAGACGAGTAAACAGTGAAGAGTTCTCTTTTTTTGCAGAAAAGAGAATTCTCTGCGGACGCATAGATAATAAGGTCAATCTAACTAGACATTTGTTTAATTAACGGTAAATTTTTTCGCTGCGATTAAACATTATCCAAGAGGTTGCGATGTATTTATCACTGCTTATCGGCGTGTTTCCTCGATGAGTGTGTGTAAATGCAGCGGGCGCCACTACCATCGTGCCTTTAGACGGTTTTATCTTTTTCGCTTGATAATAAAACTCTGTCTCACCGCCGTCGTCAACGTCGTTGAGGTAATACATATACAACACTACTCGGTGTAATGCCTCGTATCCATCTGCTTGAGGATACTGCTCAGAATGCCAATGTGGGTAGCCGCCTTTGCCTTTCGTATAGCGCTGAATGTTTATTGTTCCACTGCGATAAAGGTGGCTAATAATATCTCCTAGCTTAGGTTTTCCTAAGCGAGTGAAATTATCCGGGTTTAAAGTGACAGAATCCCCCAACTCATTTTCGACATTTACTGATACCGCGCCAGCCAGAGCCATTGAGTACTTTTCGAAGTAGCGTTTTATTCCTGCGAACGTATGTTGCATTAATTCCGACTTCAAGGAATTTAGTTCTGGGTGCTCATCAAGCATTAAATCATGGCTATTTTTCTTATTGAGATCGACACCGGCCCCTGTTCTTCCTTGGTAGACACCTTGATGCTTTTCGAAGGTTTCCACTAGGCGATCACAAAGCTCGAGTGGCAATGCATTGGGATATACTTCTATAAAATCAGCGTTATTAGTCATTAGTGCTCGCTAGGGTCTTCGATAATGTAACCAAACTATTGATGGTATAGAAGTAAAGAACCCAAGACCAGCTTGAACGAAAAAGTAACAAATACCGTTTTCAGCCCTCCCAATCAGTTTTGACTTATTTTGCCTCGAAGGCTTTCTTTATCACGCTGTAATAACTGCGACCGAGCGGGATAACCTTTTCGCCGCTAAGCATTAGCTCATATTGGCTGCCAGCATGTTTGACGATTTTATCTACTTGATCAAGCGCGACTAGGTATGAGCGGTGCACTTGTTGGTAGTTATTTGGCAACAGGCATAACAGCTTGCTTAAGTTTTTATTGTGTAAGTGCTCAGTGCCGTCTTTCATTATTATTTCGCTATAGTGGCCAGCTGCGCGTATATAGGAGATATCAGTAAGCGCGACCAGCTCGAGGCGACCTCTTTTTTCTATACTTAGGCTCTGAATTCCTTTGCCGCCATTGTTTTTTCCGAGCGCTCGCTGTAGGGCTTTATCTATGCGCTCTTGCTTAAATGGCTTGGCAACAAAGTCGAGCACGCCTAGTTCAAAGGCTTCTAAGGCGCGGTCGGTATTGGCCGATACTACGATAGTATTGTAGCTGGCACTTAGGTGAGTTTTAAGTAGATCAAAGCCGTCTTGCCCATTCAAATTAAGGTCAAGCATTAATAAATCGATACTTTTCTCACTCAAATATTCTTGCGCATCATCAAGTGTTTCGAGGTGGCGTATGTTGTGGGGGTGTTGTTCAAGGCCAGCCGCTAAAAAACGAATTAAACGCTTAGCGACGAGGGCCTCGTCCTCAACTACGATGATATTAAGCATGATAGGCTGCTGAACCTGGGTGGCTCGTGGCATCGGTCGATATGCTAATTGTTGTAATCCACTCGTCGCTGCTTTGAGTCTCTTCTAGTTTCCAGTATCCGGCGAAGCTTTCTTCTAATCTAGCGTTAATATATTTCAGTCCGGTACCTTGTGCCTGATCCTCCTTTGGCGAGATAAGCTTTCGCGCGATCAACGGAGATGAGAATACAAAATGCAGATATTGGTCCGATATTCGCTGCCGTAGTTTGAATTCTACGGAGCCTTGGCGGTAGTTATTATGTGTGATCGCGTTCTCGATCAGCGTATGCAAGATTGCTGGTGGGATATTTACCGAGTGACTGATTACCGCATTCAAACGGAAATCTATATTCTTCCTGTACGACATGATTTTTAGATGTGATCTACATAGCTCAAGCTCTTGTTCAAGGGGCACCAGTTTTTGGTGTGCCATTTTACTCATTGTTCGAAACTCGTCGGCTAGGGCATCAATAAATTTAATCGCGGTTGTTGGAGATTCCTCTATCCACTCTTCTATCGCGGTTAGCGTATTTAATATGAAGTGAGGCTGAATATTTTTTTTCAGCAACTCTATTTCAAGTCTCGATGAATTAATCAGTGCCGCATTATGTTCATCTTGTTGTTTGCGAAGACTCAGTGCCAATGAGGCAAGAATAAAAAGGGTCAATAACCCAAAGCTTAGGAACAGGTATTGATCCATAAACTGGTAGGGCAATAACAGCATTAGCGCAGCGGTAATGACTAAGCCAGTTAGTGTCAATCCACTGCCTGCTTTGCCCTGCCAGCGAGCGACACTGACAATACTGATAGAACAAACAAGCCCAACGGCGAAGACAAAGTAGGAGCGATAATCGAAGCCCACTTCGAATGTTGCAAGCCCTGCCATCAGTGCCGTTGCCGATATTACTAATGGCATTAACCTTGGTATCTCAAAGCGCTTGATACAAAAAGCGATCAGCAACACACTAACTATGCCACTCAAGCCCAATACCAGCATCATTCGGTGCCAATGCCATTGATAACTATAATTGAATAAATCACGATAACTTTCTGCAAAGATCAAAAGAGCCATCGCAAAGCAGAGCAGACTAAACAGCAGTACAGGTGACTTTCTCTGATAAAACCCGAACATAATCAAATAGTACAAGCCAATGATGATAATACCGCCTTGCATCATTAGCGGCAGAATATTGACCTGATATCCATGTTTTAAAAGAGCTTCGTAGGGGCCGATAACGAAAAAATAGTGACGGCTGCGCAGTTGATCTTGTGAGTGATAGGACGATACTCGAAGACTGACCACATGCTTACCGGGGCGATATAGTGAGGGCGGAACGCGAAAGATTTTCTCGACGGTTCCTGGAACCTCTGACTCTCGTGAATCACCGGTTTTTCCATTATGACCAATCAGAATGCCATCCCAGTATATTTCGTAGGAGCCGAGTATCCCGACCATAACCGCATGGTCGTAGGGCATTGCGGTATCACTATTGGTCAATGTGACATGGTTGCGGATCCAATAATTGGATTTTTCGGCGGGAAGCCCAGTAAGCAGAAAATTTGTCCAGTCTTCATCATTAAAAGCGGTGTCTGACCAGCGTTCTTGATCGCCTTTGGAATAAACTATACGAGTCGCGTGGGTAAGTGGCTGAGATGCGCTCGCTGAAGTTGCAGTAGATGGGTCACCCTTGGCGCCCACGCTAACGGTAATAAGCAATATGGTTAATGCGATTACTGCTGTGTTTGAAGAATTCCAGCGCAATTTTATTTCTCTAATAATTATACGATTATGTTTTTTAGCTGTTCGCCCATATTCGGAGAAAGCTATGTGGCCGGCAACGCGAGTAGCGATAAAACCTCAAAGTGAAGATTACACGCCTAAGCATGGCAATTCCAAGCAGTTGATGCGTTCGTCGAGTCGTTGGTGCATTAGTGAGCTGTTTATCGGTAACACTAAATTACTATGCATTCGACAAAAGTAGTTAACTAGCTGCTGGCTAACAATTTATCACTTAGAGGAATTACAATGTTTAATAAAAAATTAAATCGGCTATTGGGTGGTACCGCAACATCTAGCGTTTCAAACTTGATTATTGTCGTGTTGATGACGATAAGTACCGCCGCCTGCGCGGTAAACCCGTTCGCGACAACCGAGAGTCGCGAGATAGAGCCCTTTACAAAAATTGTGGTTGGCGGTTTGGTTAATGTGAAAATCAAACAGGGGGAGCAGGAAGGCATCGAAATATCGGCCTTCGGTATTGCGATGCAAGATATCGTTACCAGCGTTGACCATGACACGCTGACAGTGATGACCAAAGGCAACCATAGGGGAGAGAGTATCTCTATAGAGGTTACCTATAGAGATTTACAGGCGGTTAAGACCAGTGGCGCGGCGACCATTAAAACCGAGGGGCCGATAATGACCAAACTGTTTAAGGTTGAAATTTCCGATGCTGGCGATGCCAGCCTAGAGCTCGATGTTGCAGAACTGACTATCGACATGCGAGGTAACGGCAACTTGACACTTAGCGGACGCAGCGGTGTGCAAAATATTAAATCGTTTGGTGGCGGAGGGCGCTTGAATAATTCGATGTTGGAGGTTGGAGTGGTTAAGTCGAATTAATAGCCTGGGTGAGAGCCGCTCAGGATAGAGCTGTTCGGGAAACCAATGAGCCGTTGAGGGAATAATGCGGCACCTTGGCTTCAAGTTGATGCAAACTAAATTCACTTTCTAAAACTGGGAACTCCTAATGAATATTAAAGAAACTATAAATAAAAGCGTAAGACCATTAACTCTTATGTCGAATTTGTTCGCACTCTTTCTTGTGCAGCTTCTAACGCTAAGTGGCTTTTCTGTGATGGCTTCAGAATCCAATAAGGTAGACCAAGAGCAAAGCTTCCAAGCAAAATTATCTACCTTCATAGCGCCTGATGGCAATAGCTATGATTACCAAGCGTTTATCGATAATTTTAAAATTCCTGGTATGAGTTTTGCCGTTGTCGACAACTTTGAAGTGGTTTATGCACACCACGTTGGCTTAAAACAAACAGGCACCACTAACAAGATAGACAGCAACACCGCATTTTCAACCGCATCGATTGCTAAACCGGTTACTGCAACCATTGCCGCTATGCTGGCGGAAAAAGGAAAGCTCGACTTAGATGCGCCAATTACTAAATATCTAGAACGTTGGCAAGTTCCTAGTTCAGACTTTACTAAAAATAGCCCAATTACAACTCGGCAATTACTGGCACATACCGCCGGTATGTCACAAGGTGGTTTTGCCGACTTTCACTTAGGCGACGATATTCCTACTCCAATTGAGAGCTTGAATGGGGAAAAACTACCTAGATATAAGCAGCCTATTCGCTCACTTTTTACCCCCGACACAAACTGGCAATACAGCGGTGGTGGTTACGTAATCGTACAAATAGCACTTGAAGATATTACCGGAAAACCGTTACAGCAACTCGCCCAAGAGATGATTTTTACGCCTCTTAATATGCAACATACCACTATGTATCAAAATGGCAGCGACCAGTTTTTAACAAATGTGGCCAAAGTCCATGATGTAAGTCAGCAAGTAATTCGAGACGGTATCCCGATTTGCCCACAAATTGCACCGTCGGGCTTATGGAGTACGCCAAGCGATATGGCCAAGTTTATGATTGAGTATCAGCGTGCGTTAGCAGGGCAGGAAACCAGGGTTGTTTCGCCATGGGTAGCTCAGCAAACGACTAAGCTACATACGCTTAAGACAGTAGGTGGCTGGGCCGCTGGTTGGATGAGGTTCGAAGCGCGAGGCAACATTGATTGGTTTTCGCATGGCGGTTCCAACACTGGAACCGGTGGGCATGTAATGGCAAGCATGCAAGGCGGCAAAGGCATTATGGTATTCATGAATGCGACTACCGAGCATCGTAACCCTGCTATTGAGGCGCTCATTAAAAATATTGTCGCTGTACTAGAGTGGCATCAAGAATTACCCTTTACAACGTTGATACCCACACAATACCGAGATCAAATGATAGGCCGTTATTTGTCAGAGCTTGACCAAATTATCACTATTCGCGAACAAGGCAATAAATTGGTGTACACAGACCCAATGCGCATGGGCGGTGTGAGTTATCAAGCCGAGCTGCAGTATGCCGGCATAGATAACGGTCGAGCCATGTTTTCGCTCAATGAAAACGCCAATCAAATAAGCCTTGGTGTGCATCCTGACAGCAAGCAACAGTATTTGCTATTGAGTCGGCCGGGAGCGAGTCGTGAGGGCTCAGAGTTAGAAGAATTTAGCATGCGAAAGCTGCCGAAAAATCAGCGCTTACCTTTTGAGGTTGCTCAACAAGATAGTCTTGAACAGAGCAAAAAGTCGTACATGGCCTGGAAGGCGCAACATCCAGATTCAAGCTTAGTTTCTCCTAGAGCTATTAACAATGCGGGCTATGCGGCATTGGCCAAACAAGACTTTAAAGCGGCCCTTAATTTCTTTCATGTTTACACGCATCTCTACCCACAAGACGCAAACGCTTACGACAGTTTGGCTGAGGCACAAATACTAAGCGGAGATGAGGAGAATGCGATCAGTAATTTTAAACGTTCATTAGCACTTAATCCAAACAATGAAAATGCTAAGAAAATGATTCAGAAGATGCAAAGTAAGCCTTGAAACCATTAAATATGTAATGACTTGCCTAAGGCGCTCAATGCGGCTTCCTGAAAGCCCTCAGACCGAGTTGGGTGCGCGTGAATTGTGGCGGCAATATCTTGCAATGTTGCGCCCATTTCTATTGCCAAGGAAAATACCGCCGACAACTCTGAGACACCTGCTCCCACGGCTTGAATGCCCATAATCGCATCGTCGTGTGAGCGGGCAATAATTCGAACGAAACCGTCTTCACGTTCGGTGGTCATGGCTCGGCCGTTGGCGGCAAAGGGAAACTCAGCCACTTTGGTATTTTCAAGCTCGCCTGGTAATACTCCACAGCTAACAATTTCTGGGTCGGTAAAACAAACTGCGGGAATGCAGCGTTTGTCCCAACTAACTTTATGGCCAGCTAAACGCTCGGCCACCATCTCGCCTTGCGCCATGGCCCGGTGTGCTAACATCGGCTCGCCGGTGACATCGCCGATTGCGTAAATGCCTCGCATTGAGCTTTGGCACGCACTATTCACTTCAATAAAGGCGCCGTCCATTGACAACGATAACTCTTCAATACCGACGCTATCCGTTCGCGGCCGACGGCCTACTGCGACCAGCACTTTATCCGCTGGCACTTCTCCCTTATCCGTTTGCAATAAGCCATTAGCAAAACCCTGCGCCTTGGTATTCAGTTGCACCTCAATGCCGAGTTCTTGCAAACGTTGGCTAACGGGTTTAGTTAATGCAGAATCGTACTGCGGTAATATTTGTTCGGTTGCTTCGATAATAGTAACTTTTGCGCCCAACTTGGCAAAAGCTGTGCCGATTTCTAAGCCAATGTAACCGCCACCAACGACCACCATCGACGTTGGTACTTGGTTTAATGCCAGTGCGTCGGTAGATGACAATATGTCACCGCCGTAAGGCAGAAACGGCAGTTCAATGGGTGCCGAACCTGTGGCGATAACGACGTTTTCAGCGCGAATCCTTTTTTCGCCATCGACAGTTTGTACTGTCACTGTTTTACCATCGACAAAGCGGGCTTCTCCGGCAATGAATTGAACCTTGGCTTTTTTCAGCAAGCCGGTGACACCGTCGTTTAAACGTTTCACAATTCGATCTTTCCAAGCAATTGTTTTGCCGAAGTCGATCTTCGGTGCGGATACAGTAATACCTAGGCTGGTGTCGCTCGCGTGGGCAATATTATAGAACTCATCGGCGGCGTGAATTAACGCTTTAGACGGGATGCACCCAACGTTCAAACAGGTTCCGCCTGGCGGCTGACGATCGACGATAATGGTATCAATACCCAATTGCCCGGCGCGAATGGCGCAGACATAGCCACCTGGGCCGGCACCGATGACTAACAGCTTACATTTAATATCCGACATTTAAAATTTAACCTTCTACAAATAACATTGCTGGAGATTCCAGCAGAGTTTTTAGTTTTTGTACAAACACCGCCGCATCCCAACCATCGACCACGCGATGGTCGAAGGAGCACGATATATTCATCATTTTGCACGGCTGAAATTGCTGACCATCCCACATCGGGCGTATCTGCATTTTATTAATACCGACAATCGCGACCTCGGGGTGATTGATGATCGGGGTTGTGGCAATAGCGCCCAAAGCACCCAACGAGGTAATAGTGATAGTGCCGCCAGTCAAGTTTTCTAACTTGATCGTGCCTGCACGCGCGTCGTCGGCAAGTTGGCTAACCTTAGCCGCGTTGTCCCATAGGCCCGCAGATTCCGCATGATGCACCACTATTACGTTCAAGCCATTTTCGGTCTGTGTAGCGATGCCGATATTGACCGAACCGTGCTGCCTTACCACGCCAGCGTCGTCATCAAACCGCGCGTTCAATTCAGGCTGGTCAGTTACCGCCTCTACAATCGCGCGCATCATGAATGGCAGCAGCGTTAACTTAGTTCTCTTCGAGTCATGCTTTTTATTCAACGCCGCACGTAACTCCTCTAATTCCGTCATGTCGATTTCTTCGACAATCGTGATGTGTGGAATACGCGATTTTGATAGCGACATTTTCTCCGCGATCTTTCGCCGCATGCCGATCACTTTGATCTCACGAACGTCATTCCTTTTTCTCTTTGACGAACCGCTGCTGCTGGAGGTGGTGCGGCCGCTGTCAATGAAATCAGATAGATCTTGTTGGCTAATCCGACCTGCGGGTCCGCTTCCAGGCACATTGCGCAGGTCAATACCTTCGTCTCTGGCACGCGCGCGAACCGACGGAGCAGCCAATGGCTTGGTTGCTTGCGTATATGGTTCAGTTGACCGCGAGTGCTTTTCAGCTAATGGCTTGCTGACGGGGGCGGTAGATTCTCGTGGCTCCCGTTCTGCACTTTCCTCTTGTTCTGTCGCAGACCCGTGGACAGGAGGGGTTTTATCAATCGCCGGTTTAATTTCTGGTTGTGCTGATGCGGCTGCATCTTGGGTATCGTTACCGTCGCCTTCTACGCTTAATTGTATAAGCTTTTCACCGACCGCAATTAAGTCACCGATCTCGCCACCAAGCCAAGTAACGGTTCCTGATATCGGGCTGGGTACTTCAACCGCGGCTTTGTCAGTCATGACTGCAGCAACCACATCATCTTCTTTGACCACATCGCCAACTTTTACTTGCCACTCTACCAATTCGGCTTCGGCAACGCCTTCCCCGACATCGGGTAGACGAATAGTATGAATTCCCATCGCTTAATCCTCCATTACCTGGTGTAGGGCCTCGACAACACGACTCGGGCCGGGGAAATAATCCCGCTCTTGTGCATGAGGGTAAGGTGTGTCCCAGCCCGTCACGCGGATGATTTGCGATTCTAAGTGATAAAAGCAGGCTTCCTGCACCTGTGCCATCAACTCAGCCCCGAAGCCACTGGTTTTTGTTGCTTCATGCACGATTAGACAACGCCCAGTTTTCTTTACCGAGGCACTAATTGTATCGAGGTCCAACGGTAGTAAGGTTCTAAGATCTATAATTTCCGCGTCGATTCCTGCCTCGGCAACAGCCGCTTCAGCAACGTATACCATGGTGCCATAGGCTAGAATTGTAACGTCGTTGCCGGCACGATGTATCTCAGCTTTGCCTAGCGGTGTTATGTAGTAGCCATCATCAACCTCGCCCAGCGGGTGTTTCTTCCAAGGCACTATAGGCTTGTCGTGATGGCCGTCGAACGGACCATTATAAAGACGTTTTGGTTCTAGAAATATGACCGGATCTGGGTCTTCGATTGCGGCCAACAGTAAACCTTTTGCGTTCTGCGGGCTCGACGGTATTACGGTTTTTAAACCGGCAACATGAGTGAAAAATGCTTCCGGTGATTGGCTGTGTGTTTGGCCACCAAAGATTCCGCCACCGGTTGGCATTCGAATCACTAATGGGCAGGTGAAATCACCGGCTGACCGGTATCTTAAGCGTGCCGCTTCAGAGGCAATTTGATCTATCGCAGGGTAGACATAATCTGCAAACTGAATTTCGATAACAGGGCGTAATCCATAAGCGGCCATGCCAATGGCGGTACCGACGATACCGAGTTCACTGATTGGTGTATCAAAACAGCGTGTTCTACCGTACTTGGCCTGAAGACCGGCGGTGCATCGAAACACGCCACCAAAAAAACCA
>JAFMHC010000342.1 GCA_017854775.1 Gammaproteobacteria bacterium | reverse complement strand
TCGTCATTAAGCCTCATGCTTAAAGCGATGCGTTTTCTTGGGATATCGACTTCCGTCACCTTTACCTTAACAATGTCACCGGCTTTTACTACGGTACGCGGGTCTTTGACGAAAGTATCTGATAGCGCAGATATGTGCACAAGACCATCTTGATGGACGCCAATGTCAACGAAAGCGCCAAAATTGGTTACGTTGGTAATCACGCCTTCCAAGATCATGGCAGGTTGCAGGTCTTTCAGTGTATTGACTCCTTCTTTAAAGGTGGCGGTTTTAAACTCAGGGCGAGGATCTCGACCGGGTTTTTCCAGTTCTTTGAAAATATCTTCTACGGTAGGTAAGCCAAATCGCTCGTTGGTAAAGTCTTGGGGCTTAAGTGAGCGAATGCTGGTGGTATCATTGAGTAGGCCGTGAACCGGCGTATTTAATTGCTGGCTCATCGCTTCTACCACGACATAAGATTCAGGGTGAACCGCTGAGGCATCGAGAGGATTGTCGCCATTAGCGATACGCAAAAAGCCAATGGCTTGCTCATAGGTTTTGTCGCCCAAGCGAGGCACGCCTTTGAGTTGCTCGCGGCGTGTAAAGCGTCCGTTTTGATCACGAAATGCCACAATATTATTGGCGATAGTTTGATTTAAACCGGAAACTCGCGCCAATAAGGGAGCGGAAGCGGTATTGACTTCGACGCCGACCGCATTTACACAATCTTCTACCGTTGCATTGAGCGCTTTCGCGAGCTTGGCTTGGGATACATCATGTTGATATTGGCCTACACCAATAGACTTAGGCTCGATTTTCACCAGTTCGGCAAGTGGGTCTTGTAAGCGGCGAGCAATGGATATGGCGCCACGTATGGTCACATCTAAGTCAGGAAATTCTTTAGCAGCAAATTCGCTTGCCGAGTATATCGATGCGCCAGCTTCACTCACTATAACCGTTTTCGCGCGCAGTTCAGGATGACGTTTGAGTACATCATTGGCAAAGCTCTCAGTTTCTCTCGATGCCGTACCGTTACCAATAGCGATGAGTTCGACCTGATATTTTTGGCAAAAGTTAACCAGTATTGCTTCGGCTTCTTGTAGACGTTTTTGTGGCATATTAGGGAAAATAGCCCCATGATCTAATACCTTGCCGGTTTCATCAATGACGGCAACTTTAACGCCGGTACGTAAACCGGGATCCAGGCCAATAGTGCCTTTTTGGCCAGCGGGGGCAGCCAAGAGTAAATCATTCAAGTTGTTAGCAAATACACTAATAGCATCCGCTTCTGCACGCTCACGTACCGCCGAAAATAGATCGGTTTCTATGTGAGTCAACAGCTTGATACGCCATGTCCAACGCACGACTTCACTGAGCCATTTGTCGGCGGCTCGTTGTTCGTCAACGATATCCCAATGTTGAGCAATCATTACTTCACAAGGGTGCTTGTCAGCCAGATCGGCTGTCTCTACGATAAGGTTGAGTGATAGAAAACCTTCGTTGCGCCCTCTAAATAACGCCAATGCACGGTGAGGTGGTAGGTTTTTTAGCGGTTCTTGATGATCAAAATAATCGCTGAATTTCTGCCCTTCTACTTCCTTGCCTTTTAAAACGGCCCCAGTAATCAGCCCTTTGTCCGATAAAAACGCACGCAATGTGCCTAATAGCTTGGCATCTTCGCTAAAACGCTCCATTAAAATATACTTGGCACCGTCTAATGCGTCTTTTGTGCTGGCAATCTTATGCTCTTCATTGAGGTATTTTTCCGCTTCGTCATCGGGTGTCAGTGTTGGGTTCTCATAAAGTGCATCGGCTAGGGGGCTTAGTCCAGCCTCTATCGCGATCTGTCCTTTGGTGCGGCGCTTTTGCTTATAAGGTAAGTAAATATCTTCGAGCTGGTTTTTAGTGGTAGCCGCTGTAATATCCGCCTGTAATTGAGGGGTGAGTTTATCTTGCTCATCAATACTTTTGATGATGGCAGCGCGACGATCCTCTAGTTCACGTAAATAACCTAAGCGTTCTTCGAGTTGTCGCATTTGGGTATCGTCGAGACTACCAGTGACTTCTTTTCGGTAACGCGAAATAAAGGGTACGGTTGACCCCTCGTCTAGCAAGCCAACAGCGGCAGTGACTTGTGTAAGTTGGATAGAGAGTTCATCGGCAATGCGTTGGTAAATGCTGGTCATAAAAAATCACTTGCTGTTAGCACGTAAGTCAAAGATAAAAGAGTGCCGGATGGTATAGCGCTCTTGTCGAAGCGAATGGCTACCAAAACTGTCAGGTAGCGTTATTTATAGAACAAAAGTATGGCATTATGCGTAAAACCCAGCGTATAAACAGTCTTGAAATATAACTTTTTTTATGTAGCGAGGAAAAACCAGATGAAGTGCCAGATGAACCGTCATAAAGGTTCAGTTAACGTCATTGTTATCTTACTTATCGGAGCGTTAATTGCCGCAGCGTTATACTGGTTTCGGCCGCTGCCCAAAACGCGCCCCTCTGTACCTGCTGTGCTTCCAGTCGTTTCTGTGATGGAGGTTAATCCGCAAACCCAAACATTGACTGTGAATACGCAAGGGACAGTGGAACCGCGTCGAAAAATTCAGCTGCTTGCTGAGGTATCTGGTCGTGTGAGCACAATCAATAAGCATTTTGCTGATGGCGGTATATTTGCCGATGGCGATACTTTAATCACATTGGATGGCCGTGACTACCAATATCGCCTTATCGAAGCTGAAGCACAAATTGCCGCAGCGGCCCGTGAACTCGCTTTAGAAAAAGGTCAGGCGCGGCAGGCAAAACGGGAATGGCGTGACTTAGGCAATAAAGAAGCGAATGCCTTGTCGCTGCGCAAGCCTCAAGTCAATGCCGCGCAAGCCCAATTGGCTTCTGCAAGGGCACAGCGTGACATTGCTCGTTTAAATGTTCAGCGTTCGACCATTCAAGCGCCGTTTTCAGGACGTGCTACAAAGCGTTATGTGGATATTGGACAATACGTCACTGCGGGAGTGACGGTTGCCGATATTTACGATAGTGATAGCGCAGAAATTCGCTTACCCTTGAGTGATAAGCAAGTCGCTTTTCTAGGGCTGCCACTAGGCACCGTGTTTGATCAAGATGAGCAACGCTCGGTTGTGTTATCAGCGATAGTTGCAGGGCAAGCCCGTCAATGGCAAGCGTTGCTTGTTAGGACTGGCGCGATTGTTGATGAAACTACCCGTTTTTATTCGGCTGTTGTGCAAGTTCAGCGGCCTTTTGATGTGCAGTTGCACGATTATCCATTAGTGATGGGTTTGTTTGTTGATGCAGCCATCGAAGGAAAAGTCGTCGAACAGCTTATCTCTATTCCAGAAAAATCGTTAGTCGATCAGCAATGGGTTTATCTGGTGGAGAATGAGCGCATCCAGCAGCGCCGTGTGCAGCGTGTTCGTACCGATGGTACTAATGTTTGGGTGCAGGGTGATCTCTCGGCAGGTGATCAGCTAGTGATTAGTGATCCGCGGGTACTTAAACCGGGTATGCAAGTGACTGTCGTTATTCCTGTCACTTCCCCTTAATATTTATTAACGGCCACCTTAGTCAAAGCGCGATTTT
>JAFMHC010000341.1 GCA_017854775.1 Gammaproteobacteria bacterium | reverse complement strand
CCGCAATTGAATGAATATCTACGTCTCTGAGAATAGTTTCTAAAGGTATGACTGAAAAGCGAATTATCCTATGCAGGGCTTTAAATTTAATTGACGTATCGTCCAGATAAAGGGCTGTCTAGGGCTGGTGTCGCTTCGAGACGGAATACATTGTTTATGTTGCTGCGTCTATGGCAACGCCTAATTGGTAGGTCGTTGCCATAAATGCAGACTGGGGATAGAAACAAAAGCATGTTCATTGAATCAGCGTCTTCGCCCCGCTCTTCATATTAGCTCTAAATCTTAGGCTTTTTTCCGGTGAGAAAGAAGATAAGCGCCAAGATTAAGCCTACAACAAAAAGAACGTAAGCGATTGACGATGCCGTTCCAGCGATACCTGACAAGCCTAGTACGCCTGCAATAATAGCGATGATAAAAAATGTAATTGCCCAACTAAACATAATGTTCTCCTAATAAGTTAAAGGTGGATAAAAATCATATTGCGGTTTAGTAAAAACCAGCAACGACCAGCGATCTTGTAAAAGTGGTTTGCTTATGAAAACTTCTTCATAAACGCGTCAATTTTTTCTTCGGCTTGCTCTTTAGTCAGACCGTACTTTTCTTGAACGATACCAGAGAGGTTTTCTGCGTCACCTTCGGCTTGCATTACTTCGTCATCAGTAAGTTCACCAAATTCTGATTTCAGGTTGCCCTTTAATTGCTTCCAGTTGCCTTTCAATTGATCTAAATTCATTATTTTATTCCTGGGTTCGGTATAGTAAAAGAGAGTTAATTACTCTCCGCTCACAAGGTGATTAGCAGGTTTCGTGCCAACATTTAAATCGTCACTGATAAGGATCAAGAAAAACATCGAAAACCGCATGAAAACATCCAGAACAACGCTTGCGACATACGTCCAATACCCGTGATAGGACATTTGATTGCGATCTGGTTCTAGGCGATAAGGGGAAATCCCCAATTCCGCTTGTTTATATGCCCCATGATTATTCAATGCTCTAAGAAAATCATTGCCCCAACCTCCAGAGCACGGAGGCAGCTGACCAAAAACATTAAATGCTCTGATAAAACTCAATTAAAATCAGAGAGTTGATAAAACATATCCATACTGACGATTTAATCGGCGTATGTTGGCATGACAATTGCTCTACTCTAGGCATGGTTAGACAAGAGAACCCTTGTTTGCCTTAAATTTTTCAAATCCATAATTGAACTTCATAAAATAGGACACACAATGAACGTTATTAACTTAAAGAAAATTCTATTCATCTCTCTACTTACTTCGATGGTAGCGATCGCAGGCTGTGAGAAAGATGGACCAATGGAAAGAGCTGGCGAATCAATTGATAATGCAACGGAAGATGCCGGCGATGCACTTGACGATGCGACAGAAGATGCCGGCGACGCGCTTGATGATGTTGCCGATGACATAAAAGACGCAACTAACTAGTATAATCGTCAGTAATGCCAAGCCGTAACGGCTTGGCATTAGTCGTCTTCACTAATAAAGTTATGCAGTTCAAGTAACCTTGGGCAACGCTCACTTAGAACACCGTTTACTTAGCACAACACTGATTTTTAACAACTGGTAAAGCCTAATACTATGAAAATTTTAATGATCCTAACCTCACATTCTGACTTGGGCGAGACTGGCAAGAAAACTGGTTTTTGGCTCGAAGAATTTACCACTCCCTATTACGTATTCGTCGATGCTCAATCGAGCGTAACCTTGGCATCGCCAGAAGGTGGGCAACCACCATTAGACCCTAAGAGTGATCAAGAAGATTCACAAACCGATTCGACTAAGCGATTCAAGGCTGACACTACTGCACAGCATTTACTAGCGAACACTGAGAAACTATCGAACATAATTCCGCAGATGTATGACGCTGTGTTTTATGCCGGCGGTCACGGCCCACTCTGGGACCTGACTAACAACGCCGAGTCAATCGCACTTATTGAGAATATGAACGCGGCCGCTAAGCCAATTGGCGCAGTGTGCCACGCTCCAACTGTACTATTGAACGTTAGAAACCCAGATGGCACATACCTTGTTGATCAGCGACAAGTCACCGGCTTCAGTAACTCTGAGGAAGCGGCGGTTGAATTAAGCGAGATCGTACCGTTTCTATTAGAAGACGAATTGCAAGCGCGCGGTGGCATTTATTCTAAGCAAGACGACTGGACCCCCTACTCTATAAGCGATGGAAATTTAGTTACTGGGCAAAACCCAGCGTCATCAAAGAAAGTATCTGAAGCTATATTAAGCTTACTCGCCGCCGAGACAGCTATGCTCGCTGGCGAACAACCATAGTGTTTGTACTAACATTAGGCGTTATGGAGAAAATGATGAAACTCAAAACCTTATCGACCTCACTAACCCTGATGGGCTTGGTCTCATGCGTGTAACCACCTATAACGAGTCACTCGAAGTTGATTCGGTGATTCATATTGTGATGGGCAAAGGCCAAGCAGCAAATACTGAAGACGTGCACATCGCCAGCCAACTGATCGAACAATTTGGAACTCAATGAGCGACACCGTTAGCGCTCATTTTCCCGCAGCTCAGATCTTGAAAAACCTATGACCTATTCTACAGAACTATTAAAAAAGACCCTTACCGAAAGGCCGAAAAACCATAAAGGTGAGCTGCGGCGAATGGGCGTGGAAATCGAATTTGCGGGTGTTGAAGCGGAGGATATCGCAAACGAAATCGGCCGAGCTTTCGGAGGCGAGATTATTTGGAACTCGCCATTCGAAATAACCATCGAAACGGCAGAGCTTGGAAAGTTCAAGGTCGAATTAGACTCCAAGGACGTAAAAAAAATAGGCGAAGACTCGTCAATCGATGGTGACCCTTCACAAGCGGAACCGAGCATAGAAAGAGCCTACATAGAAACAGTGTCGTCGGTCGCGTCAAGCGTTGTTCCATGGGAGGTCGTGACACCACCAATTGAATTTGGGCGCCTTAGCGATCTATTTCCACTAATCGATCACTATCGCGAGCTCGGTGCGCAAGGCACCAAAAAGCAATTACACTACGCTTTCGGAGTACATCTAAATCCAGAACTCGTAGACTTAGAAGCACGAACAATTGTCAATTATTTAAAAAGTTTCTTTTGTCTATACGAATGGATCAAAGTGACCGAAAAGACCGATATGACCCGTCGAATCACGCCCTACATTAATCATTTTGGTAGTGATTATGTAAAAAAAGTATTGCACTGCGACTACGCACCCACGCTAGATCAACTGATGCGAGATTACATGCAGTACAATCCCACCAGAAATCGTAGTCTCGACTTATTACCCTTATTCGCGCATTTAGACCAAGAGCTATTACTTGAATACATCGACGATGACAGAGTTAATGCACGACCGACGTTTCATTATCGATTTCCGAATTGCGACATTGATAACCCGAAATGGAATCTGGATACGACCATTGAAATATGGCTGGCGGTAGAAGATTTTGCTTACGACGAGAATCTTCAATCTGTTTGCGACGAGTATCTTGAGAAGCTTGATTCGCCAATACCTATGCTCGGGTCCACTTGGAGCGAGCGAGTGCAGCAGCGTATTGCT
>JAFMHC010000100.1 GCA_017854775.1 Gammaproteobacteria bacterium | reverse complement strand
TAGATCATTCATTAGGCAATTTTTAACGGTGGTGTTGATTAGGGTTAGCGTTATAAGTCGAGGTCGAATTAAAAATTAACCTTTACGGTGACAGAGTAATTTCTACCTGGCTCAGTGAGTCTATCAAAATTGGTCGTTACTGGGTCTTGCACAAACTCTTCGCTCCACTGAAAATGCTGCTTGTCCGTGAGATTAAAGACACCCCAGTTTATCTTCGCCTTGTCATTAATCGCGTAGTGGCCGATCAGGTCTAAGGTTGCGAAGCCTGGCGTTTCGAAGGGATTTATCGCCGCAGCGCCACTGACTTGTAATGAACTCGCATCAATATCGCTTATGCTCTTACGATCACTTGCCACAACCACCGCTTCGAGACTCCATTTCTCGCTCGCTGGTGCGTAAGCAACACCAACAACTAACTGCTGTGGGTCAATTGAGTTAAGTGGCGTATCAGTTTGCTTATTGTCACCATCAGAATAGGCGTAGGCGGCACGAATATTGAAACCATTGAGACTATCGGACAGCTGGCCTAGATTGTATTGTGCTTTCAGTTCAAAACCTGAAATCTCAGCCTCATCAAGGTTGCGTGCCTGAAACTCCAGTAAACCTGTGACCGGATTAAAGCCGCGAACAGATAGACTTTCGATGAAATCTTCGTAGGTGTTTTGGTACACGGTAAACTCTAGGTTGCCCGCATCGGTGTATCTGCGTAGCCCGATCTCGACGCTTTCACCGCGTTCGGGTCTCAACTCAGGGTTAGGAAGTGTGGTATATCCACCAACAAAATTGGTGAAGCCGGTATTCACCGCATCGAGTGGCGGTGCACGAAAGCCTTCAGCATATTGAGCGAATACCGACCAACTATCACTAAGCTCATAGACTACGCCAATCTTGGCTGAAAGCTCCGATTCATCGAAACCTTCAGGCGTAGGCGAACCGGTATTACCAGCTAAATAGATCGCGTCGACCGTTGGCTCAAGCTCAAAATTGTCGTAGCGTAACGCTGGAATAAGATGCAGGCGTCCGTCCAATAATGAAATATCGTCTTGAATAAATGCGCCGACACTAGTGTATTTTGAATTAGGGAAATCGCGAGTCGGAAAGTTAGTGAATTCAGGCAACTGAACACCACTTGCGCGGTCAACTGTGTTGCCTGTTCGCAAGGTGATCGAGTCACTTTGATCGTAGTCTACGCCGTAGATCAACTCATGGCTCACGCTGCCAAGCTCGAAACCTTTGATCATCTGCGCTCTAAGCCCAGCGTTTTCCTGCTGATAAAACGAAGTTCTAATGCGATCTTGAACTGCACCTTGCGACAAGCGTTCGGCCAGCGTATTTTGCTGCGCATCACTGCTTTGTACATAGGCTAGTAAGCTAATAGAGTCAAATAATGCGGCGTTGGTGCTAAGCCGGTAATCTAAACTAAAGCGCTCGCGGCTTCTTTCATCCACACCGATCTCTGAGTTGGTTAATACGCCTCTAGAGAATGTGTTCGCCGCTGAAAGAACATCGGTTTCAGAGTCTCCTGCAAAGCGCTCAGCGACTACTGAAAGGCTCTGAAAATCTGACGGCTTATAGATTAGTTTTGCGTAGACATTGTTGTTTTCCGAGTCTTGCGGGTTCTGCGAGCGACGCCCCGCGCCGGTTGAATCATCACTGAAAAATGTCTCTGTTTCAGACCCTTCTCGCAAGGTTCCCACGACCATACCCGACCAGGTTTGATTGCCGAAGGCCGCTAGCACAGTAGTATTGATACTTTGATCCACCGAACTATAGCCGATTTTAGCTGAGCCGGAAAATGTCTTATCGCCCAAATAGTCTATGGGATCTTTAGTAATAAAGTTTACTACGCCGCCGATAGCGTTACTGCCATAAACACTCGAGCCTGGCCCCCTAACAATCTCTACTGACTTCAATGCGTCAATATCAACGAAGTCTCTGCGCGATGATAAGAATGGCCCAAATGAGAACTCATCAGCCGTGGGTGTGCTATCAACCAAGGTAAGTACTCGGTCGCCGCCAACACCACGAATTGAAAAGCTGCTCAATCCAAAGCGCCCACCACCGGCAACCGACACACCCGGCTCATAACGAACTAGATCATCAATATTATTAGCGATCTCCCGTTGAATTTGCTCTGCGTCAATCACCGACACCGTATTCGCAACCTCAGAGGTGAGCTTTTCGGTACGGGTTGCTGAGATAATAATTTCTTCGATTTTGCCCGCGTGTTGGTTGTCGGCCAATGCGTTAGTGGCGACTGCAGTTAGCCAAAATACCGCCATACCAAGCACTTTCTTTGTGCTAACTGGGAAATATAATTTGGCCAAAGGCGATTTAATGAGCCGTTTATAGCTAGTAATTGTATTGGTAAGAATGATCATAAATTTGCTCGATATTAGTAACAGTAGAATTTGCTTATGTAGGCCTTACGATCAAAAAAGTTTGACTTAGCAGCCCCTAATCTCGGAGAAATATAGACAAACTTAATTGCAAATGCAAATCATTCGCATTAAGATTCTCATATTGAAACTTTAAAACTTTATTGAGTGATTCAAAAAACGTCATGAATAAATACGTCAAATCGCCATCGCTTTTGCTGCTGTGCTTGCTATTACTGTGCTCAGCTACACATCTGACTTATGCACAAGCCGACAAAGATAAAACGCGAATCATTAGTGCCGGTGGCAGCATTACCGAAATCCTTTTCGCTCTAGGCTTAGGTGGCAATTTAGTGGGTGTGGACACCTCTAGCCTCTACCCTGAAGAAGCGAAAGAGCTACCAAAAGTAGGTTATTTTCGTAGCATGGGCGCTGAAGGGTTATTGTCGCTTAGACCAGATATTATTATTGCAGCTAAAGGTGCAGGGCCAAGCGCGGCACTAAAACAAGTCAATATGCTCGGTGTTGAGGTTAGGACATATGATCAAGACACCTACACGGTAGACGCATGGAAGAAGTTGATCACCGATCTCGGCAGCGACTACTCAAAAAACAACGAGGCCATCGGGCTAATAGAAAAAGTAACTCAAGGATTAAGCCTACAAGATACGCAGCGCCGTTTCAACAATAAGCAATTAAATGCGGTCGCGCTGCTCAGTATCGGTCAGCGAGGGCCCATAGCGGCAGGTAGAAACACGGTGCCCAACCTGTTACTGACTCTCGCTGGAATCAACAATCTTGCCGATGCTCTGGATGGATACAAACCGTTTAGCTCAGAGTTACTGGCAACACAAAAACTTGATTTGGTGCTGATTCCCTCACATGTAATCGCTGGCCTTGGCGGTAAAGAAGCAGTTTGCGAAAACCAAATTATCAAACTGGCGATGTCTGGAGGTTGCAATATCCACGTGATGGACCCGCTACTACTTATGGGCTTTGGCACCAGACTTGATCAAGCGGTTGGTCAAATCATTGAACAGGCGAATAAGCTTTGAAAACTGCTAGCTTAACATTCTGGCAGCTTGGTCAATCCCACGAGCACAGACGTAAACTCGAGTTCGCGGTACTTAGTTTTTGCCTACTAACATTACTATGGCTAGGGGTGTCGATTGGTGCCTCGAATGTAAATTTTCTATTGCCGCTTGAATCACTCTACTCTAGATTATTCGGGACATTGGAGCCAAGCATTACCCAGAGCGTGGTGCTAAATATCCGTCTACCAAGAGTGATTATGGCGTTGCTGGTTGGCGCTGCTTTAGCCGTGAGTGGCGCAAGCCTTCAAGGCGTTTGTCGAAACCCATTGGCAGACCCAGGTTTGCTAGGCATCTCGGCTGGCGCCGCGGTGGGTGCCGTGATGATGATATTGTTTGCCAGTCACATTCCATTTTTACACGTGGCGGGGCCTTACGCCGTTTCAGTCGCTGCGTTTGCTGGGGCAGCCGTCGCTACCTTCTCGGTCTATAGCTTGGCACAGGTTAACGGCGATATTCAGATACCAACATTCCTATTAGCCGGCGTTGCTGTCAACGCACTGGCTGGTGCAATGATTGGCGGCTTAAGTTTTATCGCCGACGATCAAGCACTTCGGCTGATTACTTTTTGGATGATGGGCAGCCTTGCAAGCGCCACTTGGACAAGCGTTGCAATAAGTGCCCCCACGCTCGCCATCGCCATGTTTGCGATCTATAGAAAACGCCATGCTCTTAACCTGATTCTACTGGGCGAGGCCAATGCACGTTTTACCGGCATCGATGTTGAGAAAGTAAAAACCCAATTGCTATGGCTGAATGCCTTGGCCGTCGGTGTCGCGGTTGCATTCAGTGGCATTATCGGTTTTATTGGCTTGGTAGTACCGCATATTCTAAGAATGTCGTCGGATACTAACTACCGCTACCTTATCGTTAATAGTGCGTTACTCGGCGCCGCGTTATTGGCGCTAGCCGACCTCGGTTCGCGCATGCTAATCGCACCGGCCGAGCTGCCTATTGGCATACTCACATCTTTAATCGGAGCACCCTTTTTTATTGGCTTGTTGATGCAACAAAAACGACGTATGGGGTTTAGCCTATGAGCATTCAGGCCTCCAACCTCTCGGTCACCATCAACGGCCGAAAGATTCTAGACGATCTAAATTTCACTTGTAGAGCAAGTGAAATAACCGCCATCGTTGGGGAGAACGGCGCTGGAAAATCCACCTTGCTTAACTGCTTAGCGGGTGTCTCAAAGTTTGCCGGTAAAATAACGTTAAACCAATACCCTATCGAGTCGCTTAGCCTAGCTACGCTGGCTAAATACCGAGCGGTATTGCCACAAAGCTCAAGCCTTAATTTTCCATTCAGCGTACACGAAGTGGTTCGTCTAGCAATGTCATTAGGATGTTTAAGCCAAACCGAGCAAGAAAGAATTATCGCTGATAGCCTAGCGCTAGTCGATGCTACGCAATTTATTGATCGCGATTACCTACATCTATCGGGTGGCGAAAAACAGCGTGTTCAGTTGGCCAGAGTGCTTGCTCAATTACACGCCCACGATCATTACCAGAGCCGCTTTCTCTTTCTTGACGAGCCGACATCCGCATTAGATTTAAAACACCAATACTCAACACTAAAAATGCTGCGCGAGTTGTGCACACCGAATAATGTGCGATTCAATCCTGCTCGAAAAATTGGCGCGCTGGTGATCGTGCATGACTTAAACCTGGCGTCATTTTATTGCGACAAGATATTGCTCCTCGATGGAGGTCGTCTGATCGCTCACGATACCCCAGAGAAAATTTTCCAACATCACATCATCAAGAAATCATTTGGCATCGACGTCATTGTCGACAGTCACCCTGACAGCAACAAACCATATTTAATACCACGACTACAATAGATCCAGATACTATTATGAATAAGCAAAAATCGATTCGAAACGCTCGCACTCTTCTTCGCCAATCTGAGCTAGGAGTTCTATCGACACACTCTAAGGTTAACCAAGGCTACCCCTTCGGCTCAGTCTCAACGTATATGAGCACCGTCAATGGCGATGTGATTTTTTATATTAGTGACCTTGCTCAACATACAAAAAATCTGCTGGCGAATAACAAAATGTGCCTAACCGTATTTTCAGGTTCTGAGGGGGCAATTGCCAGCAATGAAGATCCAAACGCAGGTGCTCGTCTCAGCCTGTTGGGTGATGCAACGCTGATTGATATAAGCGAAAAAGAAGCCATACAGCAGCGCTTCTTCAAGTTGTACCCAGAAAGCCGTGCCTACCAAAGCACGCATGATTTTGAATTTTTCAAATTAAGCACCGAACGCGTTCGATTTATCGGCGGCTTCGGTGATATTAACTGGATTAGCAAAGACGCATGGACACTGCCGACACCTGAATGGCTAGGCGGTGAAGAAAACATGGTTCAGCATATGAACGAAGATCATGAGGATGCGATGCAACTCATGTGTAAACATCTTTTTGCCATAAACGCACAACACGTCGAAATGCTTACTCTTACTCCGGATGGCTGCTTCTTAAAAGCGGATCAAGGTAAACCAATGTTTGTACCGTTTGAAGAGCTTGCGCACAGTAGCCAAGAAGCACGGCAACAGTTAGTGAAGCTAACTCATGCCGCTAGAGAGGCCTTGGCTGCTTAAACACGGCAGTCTCAGGCTAGACTATTACAAAAGAGCACTGGTAATAGGTGATTTAGACGCGATTATGGCCCTGATTAATCATCGTCGCGTTTAATAAAGTTAATCTCGAAGCTGTTACCTTTTTCGCCGCTTACCGTCACCATCATTTTATAATTAAGGCCCAATTGGTACTCAAGCTTTTTAGGGAAGTCGTGAGTCGAGTTTTCGAAAACAGCAGTTTTTCGAGAACACTGGGTCAACTTAAAGGCAACGGGGAAATCATTTTGCTCAGGTTTTGCTATATAGAAAACATCGTTCGCCATTTCAACCAACCTCAGCGATTCACCCGTTTTACGCTCATTTGAAAACTTGTCTCTAGACTCACCGTATCCTTTAAAAGACCCAAGGCCGACCTTCTCCCAATGCTCGATTGTTATAGACTTTCCATCATCAGCAATCCAGTAGCCTAGCAGCCAATCAATCGACTGAATCGAATTGCACGACTGCGCGAATGAAACCGTAGGCATAAAGATGAGAAGGTTTACTAGAAAGACGGTAATAATTTTCATGGCTTACGTATTAACTCCCTATATCCAATGCGGTAATAGTGGGCGGCGCGTCAGCACTCCCTGCGAAAATAGCATAATTAAACTAACAGCTTTTCGCACCTAAAGACAACTTACCTGCCTAAACAGACGGGAAAACGTAACCGACTGGGTTTTAGTAGATGCAGTTAGAGGCTCTCTGCAAAATACGCCACTATTTCAGCCTTGGTCATTTCTTTTGTCTTATTTGAAAAGCAATAATAATCTGGCCGCTGATCACTAAAATACTGCATATCCATTTCTAAACCCTGCAAGTCTTGAAATATTCCGACGGGTATATTGTAGTCACCACTTTGTTTGAACTTGAAAAATAAATGGGTGCCACAATCGGCACAAAAACCTCTAGAGGCCCAATCAGACGAGTCATATATCTTGACCTTTTCAGCGCCTTCGATAACAACATTGGCTCCACATTGAACCGCAAAGAACGGGGCTCCGCCCCAGCCACGGCATGAGTCACAATGACATACAGTAAATTTAGGATTAATCTGGGTAGCAGTAATCTCAACCGCACTACAGAGACAGCTTGCTTTTGACTTCAACATTTAAATACTTCCGCTAATTAATAAGATTCAGGTTTCAGGTAAACCCATTTCGACCAGCTTCAATTAGTCAGTATCGTCGATAAAGAGTTCAATTTTAGAGCGAGATGGTTGCACATCAAACTTTGAACCCAGGGCTTTGAAGCCAAAGCCCTGGGTTCAAAAAAGCGGACTTATTCGACCATACAAAATGCATTCAGTTTATTGCCATCCAGATCACGAAAATAAGCGCCATAAAAACCCGCACTATTTTCTTCTGGCCGAAAGCCAGGTTTGCCCTCATCGGTTCCACCCAATTCCAGTGCCATCTTATAAAATGCATCCACCTTCTCAGGCGTCTCCATAACCAAAGCGACCATCACTCCATTGCCGACCGTCGCAGGTTCTTTGTTAAATGGTACAGACACAGCTACCGAAGGTGCATCTGGGGCTGGAGCCCAAGCGACAAAATAATTTTCCTCCTCCATGAATCGGCCAATTCCGAGCGAGCCAAACAAGGCATCATAGTAAGCAACTGCTCGTGGGAAATCGTTGGTTCCTAGTGTTACATATCCAATCATAAGTGTTCTCCAAAGGTGAGTGTTTAAACAATGAAAGATAGCTTAGCAAAGGACTACTGACAGCATGGTGTCAGTAGTCATCGTTTACGCTATATTAGTTAAGAGTTTCCAAAAGGTTATTGAAAAGTTACCTGAGTTTTTTTGGTGAAAAAGTATGAGACGAGCAGACAGACTTATTAAAATCACTCATTTTCTTCGACAACGACGGCGGGCGGTTACCGCCAAGCAAATTGCTGAAGCGTTCGAGATATGCACTCGCACAGTTTATCGCGATATCCAATGTTTAATGGACGCAGGGGTGCCGATTTCCGGAGAGGCCGGTGTTGGCTACCTTATTGATAAACAATATTATCTGCCACCGATCACCTTCGATGCCGACGAGTTGGAAGCGATTGGTCTTGGAATTAGCATGGTTCGTCAATGGACTGACAATAAGTTTGCTAGCAAAGCGGAAAGTGCCTTCGAAAAAATTCAAGCCGTCTTGCCGTCAAGTCTTCAAGGAGAGTTGCAGCAAATCACCACTTACGCGATACCGACTCGCCCGCCGATTCCATGGATAATCAGTTTTTCAGATTTACGAGAATGCATTCGTACTCGCCGCATGATACGCATCACCTACACCGATGAAGCCGACCAAAATACTACTCGTACATTACGCCCACTGGCTTTATTCTTTTTCAGCCCAGTCTGGCTATTAGCCAGTTGGTGTGAAAAACGTAATGACTTTCGCAACTTCAGACTCGATCGAATACAGGGCTGGAGAATATGCGAAGACATTTTTGAGGATGATACGAACAAAAACCTGACCGCTTATATGGCAAAGAACGAAGACTGTAGTAGCTGATATTTTCAAACTCTCAGCATACCTCGCACATAAAAATCTCAATTCCACCCTGCTCCCAATTCAAGGACCCAATTGACCGCTGGAGCAGCTTGAGATGACAGGCTAACGGCAGTGCACCCGAAACGATCTTATAGATAAAATTACATTTTAAATTTCAACCATTGTTGAAATAATTTGACTATTCAACGGATGTTGAATAGTCTGCCTAGACGTTTTCTTCTAATGATGTAGTTAGTAAGCGCTAAGAATAAATCAAAATATGGTGCATTAGGGAAAATCGAAATTTTAAAACCAATGGAGGAATCTCATGCCTATAAAACTCTCAAAGCACGTCAGGTGGCTCAGTGCTAACAAACTATGTCAATTTTTTCTTATTGCATTATCACTTACCTTTTCGGGGTCTGCGCATGCGCTTAGCTGCGGAACAAGCACGGGAAATTTATTGCCGTGTGATGGCCCACAAACTCAGTTTGCCGGTGGTTTTACCACGCTCTCAGGCTACGGCGGTTTCGGCGGTGGCAACTGTAGCGCTAGCAAAACACCGGTTATATATATCCCGGGCAATGGTGATCATGCAATTAACTTTGACGCTAAACCGGCACTTGCGCCGAGCGGTTATTCAATCCCGGCTAAGTCAGTTTACGGTCAGTTAAAAGCCGCTGGCTACAATGATTGTGAGCTGTTTGGCATTACTTATCTCAGTGCAAACCAACGGCAGAACCCAGCCTTTAATTTCCATGAGCATGATAAGCAGGTAATCATTGCCGATTTTATTGATCAGGTAATTGCCTATACTGGCGCAAGCAAGGTCGACATCGTTTCACACTCAATGGGAGTGAGTATGGGCTTGTCAGCGTTGAAGCGCTTTGGTAAATGGGGGCAAGTACGGCGATTCGTTAACATTGGCGGCGCCATTCGCGGGCTAAATGCATGCTATGCAGCCGGTTACGCGAATGCTTACTTGCCAACCTGTGCCAGTCAAAACTATTGGGATTCCTATACCTTCGGTTTCTATCCCGACGGATACTACTGGAGTAACAACGATTGGACCGGGTCCAGCGGCCAAAGAAGTATGCGCAAAGCACCGTACTACAATCCAAATACAAACTTCTACAGCATCTCAGCGGGTCAGCGCGACCAAGTCCTATGCTCAACCAGCATCAACTATTCCAGCTGTGATGATGGTTCTCTATTTGGCAATTACTCGAATGTAAAAGCACAGCTAGATATCGGAGCGGGGACCAGTGCTTTAGCAATTGACTATGATTTCTCAGATGGCGCAATTACCAACCTTGCTGGTGGTGACCTTGACGGAGTTGGTCACTTCGGTAGCCGAATCAACGCAGGCAAGATCATTGTCAATATGCTCACCACCAACTGCACTGGTATCGCTTGCGCCAATGGTTATAGCGGGCCGGTTCAGTAGCTTTAGGGTGAAAGACCGCTAAGACTACCAATCTAAATCATGTGTTCGCTGCTTTTAAACATTATTGTCAGAAGGATCAGTGGCGACCATGTGATGCAGACCTTCGATAGTATTTACATTGGCAAAAACGTTTTAGTCATCTAAAACTTTCTTACCATGACTAAATACGATCGCGTATTCGGTCAGCAGGCCACGAGTCTGGTTGACCAAGCCGGTGCGGCCATGTTGCCGTTACGTGCTAAAGCTCTTTACACTATCGTTGAGTCTAGGTAACTTGTCTGATTGCGACATGATAATGATTGAATAATGAAGAAAATTTTCGCCCTGAGCTTACTGTTACTTGTTAGCGCTTGCGACTCTGGTACTAACTCTGATAATAACTTTGCGGCTAAAGATACGACTCAACAATCGCGACCCAATGTTGACCTTACTCCCGCTGTTGAGCATACCGACTTCGAATGGGTCGTTGACCGTGTTGGCGATACAGAAATAGCGCGATATAAAGTATCAGGGTTTGATTCATTACCGTTGAAACACAAGAAACTCGCCTATTACCTTACTCGTGCAGGCCAGGCCGGGCGGGATATTATTTGGGATCAAACCTATCGACACAACTTAACTATTCGTAGAGCGTTAGAGGCAATCCTTAGCGACCCTAGTAATGCTAGCTCGGACGCGCAATGGGCGAGCCTGGTTGAATATACTAAGAGCATCTTTATTTCGAATGGCATTCATGATGCTTCCGGCGATAAAATCAACCCCAGTTTCGATCAAGAATTCTTCTCGAGCCTGCTTAAAAAGACCGACCGCGTACTGAACGAGGAAGCCATACGTGCGATGTTTGACGAGAGTTTTGACAATAAGTTAATTGCATCGAGCTCAGACACAGACTTACTATTAGCCTCGGCATCAAATTTTTACGGCAAGGACATAAGTAATAAAGAAGTTGATGATTTCTATGCTCAAACGATTAACGGCCGTGCCAAACGGCCTCCTGAACATGGGCTAAATAGCAAAATTGTGAAGGATAATAATACCGGCGGTCTAATTGAGCAAACGTGGCGCATCGGTGGTCTCTATAGCGAGGCTCTTGTATCGACTACCGACTGGCTATCAAAAGCGATACCGTTTGCTGAAAATGAGCATCAGGAAAATGTTCTAAAGCTTTATATTGAGTACTATAAAACAGGCGATCTAAAAACTTGGGATTATTTAAGTACTGCGTGGCTGAAGGTTCAGTATTTATTAGTGGGAGTAATTCAGGGATTTGTTGAAACTAATCTTGACCCCAAGGGCAATAAGGGCTCGTATGAAAGTAAAGTTTACATTACGGATCTAGATTCAGCTAAGCGAACAGCCACGCTAAGGAGGAACGCCAAATGGTTCGAAAATAACTCGCCAACGAGTCTCGAATACAAAAATAGTAATATTCGTGGAAATATTTATAAATCAGTTAACATTGTTAACACCAGCGGCTCAGCATATCCGAGTATGTATGTAGGCGTTAATCTCCCTAATTCGTCATGGCTAAGATCCGACGCCGGTTGGACCTCATTTGTGTTCGGAAATATTCACCAAGTACGCGGGCGCACTCGGGCTCAGCGTTTTCTTTCAGAATTTGCGCACGACGATATCGAGGTTCAATTGGATCATCAGAATGGCGATATTGCTTGGAGCATTAATGCCGAGATTACCAACGTGCTTGGCTACCCCTCCGGAAAACTCGATTCAAATATTGACACCAATAAAAATGCTCTTAACGAACATCGAGCGATACTGAATGCAACTAAAGCGGCCACGTTTTCTTTGTATTTTATGTTGGATAAAAAATTATTAGATTTGAAACTAATGCCATCAGCGGACCTTGGTAAAAATTATTACGATCAAATCATCAGGCGCGGCTTACTCACACAGCTAGCCAACGTGAAGCCGGGCGAAGAAGTCAGAGGAGTCGACGCAATATCAATGCAACTTATTTCCCAATGGGCGCTTGAGCACGGCAAAGAAGATAATGTCATCAGTAAAGTCATTAGAAATGATAAAACGTACTTCGAAATTAATGATTACCAAAAACTGCAATTTCTTTTCGGCCAATTATTGAAAGAGTCACAAAGAATAATTTCGCAAGGAGACTATACTGCTGCGAAAATACTTGTAGATGAGTACGGTATCAATATTGACCCAACACTGCACGACGAGGTCCTGAAGAGAGTAGAGGCGATGAGCCTACCAAGTTGGCAAGTGTTTATCGGCCCCAAACTTGTTGAGGTAACTGATAATAAAGGCCAGATCAGCGATATAGTATTAGATTATTCTGAAAGCTTTCTCGAGCAAAATTTACGCTTGGGAAAAGAGTTTTCGTCACTTGCGGATTACAATTAAACCGAGACCGCAGCACAACTCAGGGGCGAGATAAAAAGTGTTTGGAATGTCTTCAATTGAGGCGGAAAACGCAGCTAATAGCGAGCTATTGGCAAGTTTTCCAACGAAAAGTGAAGGCATTACGGACATTTTGATCCGTTCGTCGAGTTATGTTGAGGTCTCAAACCCATAGTGCCGTTATTTAAGTAGCTCTCCACCAAATGAATAACTCGAGTGGGTCAACAACTGGGCAATAAACTTATTGTAAATCTCGATATTGTTTTTTGAAATTTTTTGATTAAACACTTTAGCTTTCGTTTTAATTTTAATTTTGTCGCGAGAAAGTCGCTCAACTGTTCGCACAAGGCTTCCGAATTCGGACTTCAATGTTAATTCCGCGGGGATTCGCTGTACTTTCCATAATGCGCCGAAGTCGATTACGTTGTTTGATTGAATGTCAAAACCATCAACGCGTTCATCATAATACTTGTTCTCTAATGTGGCCGAGGACAGCTGGGCATATACCCATGCATCTCTCTCGGTATAATTAAGGTTTGATTCAATACTTAAGAAAGAATCATAATCTGCGCTGGATTTTATTATCAGAGAGTCGCTCATAGGCTCAAGATTTTCAAATTCAAAACTAGGCTCAACTAAACTAGAAACGGTTGATTGATAAGAATTAACCGCCCAATCTTGCCTCTCTTTGTCATTGTAAGCAGTAAGAACGGACCTCCAAGATCCTGCAAAATTGCCCAAATAAGTACGCGTTTGGTTCTCAGCAAGGCGCCCTTCTTTACTAAAAGTAGATGTTGCGTCTACCGTCATTTGCCACTTAGCCTTACCCGAAGGTATCTTAAACGGGCGTGATCCAGTTACTAACGGCAAGGCGATACGCCCATGAATCCAAGACGAAACCGACGTCCAAGAAGTACTATTATCAGTTGGGTCTAAACAGCGAAATTTCTTGTCATGCGAAAAGCAAACCACCATGTGATCGAAATAGCCGGTGCTTGGCATTCTTACTTGATACAAACTAGAACGCTCAGTAGCAATTAGCACTGGGTAAGCATCGACACCGGCTTTTCTCAATAAGCCAACTAGAACCGCCGACTTATCCTTACAATCACCAAAGCGATTGTGCAGTACCGATTCGAATGTGTGCGGTGTTATACGGTGCCCCAGTTCTGACATCGATACGTAGCGTATATCACGTGATACAAAGTCTTGAATAGCGACTATTTTTTCTTCGAAAGAAACGTCACTTTCAACCAATCTGTCAAGCTCCTTGGCAACCAACGGCGAATCGATTTCGGACTTATTAAACGCGTTCAGCGAGTTATCTATTACGTCATTCCAGCTGAGTGATTCGCCAACGAAAATTTGCCCCATAACATCTCGCCAAACAACATTTGTATCCGACATATAAGGCTGTAAATTGCTACCAGTGCACTCTAATTCGTTACTCGTTAGCTGACACTTTATATCCTGGTGAGAGTTTGACCAATTAAGATCAAATGAGGCGTCGGCGGTTACCTTGAGTTGAAATTTTCTAACAATGTCATCGCTAACGGGGTAGTAAACTTCAGCCCAATTAGATTCGAGCTGATTCAGACTGAACTCTAACTCATATTCTAAAACCGTGACACTGCGATCTCGAAGGCCCGAGAATGGCAAAATAACCTCTTTCTGATCACCAAAGGTGTTGTAGGTATTACTGTCGTTAATTCTAACATTAGCCATATTCAGGCGCTGATAACCGGCCTCAGCACTTACCACCCCAGCTTCCAATATTGTAAGGTTTTCTAACTCTCTATCCCAATAGATAGTGTCGCTACCAGCGTTGTTGGTTTCATTAAAACTTGGGTAATAGTTCATTCGCTTTACACGTTTTGTTACCCTGCCCTGCCTAATGTCGATATCTATCTTAGTCAGTACCCTTGTCTGCTCAGTAGGTAAGTTTGGTTCTTTAAGAGTAGCGTCACCAATTTGTCGCGTGATGCTATTCTCAGAAGACAACCACAAAGTTTGTATTTCAGATTGTTGAGCTAAAACTGGGCCAGTAATTGCAATTAGACTCAGTGCAGAAATTTGTGCTAAAACTTGTGTTAAAAATAGCAACCTAGTCTTTCTCATAGTGGCGTAAAACTTTTACTGGTTTTAATCATATTTTTTAGAGCTTTTCCGTGTGGTATTTTAGTATCAGACAGATATCCATACAGCTCATAAATTCTACCCTTTACTTCAACGAATGAGCTCATTTCAGTTACAGGATTTCCCAAACTCTTTCCGTCACAGCGAATGTCAGAAACCACGGAAGATTGATCTTTGCTAAAGAAGCGGTGCTCGGTACATTTGGCGTCAGAGAGTCTACCGTAAATATTGTCGATTCGTTCGCTGCTCGCATCGGCAAGAGAATAACTATCGCCCCAGTCAAAAATCAAGAAATAATCGTTAAATAACGGGCCATCATATTCGACCAAAGCCGAGCCATCAGAGAATGTCCCTACCTCAACGGACGCCCAGCCTTCGCCATGAATATCGTAAGTTAGGCCGTTGCTCTCATCGATTATGGTTTGGCCGTTTTTAAAACTTTCGATTTTATTCACCATCAGCGGCTCTAGAATAAAGCCGTATATAATCAGCAATACAATCGGCCCTGTAATACATAGGCCCAGCCATTCGTACCAATGATAACCGCTGGCCTTTCCATAAAAGCGCTTATTTACCAGAGATAGCTTCCATATATTAACCCGCCTATGAAACACAGCAAATAGAAAAACAGCGCCAATGGAACCGAGTAAGAAGAACCAATTAGACAAGCCAAACGCTTCTTGAAAACCAACCACAGTTGAAAAAATGAGCAGCAATATCACCCATAGCCACTCAAGATTTTT
>JAFMHC010000099.1 GCA_017854775.1 Gammaproteobacteria bacterium | reverse complement strand
CTTGCAAATAGGTGAACTGGGCATACTAATGCCAGCAATTTTAGCGCAACAGGAAAATTCCGAATTATCAAAGCGTGTTATTCGATGCATGGAAGCAACTATAGACCTTCCCTTGTATGAAATAACGTCTGGGCAAAGTGGGATGATGCATGCAGCCTTGGCGCTCTATCGTAAAACTGGTGACAGCCATTGGAAAGACCTTTATCTCAAGGGAGCAAAGTCACTGATGGACAATTGGAGTCATGATACAGATACTGGCGAATGGCTCTGGCAAAGCCAGGTGTTTGGCCCCAAACGTCATTACTATGGTGCTTGTCATGGTCTAGCTGGTAACGCTAATATCCTTTTGCAAGGCGCGGATTTACTGCCGGCTGACTATGCAGAAATCATTATGAAGCGCACAATTGCCACCTTAAAGATTTCAGTAAAAAGAGAAGCTAATTTGGCTAACTGGAGTTTGTGCACTAAACCCGATATAAACAAACTTCTCGTACAGTGGTGCCACGGTGCAGCTGGGATTGTTACCGCAATGGCCCGCGCGCCTGAAATCGATTTAGATGATTCTAAACAACTTGATCGGCTGTTAGAAGAAACAGGAGAGCTGATTTGGCAAGCAGGTCCTCTCGTAAAAGGTTCAAATATTTGCCACGGTACATCCGGAAACGGTTACGCTTTTTTGTATCTATATCGAAGGTGGGGTAACTCGCTATGGCTTGATAGAGCAAGAAAGTTCGCAATGCACTCAATCGATCAATGTAATAAAGATCGTTTACGTTTCGGTCAAGGCAGATTTACATTGTGGACGGGCGATGTCGGTCTTGCTATTTATTTAGATCATTGTCTATATCCCGAAAAGGCAGCAATTCCAGGATTGGATTTATTTTAATGGGAGTGATAGTGGACACACATCTCAGCGGTTTACCGAGACACCCATCCGAAGATGCCCGTATTTGCATATCTCAGGCCCATGTAATTCTCGAATTATTTTATTGATTCTCATCAAGAATCCAGTGCCGTTTTAAGTACGGTCACGTGAATCTAATGATGTTGCTGAACTTTAAAGCGATATTCATCCTGTTGGGATGAGTAGCTAACCTAAAAGTACGCGGTATGACTTGGTCGACGGAATGCGTTGATACTGTTTATTCTTATACCGCTGGAACAAATGTGGACACCCATTTCTGATGTAGAACCGTGGGCTCTATTCGAGCCCGCAGCAAAGTATTGATGGTCATTTCTCCCAATTTCTCTGAGTTATTAGCGTACGCTATAGTTTCCCGACAACATTTCCGGAATACACTGTGCTTTGCTTTTCGATACCTCAAGCTTCATCGGTATGGAGCGCTTCGTACTTGTGACTTTGAATTTCCAACCTTTAAGGGCGGAATCGTCTAAATCGAGTGTGCTGGCTAAGTAATAGAGCCGGTCTGTTGCTGGAGTGTCAAAGCCTGCTTTTTTTGCTTCATTGGCTAGGGAAAACCGTTCCCACAACCATGACGGTGTTACCGCTTGTGAATTAAGGGTTGCTTCAATGCTTACCGCGCCAGCAATTTTTGACAAAGGTATACGATAGCGAATAGAGTCACCACCCGGTTTTTGATTGTACTCTGGGTCAGAGCCAACGCCATCGGGGTCGGTTGCTCGCATCATTTGACGTAGTAACTCACCTTGGTCTTTTAACCCATCGCTGCCTTCGACACCGCCGGCAAATACGTCGCCTGACACCCAGCCTCTTGGCAGCATGCGGTTATCCTTTACGTGATTAACTCGGTGCACGAAACTAGTGGTGAATTCGCCTTCAGCATTTTTTACTAACTCCTCGTATATTTGCACTTGGTCTTCGCTGCAAATCTCTTGATAATGTGGCTGGTACAAATCTGGGTTCTTGAGAAACTCTGTACTGAGCTGCTTGTTATCAGGCCCAAGAATCAGACCAGCATTGTTACTTTTCCCAGATGCCCAAAGCACTTTATCATCAACACCTTTGACCAATAACTCAATCCACACTCGGCGAAAGGTAACGCCACTCGGAAGTCGGTGTCCGGTGTTGTTTTTAACATGCACATCAACCACTAAATTAGCACCAGCCTCGTCGGTTTCTGGGGTGCTAATCTCAAGTTTTGCGACACGGCCTTCGGTGGTTGACTGAACCATGTTATTTAGAGCAAGTTCGGCGCCGTTGTTAGCAAAGGTTTCAATATCGTTGAGGTTAACGTTTAACACCTCGCTGTTTTGCTCAAACATCTTTAATAGAAAACCATTAAGCCCGACCATTTCATGACGTTGGTAATCAGACCGAACAGGAACTTCAATTTCATCGCTCGGTAATTGGTGATCAGCAAACGGATAGTTAGAGTCTTGTATGGTTGCGATTTGCGCGGCTAACGGCTTGCTAATACTGCCATCCTTAAGCGGTGGCGATTGATTCGGCATATGACAGTCTTGACAAGATTGAAACTCTGGGCCTTTTTTATTGTGTAACCCAGGGCCAAAGTCACTATTTAGCCATTCTAAGTAGGTTGCCTGTTCTATGCTGTGCGGTATGTCTTGGAACACAGGGTTAGGTTGAAGCAATCTGAGAATTGGGTTTTTCTCATTCTCAATAGATTCACCAATATTGGGTAGATTGATCGTATGGCAAGTACCACACATAGCTGAGTCGCTGGTAAACGCTTCATCGGCCACTGCCTGAGTTCCCATTTTAAACGTCGGCGCAATTTGCGGTGTTAATGCCAGTGAATGCTGCATTGGTTTTTCACGTACATCATCGAATGGACCTAAAATTTGATCCTTCTCTGAACGCTTATAAAGCCCTGAATTATTAGTTGCTAAAAAGGTAAAGAAATCGTCAGTCCATACGAGGCCGTCGTCGCTAATCCAGTCGGGGTGACTTTCTTTTGCGGTACTAATGAATTGATCCACATCTGATGAGTCCGGTGGTGCAATATGGTGGCACACAGTGCAGCTGATACCTTCGCGTGCAAGATTACCAAGCTCGTTGCTATGTTCATTGGTCTTGGCTGGTGGAAGGCCAGTATTAGCCCAAGGAATAAATGGTTTAGTCTCTTTGCTTGGGGGAATAGTGCGGTAAAAATTATTCGGGTCGAATTGAGGATTTAAGATTTTTCGATCTTTGTTGGTTAATAATTTTTGGATTGCATCATCAGATTTGCTGAAGTTAGCCGAAAACTTTCTAATGGTTTCTTCAGTTTGATTTAAACCCTTTTGCCGTAGGCCCATAGCACCGTGACAACGTAAACAGGTATCTACTAATGCCTGTTGTAATACCCGAACTTCTTCTAAGCTTTTTCCATGCCCGAGCTTCGCGACAGTGGGTTCTTTTGCTTTGTTTAGTAGACCGTTTTCTTTAAGTAGAATTAGTAACTCGGTCTCTATCTGAGAGTGAAAAATGGGGTCTCGGCCAGCTAAGCCCATTGGTGACCAACGCCATTCGCCGTACGGTGAAATGTTATATCCGTCACCGTAGTTCTGGCCTGTTTGTAAAAATTGAGAAACGCCAGAGGGTGCTCCTCCCAAGCCGCCGTGACAACCGACACAATTATCTGAGGTGATGTATTGTTGCCGCTCTGGTGTCATCGGGCCTTCAGGGTGGTCAACTGGTAGGCGCTGATTCATCTTCATTGAAAAACTATGATCAGCAAACGCGGGCGGAAAACTAAAGCGTTTGATTTGTTCTGCGGTCGGTTGCTTTCTTAGTTCGGTTAATGACCAAAACGCATCTATAAAGTCTTTATTTACCGCCTTGCCGTTTTGCTTATCGGTTGAGGATTCATCTGACTTTTGCGCAAGCTCTTCTTTTTGTTCCTCAATTGCTGGAAGATGGGCGTCGCGTATATCAACTTGGCTTTTGTCGTGCGCAACCCAAGGCCTTTGGCTGTCGGGTAAATACCAAATAGGTTTTAATCGATCAAAAATATCTCGGCCATCGATGGTCACGAGTTGTCCGTCAATTTTTATTTCTTTTTTAAATGTGGTCAATTTTTCGACCAGCGATGGCGCTGCGATGCTGCCCGCATTTAAATACGATTCAGCACGCCATGAATTATCGACTCGGAATTGTAAGCCTTGTTTGTCGTCGTCAATATTATCCAAGGTTGAAAATGTGGATTCGCTACTTGCCGACGCATGGCAACGAATGCAGGTTCCGGTTGAGAACCCCGAATAAATAAAGTGTGGCTTAGGCACCTCTCGTCCGCCGCCTTTCTTCGGAGGGTATACGTCTAGTTCAGTTGAGGTGTAATTATCCAACCAACTTGGGTTGTAGTTTGGCGCGCCTTGGTAATCTTTATTCGGGTTCGGCTCAGTTTGTGCCCAATACCAACCATCTGCTGATGGGCCGTTTCTGTCTTTGATCATGATCACCCAACTGCCAATCAGATGTTCAAGTATGGCCTCATAGGCTTCGCCCTTTTTATCGTTATTAAACGGAGGTACGTTGGCGATCTCATTGTAAATATTGGCCGGTGATAAATACATTTCTTTGAGGATGAAAGCGCCGTCGGGCAGTTGCTCCGAGCTGGCGTGGCCTTTAGTATTTTGTCGGCCATTTTCAAGCCAAGTCACTACTTCAGGTGAGTACCATATTCGCACTGCGGGGTGAGTGCCATAATCTTTTAGCGCAATAAACGGGCCTGTTTGGCGCACCTCTTTATCGACCTTGACGCCATCAACATTCTTATAGGCATAGCAATTGATCCATGTGTACAGCGATTGCTGATAGTCAATTGCGTATTCGAAGCTGCTTGGCAATGGTGGGGGCTTGATATTCTCGCAATTGCTCGCATTGCTAACTGAGCTTATCAATACAAGTGCTAAAAAGGTGATGATCTTTGTCATTGCAATATCCAGTTTTACCGTCTAGATTTTTATAAGCTGCAGAGATAGGGCAAAGGCGGCAGGCCTTTAATATCTAAATATCACTTTAGCTCCTGATTTAATAAATATACATTTTTACTGGTTATTTATCTAATAGTTGCACCTTAGGCGCTAGTGATAGAGACCGAATAAATTGACATACAAATTTATTCGCCTCAAGTTGCCAACTCGATGGTTCCCGAGGTCGTGTATAGGCTGCGCTAGATTAGTTATCGATTGCTACTTCATTTTAGTGCTCTATTGGGCAAATAAACGGGTAGTGTTTTTCATCAATAATTGGCTCTATTGCAAAAAAATCATTGAGCACCGACTCTGCTGTGCAAAACGCGCCTTCGACCCAAGCCTGATCATTTGAGTAGGTCTCACCAACAATATAGATTTCGGCGTCTTGGCCTTTTATCAATTGCGAAGGTTTACGGATCTTCTGTTGTACATCTCCAATATCATAGTGAGATTTGTACGCGTGATAACCGGCATTAAACGGCGGCAACGACCAATCCATAAAGCGGGTGTCCAACGGTTTTGGCACATCACTGTATTGCGACTGCGGACCAAAATGCAGAGCGGCTAATTGTTTGCGCAGCATTTTTTCCATAACTGGCGTAGCTTTTTTTGGGCCGTTGAGTGGTTGTGTATCCCTCGATTCGGGAATTTTTCGTTCGGCCTTCGGCCCTAACTCTAATGCTTTCCAAAAAGTGGTGTATTGAATATCGTCATAGCTCGCTAAGATACCGTAAACCTTTTTACCTTTTTGCTTCAATGCATTGTTGCCGAAGTACACCACCTGACGAATGGGCATATCGGTAATGCTTGGTCCAATCGTATCGAGCTCGGCCGCCGCGAATAGGGCGTTCTGCTGCTTGATACTCAAGCGCTGCTCAATGCATTGTTCTACCTGCTCTAGAAACTGTGCTTTAGTTGAATAACTTGTGTTTATGATTGATGGCTTACCCGTAGCGGCAATCTTGTTTAGATATTCTTCTGGAAATCCTTCGCTAGCCAGAGAGTCACATCCTTGAGGTGTGAGGAAGTAGCTGCTTAACTTAGCCGGGTAAGTTGCGCTTCCGGCTAGCCACCAAGGCGAATCGAAAAACATCCCTACCTTATAGGAAGGTTCCATAATTACTGATTCTAGATACAGCTGAACGTTTTCATGGTTGAGCACATCTAGGCCTTCTTGATCGCTATAACGTGTGGCTTGTGCGACTAATTCGATCGCGCCACGTGGCATCGCGAGGAACGCGGCACTGCATTCTTGCTTGCCGTGTTCATGATCAGGCTGAGCCCGAGTCGCTGTTGTGTAATGGACGATCTTGTTGTGATGCACAATAGAGCGTAAGCGAGTATCTGGCCGATACTCAAACACGATGCCTTTTTCATTTGCTAATCGTTTTACTTCATTGAATAGGGCATCGAAGAGGCTTGAAAATCCTTTGGTGAGAGTCTTGTATTCGGTGCCGGGCGTGAACTCATCATTTACTGAGAACGACTGGGCAGAGTGGCTGTTGACGACGTTGGATGAATAGCCATTGCCATCGGCCAGATACGAAAAGCCTTCTTGACCAAGCGTGTCGTAGCCTAAGTTCCAATAGCCAATATCCTTAAGATAGTCTCCTTTTTTAAACACCGAAGAATCAGGCATGCTCGCGGTAATCTTTCCTGTTTCATAGAATTTGCACCATTCACGACGTGTCTTTGGGCCTCTACGTTTAGTGATGGCAACCGACTCGATTGTGCCGAATTCGTTATCCGGCGGAGAGTCTGCGCCGTAGTGATCAACGGCATAGGGGGCCGGATTATTGGAATTCACTTGCGAGATATACATGTTACGGGTGCGCAGTGACATCAAGGGGTCCGCAGATTCATTGAACGGCACTGAACATTGGTCAAGCCCTAGCTTGCCTATCGTGGTAGTAACAACGCGGTGGCCTTCTCCCATTGGCTTGCCATTCCAATATGAATAACGCATACCTCCTAGCTCTAGATATGAATTGTCGGGGTCGTCTTTAAAATGCCAGGTGCATACCCGGGCACCCGGTTCGCGCGAGCCAGAATCTTCTGTATTAAAATCGTATCTACCCCAATCATAAAGTCGCAAAACATCGCCTTCAATGAGATGCTTCTTTTTCGCGTTGCGCCCTTTTGGTTTTCCATCTAATAGGCGCCAGGCTGTGTATAAGCCTGATGCGCCTGCACCAAAAATTGCGTAGGTTTTATGTCTGTCTACTTGTTGTTTAAATGTCATAACAAAGTCCCGTTTCGGGTTATTAGGTAACGTCTCACTCAAGACCTTTTCAGTGCATTTTTTGGTGTAGGTCTTTCTCTATGTATCCAAACTGTCGATAACAGTAGGGCAGACTGTACGATCTATGACCCTAGCCTTGTGATGCAGCAAGGTTGGCTAAATATCGCAGCCCTGTGATGCTAGGGAAAAAACAATACACGCTACCTCGCGTGATAATCGTTCGGCCAAATCCTGTTACGTTTACGTTGTTGCTTCCATTCACACCGTCTTTGGGAAAGGTGAATGAACTGTTCGAAGGGTCGTTGACGCCCAAGAAGACATCCTCACCACTGATGTTAAAAACGGCGTTACCCGCTGGTGACCCTCCAGGTGCTTCGGCAGACTTAACGAATGTAGAGGTTTGATCCCATTGGCCAGTAAGGAACTCGAACTGGTTGGTAATGCTTGCGTTAATGAAATAGCCAATTAAGCCTCGGTTGCCATCATCTGGGTTTTGCGGGTTGTAAACTTTGCCGTACGGCATCGCTCGGCGCGTGATTCGATGATGCGTGCTGTCGGTGCCAACAACGCCTGCATTTCGAGGGTTGTTACGGCGTATATGTGAGCCTACTGGGCAGGTTAAACCAAGCGTATCGTCGTTTACTGCCTCTGGTTTTACGTAGGTAAAGTTATTCAGTTGTTCTGTTGGTAACACAGGTTCTTGTTGATCTGGTGACAGTGTCAATGGGTTACCATTACGCCAGCGCCCACAAACCTTCGCGGCGACCATCTCAGTCTCCATGCCGGTGGTTTGAGCAAAGCTATCTAAAATGGCATTAAAACCAGCAACATCCTGCTCCAAAATACGGAAGGCCGCGTACGAACTATTCAATGAAAGTTCAGTCGGGGAGACAGTATAGGTACCTCCAATTTCATTTTTATACCCCAATAGAAATTCGCCAGTAGCAACTTCGGGTTGATCATCTGGTTCATACTTTGCTGGAGGTGCACCCTTGACGGTCGGTTGAGCAATGCTGTCACGGTAGCCAAAATGAATTTTATTATCGGGTAATGCGTTGGCATCGTGTTGCAAGATTATGGTTGCTACGCCACTAAATGCACTTGCTAATGTAGCGCTGATTGATTCAAGTACTTCTTTAGAGTCTCTGGCCCAAAGACTGATTAAAAGATGTACCTGACCGCCATCGTTGAGTCCATCAATCCAATTGCTTGGGGCACTATCACCAACGTCGCCGATATTATTAGCAACGCTTGGGTTAGTTGCGCCTAGTTGAAACGACGAATCAAATGTCTGCAACTGCTCATCACTGAGGCCCATTTTTGATAGGCCAGTGTTGGTGAAACTGAGATTTAGAAAACTCTCAGGTTTGCTCTCAAGCCTAAGAGCCGTGGTGATTTTGGGTAAGCCATTGGTGCCACTGACTAGTGAACTTAGCAATGAGCTCATCGCTGGTACATTGTCGATGCTCAACACAAAGTGGCGGGCATAATCGACTCGATAGCCTCGTAAAATCGTGCCTTGCACGTCGTCAAAATCAATAGAGGGTGCGTTCATAAAACTTCTCCAAGCAGGAAGGGGTGATGGTAAGTTCAGATTAGATGCTCTCGTCACTCAATCTGGACGAGAGCCTTGGTTAGATAAAGCTTGGCTTATGGAAAAGCGGCTTTGATCTGTTGAACTGTTTGCGGGTAGGCCGCATACAAAGTGTCATTTGGCTTATGCTGAGAGGCATCATTTGTAGCGATAAACGCTTGGAAGGCGGCCAAATTATCTTGTACAGGCGTCACCGAATCACCGCCAACGACAAACGCAAGAAGGGCATTGAATACGTCACCAAGTTGGGCCACAAAATCACTAATATAGGCGTCGAAATTACCGTCATAATCAGTGACTACGCCGATTATCAAAGTGTCTGACGTTGCATTTATATCCTTTAAATCAGGTTGCAGGTTAGCGACCGAGCTATCTAAAAGCAAAAAGCGCGCGAAATGCACGGTGCCAATTGAGCTAAGTGCCGCATCAATCGGCGCTTGATTCTCGGCTAAAACTTCGATAATCGAGAGTAGTTTAGTGTCAGGCTTTACCGGCATCATCAAGGTGAGAGGGTTGGTCATGGTATCTCCGTATTTAGAGTAGGTTTAAGTAGTTATCAATTTGTTAGCAATCTTGAAGCTGGTGTCTGGTTGGCCGTTAACCACCTCAGGGTGACTTCAAGAAAGTCTAGAATAGATAACAGCTCGGCCCACGACCATTACACTCTATTACATTGGTCAAGAACTGGTATTGACTAGTTGATTTTCAATACGAAATGCAATCAATAATGTTCAGTGCTTTGAGGTTGGGCAACACCTCTAGGTGGGTGTCCATTTTTCTGATTTGCTCTCTGGTATAACGAAGAAACTAGAGTGGAAGGAATTGCCGTATCAATATCAACCGAGTCTTGTTCCAAATTAGCGAGCCTAGGTGTGGCGACCCTATGCCGATGTATCGACGGCTATTTTTATTGGTGGAGCTTTAGGAATAGTTTGAATTAATAAACTTGTTTACTTACACTGTTCCTCGAAAAAATCGCAAGTTCTACGCCAATTGCGCTCTTAACAAGCTAGTCAATTTGTGGGCATATAAAACAAAATAACATGCAAAAAAGTATTCGTAATTATCTAACCCTATTGGCAAGTTTAATCGGTTGTTTAGTCTATGGCCTAGTGCATGCACAAGACTTCGAGGCGGCTGAGATAATTGAAGGTAGTGTGTCGAAAAATTTTTATGAAAGCTTTTGGCCGTCAAGAATAGACAGTGGTGTTGTTGAGCTTGTATTTATGGTCGATAAGATGGGGCAGCCAATAGAAATTGAAGTGCTACGCTCATCACAGCCCTTTTTTGATTCGGTAGCTATAAAAACTGTTGCAACTTATAAATTTAGGCCCGCTAGGTTGAATGCTAACTCAGTTGATTCTAGGCAAGTGGCCCGTGTTGTGTTTGATCATTCGAAAATTGCCAATATTAACGGCTTCGTTAAACCTATGGGTGCGTCGCGAGCGTACATGAGTCTCTATAATCGACTGAGAAAGGAACTCAAAAAAGAGGCTCCAAGCCAACGCAAGGCGATGCAGGCCTTGAATAAAATTGATCGCTTACGTGATAAGACTTTTTTTACTGGAGTTCACACCCAACTTGCGCGCTACTATCTTGCCGAAAAATTCGGTAGCAAAGAGCAGCAATTAGAACCGTTGCTAAAAATCATGATGTTCGAAGATGTGGAGTGGGGTGGTAATCGTGCGTTGGATGACGAAGTTAAAAAGACCATTCAATTCGCCATACTAAAGTTGATGTTGGACTTAGGGTACAACGCAGAGGCGCTCGAAAAATATAATCAATTTGTGGCGTCGACCCCTGAAATCAGCGATACGTTTTCGGCCTACATGCAAAACATAAAACAAATTCAAGAGGGTGATTCGGTTTTGGAACGCAGAGTGACCTTGACTCCCAATGGCCGCACGTTTCTATCGCTACTGAAAAAGTCTTTTGTTGTTGAGCCGATAACGGGGCGTATCGATAATTTTTTAATCCGCTGCGAACGCCGGTTCGCTCGATTCGAATACAAAGCTGAAGCACAGTATGATATTCCAGCCGCTTGGGGGGACTGTGAAATGCAATTAAACGGCGAACCCGAGACACTCGTCAGTGTATTGCAACAGTAACTTGTTATCATGAGACACCTTGAGGTTTAGAGGCCATTAGATATATAGTGATTAAAAGATTCGTATATTGATGGCTTCGACAATACATGCCCAGTATAAAATTAGAAATTGGAGGTGTTAAATGAAAAGGACTGTAGTGATTTCGACTTTAGCGGTTATTTTTTTAAGCGGATGTGCTAATAAAGTTTATTTCGGCACGGCAACAAGCTTGGCAATCGACTTTTCCTCTAATGGCGCTGGTATAGGCTATAAAAACGCGCAAATGGCTATCGTGCCACCTAAGGAAAATGGAACTGAATTCTCTGTGCTCGGAAGTTCCGATATTGATATTTCAATTTCAAAGATCATCATCGATGAGGAGTTTGCGACCGGCGAGGCTGCGGAATACGCCTTGCATAATGATCTCTTGAGGGAAGATCTTAATACAACCCATGGAAATTTGTTGTTTGGCGCATATACCACGGTGTCGATAATTGATTTGAATTTTGGTGTTACCAACCCGTTTCAAGGCGCAACCTTTGGTTATAAGCGAGCGACAGCGACGATAATTCCGATCGTAGATGATTCGTTGAGGTCGGTTTATGCCAAAACCTCTATTAATTCTGAACAGTACGATGCCCAAACAAACCCATGTGGCACTAAGACTAATGGCCTTCGATTTGTGCAACTATTTGCTACAGGTAAAGCTGCGATAAATATGGCGAAGAAAAACCAAGAGTCCCTCGAGACTGCAGGTTCCAGCAATAAGATAAGCAAAAAAGCCGTATGTGGGGAATAGTCAAAGTGATCAAGGTGCTAGCTATTACGATAATGGCTACTTTGATCTCTGGTTGCGCGCTCTCTTTCGTAGACAAGGATGGCTACGAACATTCAATTGGTTTGATTCATCAAAAAGTTAAACTGGATGGAAATCTGCTTTATGTGCAAAAAAGCACCGCGGGTTTGAACGTGAATTTTTCTCAGAGTGATGGTGGCATCAACCTTGGTTACAAAAATAGCTCCCGAGTTTTCCTTGCGGACAATATGGTACTAGCGATTGATAAAGACGGCGCTAACTCGGTCGAGATTGATTTGCCAGAGCAACAGCAACGTATAGCTACAGATAAATAGCCGGTTTTCTGTCTGAGTTGAGGGCGTCTCGTATAACCTTAAAAAACTCCAACTGGTCGAATATTATCGCTGGATTAGCTTTCTTCTTGCCTTGAAAAAATTGATTTCCGCTGCCGCATTAGTCATCTGTAATAGGCAGTAATAGGTATTTCTGTTGTTTGGCTATACATTTGCCAAATGTTTAAAGCAGGACCTTTCTGCTTAACGAACCCTAAGGTCAGTTGTGCTCGTTAATGTATCGGGTTGCTAAAGTAAGCATGCGAGTTATAACCGGCTTTGACGTTAATCTGACAAAATTACTTGATTTGAATCAAACTGGTTATTTGTTGCGTGAGACAACAAATGCTGATGGAATAGGTGACCGAACGTTATGTCATCAGAACTCTTATGAGTAAAAAGTTTGTATGAATAATAAGTCACATGAGCATTAAGTCACTAGTTTCCTTGAAACCATTGCTCGTCAAATGCGTTAAATTTGCACCGTTGAAGGTATTGACGGCGCTGATACTAATGTTATTAAGTAGCGTGGCCTCAGGTGTCGGGATCTTATTGATAGTGCCTTTGCTTGGGGCTGTTGGCGTAGATATGGGCGGTACAGGGGTTTCATCTGGTGTTGCACAATCTATTAATAGTGTTGCGACTAATCTTGGTTTAGAGCTCGATCTGCAGTCAGTTCTTGTTGTGTATTTGCTATTGATGATTGTCGTTGCCAGTTTGAGTTTTGCTAGCACAGTAGTGTCGGCATCATTACGTCAATCATTTGTAATGCAGTTACGTAATGAGCTAAGCCGAGCGCTGTTCTATACGCAATGGAAGTATTTGAATCGTGAGCATATGTCCGATTTTTTGCGCTTATTAACAAGCCAAGTTCAGTCTGTTGGAGCATCTTTGCAACTGTTATTGAATTTAACCAGTAGCGTGATTTTAGTGCTGGTTTATGTTGGCTTCGCTTCGCTTCTATCGGCCAAACTGACTGTTATTGCGTTATTGTGCGCTTTTGCCCTAGCGCTACTGCTATGGCCAATTAATCGCAGAATTCATGCTAGCGGTAGGGTTGGCTTGAATGCCAATCGAAATATCCATCGATCTATTTTTGACAATATCGGTAGTTTAAAAATCATTAAAAGTTTTGCCGCCGAAGAACGTTATTTAAGCCGCATGGAGTCGACTAGCGCTGAGTTAGAGCAGCAACAAATTCGCATGGCTAAGTTCAATGCTCTAACCCGTTGGGTAAATATGGTCGGCGCGGCGATTATATTTACAGTGCTGTTTTACAGTGCAATTCAACGATTCGAATTACCAATTGCAAATTTGTTGGCAATGCTTTTTATTTTTTCAAGACTAATGCCGCAAGTCTCGTCGATTCAATCAACCATTCAAAATTTGATTCATCAAGCCCCGACATACCAAGACCTAATGGCTAGATCGGCTGATTTAAAGCAATGGTCTGAGGCGTGTGGCTCAATTGGCCAGAGCGATGCTCCACAGTTTCAGGAGTCGATAAAATTAGAAAATTTAGGCTATCAATATATGGATAGTCGAGGGGCGGTGTTAGATGCTATCAATGCTACATTCAAGCGCAACCAAACGGTTGCGATCGTAGGGCCTTCAGGTATCGGGAAATCTACCTTAGCCGATTTGATTTCAGGCTTGCTTGAACCATCTAGCGGGCAAATCAGTGTCGACGGTTGTGCGATTGATAATGGTAACCGTCTTGCTTGGCGAAGTAGAGTTGCTTATGTTACGCAAGAAGTGTTCCTGTTCCATGCCAGTATTCGCGAAAATTTGATTTGGGTTTGTGATCAAAGTGAATACGAGTCAAACGCCACGCTTGAGCGAGAATTGTGGCGCGTATTGGAGTTAGCCGCTGCGAGTGAATTCATTAAAATGCTACCACAAGGCTTAGATACCGTGATCGGGGATCGAGGCGTTAAATTGTCTGGTGGTGAGCGTCAACGTTTAGCCTTGGCGCGAGCATTGCTCTCCAAGCCAGATGTATTGATTTTGGATGAAGCGACAAGCGCGTTAGATAACGAAAACGAACTAAAAATCAGAAATGCGTTAGTGAAGCTGGATGGTGAATTGACCATCATAATTATTGCTCATAACGAAACAACGATTGAACACGTAACTCAGCGAATTGTGTTAGGCCGTAGAAAGTGATGCATGTGAGTCCATTAGCGGTTTATGATAAAATTGGCCTGCGTTAGTGTAGCGTGAAATATAAATTAAAATTTTAAGGGCAAATTGAAAATGGAAAAGTGGCGTTTAGACAGATTTAACTCTTTACTCGGGCAGACTCTTAAAGCAAAGGAGATAAACGGAAACGGTGAATGTGATGTTCAAGTGACGGAAGTCATTGAATCGACTAGTGCCCCTGAAGGCTGGGAAGCATTTTCGGTGATTATGAAATGCGAAGCATCGTCGATAGAGCAGGGGAGTTTAGAGTTCTCGCATGAAGAGTTTGGCACGACGACCGTATTCGTTACTCCTAAATCTGAAACTGAACTTGAATCGGTGTTTAGCTACGACTTAAGTGCTTAATCTGCTATTTACTCGATAGGTGATTAGGGCCGCTGTCACTTGGCATGCGTGGTGGTTGTTCTTGAGCTTATAAATAACAAATCTAGATAAATAAAAAGGCAATTCCCTTTGCTAGCGAAATTGCCTTTTTATTTTTAATTGCATCTGCTTACTTACATAAGCAGAGTGACATTATTAGCTTCTTGACGGATATAGTCCTTGCAGCGCGATAATGAAGTTCAGCGCTAGAAATGGTTGAAGATTGGTATGCGCTTGTCCGCCACCGGTGGTACTAATTGATGCTGATGACATATCAACCAAATTAGCTGAGGTATTGGTTTGCCAAGCATTCATAGATCTTGAACCCGCGACAGACGTGGTATTGGTCGGGCCACCTGGTTGAGGGGGTGTACTATCAACACGAAAGGTATGAGTATGACTCGGGATTTGTGCCTCGCTTAGTGTCACAGTCTCTACACCGACCTTCTCCCCCAGCCTTCTACTGGTTAGCCCAGGCCCACGACCAGGGTGCATGGGTGCACGTCCTTGGAGGTTGGGTAAGGCTGTAGTTGTTCTACCATCACCCCCGTAGGTGGTGCCGATTAACGAGAATAAGGCGGTATTTTGTGCAATTGGTAATAATTGCCCATCACAAAATGCCCAACTTCTTGGGGCAAAATTACCGGCGAATATTCGAACTTCTGCAATAAATGGTTCTGACATAATATTTCTCCGTTACTGTCTAGATGGGTAAATACCAAATAGTGCGACAATAAAATTGACGCAAAGCGTTGGCATTAGATTGGTATGTGATCGACTACCGCCGGTATTGGTAATCGACGTGGT
>JAFMHC010000340.1 GCA_017854775.1 Gammaproteobacteria bacterium | reverse complement strand
CTAGAAATAAAGATGACAAAACATTAATCGTAATATCGTATTTATTCACGAAATACAGTTTTAAGCGCACGTTTGTGGAGTTTTTACTGATATGAACTCCACAACGTTTAGACAAACTCTATATTACAAAAATACTTAATAAAGCCCCCAGATCTAGCTTGACAGCCCTCTAGCCTAACGTGATAATACGCGCCCTCAAAACGATCCTAGCTTTTTTATTTTATACGGCTGCCATATCGTGATGTGAAAATAGCTACGTAGCTCAGTTGGTTAGAGCACAGCATTCATAATGCTGTTGTCGGCGGTTCAAGTCCGCCCGTAGCTACCAATTTTCCCTTTAAAATCAAAAGCTTAAAATAAAATATTTCTCCTCGATATTTAAAATCAAAGAATAAAGGGCAAATGAAGGGCAATTCAAAAATACACTCTAGTACAACCTTAATCCTCAAGGCACAAGTTATTGATTGTCGATTTTAGTGGGTGAAAGCTCAATAAAGATGACCAAACCATACTAATAGATACATAGTCACATGAACCTTAAATCTTGCCACTTAACGGTGAAGGCAAAACACGTCTTTTAAAAATACGTCTACAACACTAGCGAAAACTTGATTAAAGTCAAAATCAATACACATTTTAAATTTTTTCATACACTCCCCTTTCACTAAGTTGTTAAAAACAAGCATTAAGTCACTTTGAGCCCCAGCATTGAATACATAAACTTCCGCAACACTTGTTTATGTCTTCCGCAGCCTGCTTGTTGAATCGTGAAGTAGTACGGGGCAGTATCACCCCTTTTACTTTTAGACTATCTCGATCATGTAGCTGTTGAGTAAATGCGAGGAAACCTTTGCTCTTCACATAACCAGCGACCAAGATGAAAATTATTTGGCCGATGACCCCAGCGTACAAATCATCTTGACATCCAGCTTTAAACCGACCAAAAACAATAGGACAAGTGGAGCTAATTCGTAAAAGGTGCATAAATAAAACGTAAATCCAAAAAATATTACACCCTTTTCATCCGCCGGAACGCGAGTCGAATCTGCTTTTCAATTTCGATGATAGTAAATAATGTTACCCCGACACCAACGATGAGTATGCCGTCCAAGAACGGGATGGCTACGGTAGCAAATACAGTTTGCAGTGGTGGTAAATAGGTCATGGCAAATTGTGCGGCAATAATTACTAGCACTAACGACCATACCACTTTGGTGCCGCGTACTGCTTTCCAAGTCAGAGAGGTTCCGTAGATATTCCGAATGAAAAATAGATGGAAAATTTCCATCACTACCAAGGTATTAAGCGCGATAGTGCGAGCGAGCTCAACTGAATACCCCTGATCAATCGCGTAATGGTAAATACCGAATACACTGCAAAGAAATAGAAAGGACACTAGTATAATGTGCCAGACCAAGTCACCGCTCAATAGCGACTCATCACGAGTACGCGGTGGGCGGCGCATCGTGTTTTCTTCGGTTGGCTCAAAGGCCAATGCAATACTCAACGTAATAGCGGTAATCAAGTTGACCCAAAGAATCTGAATCGGGGTAATGGGGAGAGTCATCCCCATAAGCAATGCTACGATTATCGTCATTGCTTCACCCGCATTGGTTGGCAGCGTCCAACTGATGACTTTCTTGAGATTGTCGTATACGGTGCGACCTTCGCGCACGGCCGCTGCTATAGAAGCGAAATTATCATCGGTCAACACCAACTCTGCGGCTTCTTTGGCGGCCTCACTCCCTTTTTGTCCCATGGCAATGCCTGCATCGGCGCGCTTGAGTGCCGGAGCATCGTTGACCCCATCTCCAGTCATGGCTACTGTCATACCATGAGATTGCAAAGCCATAACTAGGCGCAACTTATGCTCTGGACTCGTGCGGGCAAAAATATCGCAGTTCAGTACCGCATGACGCAAAGAAGCATCATCCATACTATCGATATCCTCCCCGGTAAGGGTTATTTCCGCACACTGTAAACCGATCTGCTTGCCAATTGCGACAGCGGTTTTGCGATGGTCGCCGGTTATCATTTTTACACGGATACCCGCACCCTGACATTCAGTAATTGCCGCAATCGCTTCGACGCGGGGCGGGTCAATCATCCCCACCATACCCAGCAGGGTTAGCGAAGTATCGACATCCGTGTACTCCAAAACCGTATTATTTGGCATCATCGGTTTGGTAGCAAACGCAAGCACGCGCTGGCCAAGCGCCGCAATAGCCTCCACCTGATCAATCCAATATGCGGCATCCAATGATTCTATTGATCCATTTGCGTTGCGCTGATTTACGCACATGGACAGAATCTTCTCCGGCGCACCTTTGACAAATACACAGGCATTGCATTGATGGTCGTGATTTAGCGTCGCCATGAAACGATGTCTGGCGTCAAAGGGAATGGTATCTGTGCGTGTCCACAGTGCCTGTTCCTGTCGAATGTCAATATCCATTTTTCCACTAAAAGCCAATAGCGCTCCCTCCATAGGGTCGCCTTCTACTACCCACACACCATCATGCTTACGCAGAGCACCATCGTTGCAGAGTGCTGCTGCTTGGGCGAGTTCTTCTAAAACAGTGTGTTCGGCAGGGGAAACATGAGCCTCTTCCAATTTTAAAACACCTTTTGGCTCGTACCCGCTGCCTTCTACAGTAAAGCGGTAGCGGTGAGTAAGCACAGAGGCCACCATCATTTCGTTGCGTGTGAGCGTGCCCGTCTTATCAGTGCAAATCACTGATACCGAACCCAATGTTTCAATAGCGGGCAAACGTCGCACAATCACATTACGCCGTGCCATAGCCTGTACACCAATCGCCAACGTTATAGTCATTACGGTAGGTAGGCCTTCCGGAATCGCAGCCACCGACAGCCCCACTACCGCCATAAACATTTCGGTAAAGTTGTAATGCGCGACGAAATAACCAAAAACGAGCAATATGACGGCGATGATAAGAATCAGAATGGTCAACCATTTGGCGAACACGTTCATCTGTGCCACCAGTGGCGTTGTCAGTGTTTCTATCTCCGACAACAAACCACTGATACGTCCGATCTCTGTACTTAAACCAGTCGAAACCACGACACCTTTACACTGACCACTGGCGACCAAAGTGCCGGAAAAAGCCATACAAAAACGATCTCCGAGTGCTGAATTCTTAGGCACAGCTTGGATGTGCTTTTCCACCGGTACAGATTCACCGGTTAAGATTGCCTCCTGCACTGACATGCCATGTGCGGAGAGCAACCGAAGATCAGCAGGCACCTTATCACCTGCCTCCAGTAAAACAATGTCGCCAGGAACCAGTTGCTTACTGTCAATAGTAATACGCTCGCCGTTACGAATCACATTGGCTCGCGGGGCTAACATATGGCGAATAGCATCCATGGCTTGCTCCGCCTTTCCCTCCTGAATAAAGCCGATGATGGCGTTGGCAATGACCACAGCCAGTATCACACCAGTATCAATCCAGTGACGAAGAGATGCTGTAATCAAGACAGAGCCGATCAGTACGTATATCAAGACATTATGAAACTGCAATAAAAAGCGTATGAAGGCGCTACGTCGAGAGGCCTGTGGTAGGCAGTTAGCCCC
>JAFMHC010000339.1:2749-3611 GCA_017854775.1 Gammaproteobacteria bacterium | reverse complement strand
GTGGTAGACCCTTGATAGGGATAAACTCCGCTGGGTGGAGTTTCGTAGGCATAAATACGAAAACGCTGCCCATGGGGTTTCAGCCGCCCTTGAGAATCGCGTAAATCTTGGTCTGATACCGGTACGTAACCAGTGGTGCCTTGTTTTGTGGGTAAACCACCACAAATTTCACTCGGGTTAGGAGTAGAGGAATTGACAGGCATCCCTGCTGAGGTTTCTGGAGCAATTACATAGCTGTCAGGTGCGTTACCGCTGCGCGAAATGCCGATTGCGGGGTGAATTCTAAGTGTGAGTGTCATAATAAAATCCTTTAATCATCTGTTTCTTTGGACTAGGAGGCATGTGAAAAAAACTCACCTCCTAGGTATATCAAATTGCGATTAGTCTTCCCCTTTTGCGGTGTCGACATAGATCTGCATCAAAAAATGGCTGAGGTTCAGCATCGACGGTTTGAGCGGATCAATGCTCGGATTTGATGGCTGAAACTGCAGTGAGTTGTGACAGGTCAAACAGTTGTCTGCGCCTACTTGAGTTTGGGTAAACGTTTCAATCACTGGGTTAGATAAAACGGTTGAACCAGTAAGCTGGTTTTGAAACGTTACGTTGAGTTTTTCCTTCTGTATTAACGGCCACTCGTTTCTATCGTCTTTGTTTGACCAAACTGCGCCGACTTCGCTATAGCCTGAAGCCTGCAGCCCCGAAGGCACTAACTCTGCGGCCGATGCATTGACTTGGTTTACAGAATTGTTATTTGTCTGATCCTGTGGTAATCGATCACCATTCTCGAACATTTGACATACTTGGGTCGTCAGTTTCAAGGTTTGTCCATCGTCGTTCAGAGGCTGTACTGGATTTTGCGTTT
>JAFMHC010000339.1:0-2739 GCA_017854775.1 Gammaproteobacteria bacterium | reverse complement strand
GTTTGGTTACAATCTGCAACCGTCGTGCCTGCTGCAATGAACGGGCCTGCCGTATCAGTAACAACATGGCTTGGATCACGATCAGCATCAGTTTGCCCTACAATCGACGCAATCTCTTTAGGAGAAAAACTAGCCCAAACCGCCTCTGAATGACCATTGACCCAGCCAACGACATGCAAACCGATCAAAGCAACAAGCTCAGTGTTATAGATTGGATTTTTGGGCACGCCAATAGTGTAGGTGCCTGCAATGGTCGTTGCGGTAAGTTCAGGGATGCTTGCCATACGGGTGTAAGCACCTGGAATGTCATCCTCACTGGATACCACAGCCCAAGCCGCCTTATATTCCACATCGCCAATTTCAAAGAGAGAATTTTGTGGTGCGCTTGCAATGCCGTTGGCAGTCGTCCACCCTCTTTCTGTTATATCTTCAAACATCTGTGGGTTGATGTGCTGACTGTAGTAAACAGGATAATTATTCTGAGCCACCAAAATGCCAGTCGTACCAGCTTGAGCGACTGAATCAATTGGGTGGTCAGCTTTACCAACACGCAAATTAAGTTTAATCTCTTCACGCTTTGCATCTGGATCCCAATTTGCATTGACCGTCTCTTCCATTGTTGGGAACGTTTCAAACCTTAACAGGTTGTCGCCCATGTCCTGCATTGCCCATAAAAAAGCATTCCACGACCATTGATGAAACTGACATTTGGTCTGTGAGTTGATTTCCCAAGCTAAAATCGCGGGGTCTGGGATATCATTTCCATTAGGGTTATCGAACCAATTACTCGGTAAAGTGCAATCTTTAGGTTCGTCTGCATTCGCCACATTAATGGTTGTTGCTCCAAACGCGATGAGTGTGATCAAAGCACTCGATGTCAGGAATTTTGATATTGATGTTATAAAACCAATACTCCGTATTTTGTTGAAACCATTAATGCTAAAAACTAGTCCATTATGGCAATGCTTGACTTGAAGATATCGTTTAAATAACGTTATAAACATAAGTACGCTCCTTTAAATGCTTTTGGATAAAATTGTTATCACAAAAGCTTACTGGCATCCGGCAGAAAAAGTATTACACGCTATTACACCAATCACGGTCAGGAAATAATCGCAAAATAATCGGGGTCAGAGTAATATTACAGCTATTCGATCGGTATAGAACCTAGTTTGCCGTAGGGTCGACGATTGCGCCTTAACGTTACTCTGACCCCGATTATTTTTGCCTAATACACCGATTTAGGCTCGAGCAACTAAGCTATAGCGTGTTTAATTTTTCGCTCTACGGCGCTGCACCGCGTTTGCTAATTGCGCTATTGCGCCCTTTGTCTGTTCGAAATCAATGCAAGCGTCAGTAATACTTTGACCGTAAACAAGCGGTTTACCCGGCTCAATTGTTTGACGCCCTTCAACCAAATGGCTTTCAATCATGCAGCCAACGATATCGTTATTCCCATGGCTAAGTTGTTCGGCGATATCGCGGCTAACCTTCAGTTGGTTTCGATGTTTTTTTTGACTATTCGCATGACTCATATCTATCATGACACCCGTATCAATACCCCGGCTAGCCAAGGTTGACATTACGGTTGCGACACTTGCCGCATCGTAATTTGGAACCAGCCCTCCGCGCAAAATAATATGGCAATCGTCATTGCCTGCCGTCGTAAAGAGCGCCGTTGTGCCCTCTTCCGTCGGACTTAAAAAGATGTGTTGCGACTGAGCAGCAATGACCGCATCAGACGCAATATCAACATTTCCATTAGTTCCGTTTTTAAACCCAACCGGGCATGACAAGCCCGAAGCGAGCTCCCTGTGAACTTGGCTCTCCGTAGTTCTCGCACCAATTGCCCCCCAACTCACAAGGTCAGCGTAATATTGGCCTGTTACCGCATCTAAAAATTCACACCCTGCTGGCACGCCTCTTTGATTTATTTCGAGTAAAACACGACGCGCCACTTCGAGCCCTTTGTCTACATTGAAACTTTGATCCAAATCAGGATCATTGATTAAGCCTTTCCAACCCACCGTTGTTCTTGGCTTTTCAAAATAAACGCGCATCACAATTTCTAAGTCGTCAACATATTCGCGCTTGAGTTCAGCTAACTTATCGGCGTACTCAATGGCGGACACAGGGTCATGAACCGAACACGGGCCAGTAACCACTAACAATCGATCATCCTCTCGTCGCAATATGTTTCCAATATTATTGCGGGTAACATTAATCAGTTGCTCAACAGCGGCAGGCGAAGGGTAACGTGCTAACAGTTCGCTTGGCGGGCGAATTGGGGTGATCGATCTGATTCGTCGGTTGGCAGTAGACATAATGAAAATTGGGTTTCAATTCGTTGGCGCTAGAGTCTAGCAACCCTTGACTCATATGTAATGCCTCTAGAGAAAAATGCTCTGCGCATTTTTCATACTCGCTGAAACAATCGGGGACAGACCCGAATGGCACTAAGTTAAGCTTGTTTAGCATGCCTGATAAGGGGTTGAAAAAGGGCTAAATTGGTACAATTAGCCATGCAAAATACTACTCCATTGTTCCCTGGGTTTCACTTGCCTACGCTTCGAAGAAAACCACGTTCTGCTAGTCAAAAACTAATCGATGAAAAGATTAAAATCAAGGCGAAGTCGTTCAGCGAACTTGCTGAATACCTTTCCTATATTGTGTCTGTCAATAAGCTCAAAAAGCCTCGATCAGGAAAGATGAGCCGGCGCAGAATATTCAGCAAAGAGA
>JAFMHC010000338.1 GCA_017854775.1 Gammaproteobacteria bacterium | reverse complement strand
TATGGCTCGCGCAGAGTAACCAACAATTATTAGCCTTAGTCGAGGCGGCAAACAAAGCCGGTGTTGTTTGCCTAATCGACGATGACGAAGTGAGTCTAGGTTTAGGCGCAACTAGCAAAATTTGGCCAATTGACAATTTACCCACGCTCGAAAGCCTTCAATGGCAAGACTTTTCGAGTATTCCAATCGCATTTATTACTGGAACGAATGGAAAATCTACCTGCGTACGCCTAGCCGCGGCGATAGCTAAAGAGGCCGCAATAGAGGCCGGCGTCACCTCGACCGACTTCATCAAAGTCGGCGATAGAGTGATCGATTACGGAGATTATTCCGGACCCGGCGGCGCGCGCTTGCTATTGCGGGACCATCAAACAGAGATGGCGTTTTTAGAGGTTGCTAGAGGAGGTCTGCTTCGTCGTGGCCTACCCATCATGCAAGTTGATGCGGCGTTAATAACCAATGTCGCTAGCGATCATCTTGGCGAATATGGAGTCAATACCTTAGCCGAGCTTGCTGAAACTAAGTTCATGGTTAGCAAGGCCTTAAGCAATAGCGATGTACTGGTTTTAAACGCTGACAATCAAGCGTCAGTAACGCAAGCCCAGAATTTGGATAAGAACCTAGATAAGACGATTTGCTGGTTTAGTACCTCAGAAAGTAATCCGATTATTCAACAGCAGATCAAGTTGGGTGGGCGAGCTGTTTATATCAAGGCTAATCAGTTTGTTTATCATGAGGCGGGTGATTATCAGCACTTGATTGACATTACTGAGGCTCCGATAACGTTCAATGGTACTGCACCGCACAATATTCAGAACGCGCTTGGAGTTATTGGGTTATGCAAAGCACTCAAGCTGCCCAATGAGGCTATCAACAGTGGACTAAAATTGTTTGGCCTTAATCGCAGCGATAATCCGGGGCGTGGCAACTCATATCAGTTCAATGACATTCGTGTGATTGTCGACTTTGCTCACAACGATCATGGTGTAAGCGCATTGGTCGAGATGGCAAAGAAAATGCCAGCTAAGCGCAAATTAGTGATGTTTGGACATGCCGGTGATCGCAGTGATACTGATATTGTTAGAGCCACTGAGGCGGTTGCGCGCTTGCAGGCCGACGTTTATATTCTCAGCGAACTAAAGAAATATTTAAGGGGCCGTGAGGGTACAGAGATAGCCAAATTGGTCACATCGACCCTGCAACAAGGCGGCATAGAGTCAGAGAAAATAAAGGTCTCTAATGACCCATTAGCCGGAGCAAAACTAGCCATCAGCCTAGCTAGGCCCGGAGACCTCGTTTTATTGTTTACTTTGGATCAACGGCAAGCGGTCGATGAATTTCTGAGTCAGCAAGTATCTAGTTACGCTTAGACGCAGCGGATAAGCCAAGCGCTACAGTAACCACATTGTCCCAAGCCCCAAGAACAACACAAAACCTATAATATCGGTGAAGGTTGTTAGGATCACTGACCCCGCGATAGCCGGATCGATTTTGCACGCGTCGAGAACTAGCGGGATAGCCCAACCGGTCAATGCTGCTGTTACGGAGTTACCGAAAATTGCGATTGTTATCACCGCCGATAGCCAAATATCATCAAACCAAAAGAATACAACAACGCCGACAACGATGGACCATAACAGCCCATTGAGTACTGCCACACCAACTTCTTTTTTCAATAATGCATTTCTATTTGCTTTATTAACTTTATCCAGTGCAAGCCCGCGAATTGTCAGGGTTAAGGTTTGACTGCCAGCGATGCCACCCATTGACGCAACAATAGGCATTAGAATAGCTAAGGCTACCACTTGTTCTAAGGTGGCTGAGAAAAGCCCGATCGACCAAGAAGCAAGAATCGCCGTTAGTAAATTAATACCCAACCAAACCGCTCGACGCTTAGCGCTCGGCAAAATTGGCGCAAATAAATCAAGTTCTTGTTTAAGACCTGCCATGCCAAGAATTTGTTTATTCGCCTCTTGGGTAGCGATATCCAATACCTTATCGAAGGTAACACGGCCAAGTAAGGTGCCGTTTTCATCGACAATCGGCTGAGATATAAACTGCCGCTGCCGGAATAATGCTGCGGCTTCGTGTTTGCTCATGGTCGGGCTGAGCGCGGTTACCTCTTCTATCTGGTCAAGCTCGCCGATTTTCTTATCCAGCGGGGCTTCAAGCAAGGTTGCTAGAGAAATCGCGCCGAGTAGTTTATTCCGTTTGCCGACCATGAATACCTTATCCGTGTAGGCTGGGAGTTTGTTGTTTCTAATATACTGCAGCACGTGAGAGACATCTCTTTCAGCCTTCATGGTAATCACTGAATAGCCAATTAAGCGCCCGAGAGTTCCCTCGTTGTATTGTAGATTTTCTTCTACTCGCTGTTTCTCAACTCCGTCTAAACTATCAAGCAGCTCATTGCCAAGGCTATTTGGAATAGCCTCTATCATTTCCACGATTCCTCGTGGCGACATGAATTTAGCTATTTCAGCGACTTGGCCTAGGTCTTTTTTCTCCAACAAGGCGGCTGTTAAAGTGCTATTCACATGCGGCAGTGCCTCACCCTGTTGTTGCGGTGTTAGCGAATCCCATAGCTCAGTGCGTTTGGCGCCGGGGCTACTCTCGAGAGCATGAGCGACATCGGTAGCGATAGCGTTGCTATCTAGCGTGCTTGAGGAGTCTGTCGTCGTCGGTTGGTTATCCGCTTGAGGTGCGGTAACACCTGGCTTATTAACATCAGGCTCATTCACATTAGGCTCATTCATTAACTTATCCTGCGGTAATTATGGTCCGACTGCATTACACTGAAATGAATGTAGTTTGGAAAAATAGTATGGAAAAATTGTGCTTCGATATGGTACAACAAATTGTCATTTATTTGTCGACTACGCTGCTGTAAATATTAGCAGGCGTTAGCAAAAAACGTCAGCTTTAATCTAATTTAATGAGAAGCAAAGCCACTGCTGTACACAAAAAAAATGACGGCGCTTCACCGTAATAATTCGATCAACTAAACCAGGTTGCCAGGTTAAGTTGCAAGTCCGTTTGCTATTAAGAATCATCACTATATTGATTGTGTTTTTTCGTCGTCAGGATAATTAAGGTTTAGCCCAATCTCCGCTATACTTTCGGCTAGCAAACGGAAAAAAAATTATAATGAAAAATAGAAGGGAAATACTCAAAGCCAGCATCGGCTCTGGAGCCGTTTTAGTGGCTATGCCAAGCAAGTGGACTAGCCCGGTTATGAATTCTATAATTCTACCGGCACATGCTCAGACCAGCGGTAGCACAAGTTCACCCGTCAACGAATCGATTAGCATTGATATAACGGCGACTGAGATAAGTGGTCCGATAGTGATTGCCAGATCGGGAAGCAGCTCTTTTAGTGGTTCAGAGACTGTGCTGGTTGGTCAGTGCAAGGGAACTAGCGATCTGTCTTTAAGAGTTGACTTTCGCGGCACTCTGGATAGCGCGAACAGTCAAATCACTGGGGCAATAACGCTAACACAACGCTGCGGCAGCGATCTTGTCTGTGAGCAGGTAAGCAGCTTCACTGTGACGCAATCTCCGCTTGACCCTGGCAGCGACATTGGAAACTATACCGGCACTCTAACCGGCACCTTGG
>JAFMHC010000098.1 GCA_017854775.1 Gammaproteobacteria bacterium | reverse complement strand
CCCTGTAGCAAAAGAAACGCGTTATTCGGGCTCATACACGCACCGAGGTCACGCATAGACTCAGCTCGGATCTTCATGGCTAATGCGTTGGGGCCAAATTCTTCCCAAAACTTTATCCCGTGAAACGGCTCATACGGCTCGGTCAACTCGGGAAAACGACCGCTAGCTTGCCAATCAAAATTACCGCCATCGACGATAACGCCACCAACCGCAGCACCGTGGCCACCCATCCATTTGGTGACCGAATGAATCACCACATTGGCTCCAACCTCAATGGTGTCACACAAGCCCGGAGGGGCAAAAGTTGCATCGACCACTACAGGCAGGCCATGCTTACTAGCAATGGCGTTTATTTGTGGCAAATTAGCAACCTCCAAACCGGGGTTACCTATCGACTCACAAAATACCATTTTTGTATTGTCTTGAATCGCGGCGGCTAATTCCGCCTCATCATTAATCGATACAAAGGTAGTTTCAATCCCAAGGCGCTTTAATGTATGGCGCAGTAAAGTAGCGGTCGAGCCATAGATTTGTCCCGACGAAACAATATGATCGCCAGCGGAGCAAAGGGTAATAAAAGTGGTAAATAAAGCACTCATCCCCGATGCAGTACAAATCGCCCCACTGCCGCCTTCTAATGCCGCAATACGTTGCTCTAACACCGCCACTGTGGGGTTAGAAATACGGCTGTAAATATGCCCGCCTTGCTCTACATTAAATAGTGAAGAGGCTTCATCAACGCTATCAAATACATACGAAGTGGTTTGATAGATTGGCACCGCGCGCGAGCCATGATCGCTTTCAGGAACATAACCGCTGTGAAGTGCGATGGTATCAGGGTGGTAAAAAGAAGATCGACTCATGCGATAGCTCCGTAAGCGTTAAAGATAAAGGTCTCAGCATAACTCCAGCAAAAGATAAAATGCCTAATTAGTTTCCAAATTTTTGCCAAAACATTAAGCTAAGACTACTGGTAGCACTCAACTTCTAGGTCTACCTTGGACACTATTAGGCCTTTGTCATTAGCACTGAAAATATGTCATAGCCTCTTTTTTATCAAAATTAAAAGGGATAGGGTGAAACGCACTGGTCTGCCCATCGATGGTAATACTGTGGTTTTGATTTATGTATGACAGCGGCAGCATCGCAATGGCAAGATTTTTATTGTGTCTATACGACCAAGCTTGTGATCGAATCTCACCAATTATCTCACCATCGATTTCAATGTCACTGCCGCCTAAGCGACTCGGTGGCATGGCTGGGGATCGGTCGAACGCGAGCCCCACAAGTTTTCGGGTTTGCTTACCGATCATTGCCCTGAGAGTCGGCAGGCTCAAACTCTCTATGTTGGCATCGAAGTCAATATATGAGTCTAAACCACACTCGAATGGGGTGTCATATTCGTCCATGTCGTTGCCGTAAGATAACAAGCCAGACTCCAATCGCTCGTTACCTTGCGGGCAGCCAGCACGCACATTGAGATCTTCGCCGTTGGCAAACAACTCATCCCACAAAGCTTCTCCTAAAGACCACTCTGGCATGTAGATCTCGAAGCCACCCTGCTTGCTCCAACCTGAACGAGCAACGTACATTTCGACACCCTGAAACTCAAGCATTTCACCTCTGAAGAAACGAATGTCACGAACTTTTTCGCCAAATACTCTGGCCATTAAGTCGTCGGCCTTGGGGCCCTGCACCGCAAGTGGAGAAACATCTGGCTCGAATACTTTCACATCTAGGCCGTAGCCCTGCGCTAAACCTTGAGCAAAAAATCTGACATCGCTATCGGCAATTGAAAGCCAATAGCGGTCTTCGGCTAACTTAATAATAATCGGGTCATTTAGAATGAAACCGTCGGCATTACAAATCGGCGCGTACTTGCCTTGCAATAAATCAATTTTAGACAAATCACGTGGCGTCATTAACTGAGCGAGTTTAGCCGCATCAGGACCATTGAGTTCAACTTGTCGCTCACCCGATACATCCCACACTTGAACATGTTGGCACAAATGCCAGTAATCACTTTCCGGCGTGTCGAACAGGGTTGGCAACAGCATATGGTTATAGACCGTGTAGGCCGTTACACCAGCCTCCTCGACACGATTTGAGTATGGCGTTTTGCGCACCCGTCGATTAAAAAAAAGTAGTGTAGAGTTCATCGAACCCTCCTTTAGTAGATCATCATACCGATCGTTTTTTATACGGTCTTATTGTTTTAAGTAAACACTTAAGTTCACCGCATAAGTGCTTAACATAAGCCCTTAGCTTAATTCATGGATTACGCCCTTAACTCAAATCGAAAATCCACCGAGCTTGGTTTCTAAATATTCAGCAAGCCCCTGACGAGCACCTTCTCGGCCCAGGCCACTCTCGTTCATGCCACCGAACGGGGCGGCGGCACTGGTCGGGTTTATATCGTTTATGCCAATGATGCCGAAGTTCAACTGTTCGAAAGCACGCATCGCGCGTGATAAGTTTTGTGTATAGACGTAAGCCGCTAAACCATAATGGGTATCGTTAGCCATCTCGATAACCTCTTCATAGCTATCGAAGGCAATTACCGCCGCCACCGGACCGAAGGTTTCCTGGCGATAGATAAGCATCTCTGAATTGACATTGCTCAACAGCGTCGGCGCAAAAAAATGGCCTGAGCTTAGGTCACCTGTCGTTAAACGTTGGCCTCCATTGTGCAAAATTGCGCCTTTTGCCACCGCATCATCAACCTGGCCTGATACCTTATCGAGCGCCGCTTGATTTACTAACGGGCCGATTGAGACACCCGCTGTAGCACCATTGCCAACGGTCATATTTTCGACCCGCTGTGAGAAGGTTTTTAAAAAAGGCTCGAGAATGCCGCGCTGGACGAATATTCGGTTTGGGCTAATACAGGCTTGACCAGTGTTAAGGAACTTAACTAACGAGGCACCTTTAGCCGCATGTACTGGATCAGCGTCATCAAATACGATAAACGGAGCATGGCCGCCAAGCTCCATCGAAACTCGTTTTAATTGCGCGGCCGCATCTTGTGCCAGTTTCTTACCAACCTTGGTGGATCCGGTAAAGGTTAGTTTTTTAACTTTTGGGTTAGTACAAAACTCTTGGCCAATTGGCACTGGGTTCCGTGCAGTAACGAGATTCGCCACACCCGCTGGCACGCCAGCCTGATGCAAAATCTGAAAAACAGCAATCGCGCATAGCGGCGTGGCTTCAGCCGGTTTTAACACGATAGTGCAGCCAGCCGCCAAGGCCGGTGCGACCTTACGGGTAATCATTGAAATTGGGTAGTTCCAAGGTGTTACTGCGGCCACCACGCCGATCGCTTGATGGCGCACAACGAAACGCTGGTCTGCTCTGGCAGACGGAATTGTCTCACCGTAAACACGTTTTGCCTCTTCGCTGAACCAGCGTAAAAAGTCAGCCGCATACTGCACTTCGTTTAACGCCGCTTTAAGCGGCTTACCTTGCTCACTGGTCATCAATTCAGCCAGCGCCTGTTTGCGCTCTATCATTAGGCCGTAGGCTTTGTGCAAAACGTCAGCACGAGCATAGGCCGTGCTCGTCGACCAAGTCGTAAACGCTGACGCCGCAGCGTCAATGGCTAAGCTCGCTTCGGCCTGACCGCCATCAACGGCCCTACCTATAACCTCACCAGTCGCAGGGTTAGTCACTGAAAAAGTGTTGTCAGACTCTAGCCATTCGCCGTTGATATACATAGAGACACATTAGGTTACTTTTATTATTAGGTCATCGAAAGTAATTCAAGCGACTAACTTTTACAAATAAAAGGTGATTTAAAGGTATGACATAAAGCATGCCTAAGGGTGCATAAAAGTTTTGTCAGAGCTTCAGCCATCATCAGAGCTTCAGCCATCATCAAAGCCTCAGGCTAGATCAAAGCCTTAGCCAAGACTAGAAACATTTACCTGAGACATTAGCCAATCGCGAAAGGTCTTAGGCACGCCAGCATCACATTGGCCGGTTCGATACACCAGGTAGAACGCTTCTTCGGTATCGATAGTCTCGGCCAGTGGCGCAATCAACTTCCCTTCAGCCAATAAGCCTTCAGCCAATGATGTTCTCGCCAATGCCACCCCCATACCATTGATTGACGCGCTAAATGCCGAGATCAATGTGTCGAACTGCATACCCTGATTGGGGTCGATTTTCGATGGTTCGTCGCCTGTCGTCATATTCAGCCAGTGACCCCAGCCTTCATGATAGCCAAGCACATGCAATAGAGTGTGTCCCGCTAGGTCACTAGTCGACTTGATGGGTTTGCGTTGTAACAACGCAGGGCTGCAAACTGGAATCAATTTATCGAAGGTAAGCCGCTCGGCGACTAAATTAGGCCAGTCTCCACGACCGTAACGCAGTTCCATGTCGACGCCGACTTCAAGATCACCTCCATTGGCCCAAACATTGCTGGTAAAACGTAAATCAACATCGCCATTTTTTTCATGGAAGTCATTCAGTCGCTGCACCAGCCAAAGGTTGAAGAACGCCAAACTGGTGCGAATCGTCAGCACCTTTAGCTTATTACTTCCGAACAGTTCGTTAGTTGCTGACGCTAACTTTGCGATCGAATCTTTCACCACCGGCAGGTAAGCCGCGCCATCTTCGCTCAGCTCCAAACCTCGTGGTAAGCGAACAAACAAATTGGTACCAAGACTGTATTCCAAGTTTCGAATTTGCTTGCTAATTGCAGCCTGCGTGAGGTTCAGTTCGTTAGCCGCTCGAGTAAAGTTCAAATGCTTAGCCGATACTTCAAACGAACGCAGCCAATTCAACGGTGGTAGCTTTTTCATAGCTGATATTGTGACAGATCGATTGACTTTGAACCAAGCCTATCCGACAGTCACAGGCACTATTTTTTTAATTCGGGGCTGATCATCAGATCTGTTATTCCACTACTGCGAGAAGAGTGGCGACTATTGCTGTTTGGCTTTGTCTTGATGTTCTTCTCAAGCCCAGGGCAAACCTATTTCATTGCCTTATTCGGCGGTGAAATTCGCCAAGACCTAAACTTATCACATGGTGAGTTTGGCGCTATTTATTCAATCGCTACTTTATGCAGTGCCGTGACCTTACTCTGGTCTGGCACTTTAATCGACCGCTTGCCACTGCGAAAAGTAAGCGTAGTTGTAGTCTGTGCCTTAGCCCTAGCGTGTCTGCTTATGTCTTTCAGTGGCGGCGTGGTAAGCCTGTTTATCGCGGTGTATTTATTACGACACTTTGGCCAAGGTTTGATGTCGATGACCAGCACTACCGCTATGATGCGCTACCTAAGCGCAAGCAAAGGAAAGGCTAACTCATTGAGTAATATGGGTTATTCCTTCGCCGAGGCGATGATCCCAACAGTAATTATTGCGCTGCTTTTAATGGTCGATTGGCGCACCGCATGGCAAATCGTATCGCTATTTATTGTCTTGATAGTACCAGCACTACTATTGTTTCTATCTCAACATCAGCCCAGTAGACATCGACAATATGTGACCGAACAAGAACAATACCAACTGGGCGAAAACAAGCCCGACAACTCGCCGACCAAAATCAATCGGCGGCAACGCCAGTGGACCCGCGCGCAAGTTCTTCGTGACCCGATCTTCTACTTATTGGTTCCCGCCTTAGTATCGCAGTCACTGCTCTATACCGGCTTCATGTTTCACCAAGTACATCTAGTCGAGGTTAAAGGTTGGTCACTGTTGGTATGGGGCAGTATGTATTTACTGTTCTCGATCACCACTATTGTCTCGAGTCTTTTGATCGGAGGCTTAGTTGATAAAATTGGCGCGCTTAAGCTGGTACCATTTATTCCCATACCGATGGCCATAGGCTTGTGGACATTATCGAGCTCTAGTGAACCATTTATTGCCGGCGTATTTATGCTATTGATGGGGCTATCAACCGGGGCTCAGTCGGCGATTTCTGCGCCCTTCTATGCAGAGCGCTACGGCAATAAACACTTCGCCTCAATCAAATCATTAGCCTCATTCGTCATGATTGTCACCACTGGCACCTCGCCAATTATTTTAGGTTGGATGATTGATAGAGGTGTTAGCATAAATACCTTGGCATTTTACGGCGCTATTTATGCATTAGTAGTAACTATCATAGGGTATAGTGCGTCGCGACTGGCTGCCCAAGAATAAGCACTGAGTCTAGTCAAGCTTCAGGCCGCCGCCCATTATAAGAAGAAAAAAAGCACTAATTGGTTGAATTCCTATGTATACCAAGCAACAACTAACCTTTAGCCGGTTTTTTCTGGTCTTTGTCGCCGGCCTAGCCGCGATTGGTCCTATGGGTATCGATGCCTACTTGCCAACACTACCCAACTTAGCGAGTGACTTCGAGGTAGACATGGCTGCCGCTAATCTAACCGTCAGTACCTTTATGATGGGTATGGCCTTAGGGCAGTTTTTAGGGGGTCCACTATCAGACCAACTTGGCCGCAAATCAATTGGCTTAGCCGGCTTATTAATATTCATCATTGCATCGTCGCTCATTGCTTTAGCAACTACCATCGAGCAAGTATTAGTTCTGCGTTTGATACAAGCGATTGGCGGCGGCTTCGCCTCGGTGATATGCATGGCGCAAGTGCGTGATGTCTACGAGCCGAAAGATGTCGGCAAAAAATTCGCCAATATCATCTTAGTGATTCTAATAGCGCCCATGTTCGCTCCCACCATCGGCACTGTAATTTCAGCCTATGGTTGGAGAGCCATATTTGTAGCGCTTGCGGTATTTACCAGCTTAATGGCGCTGATATACCTAATTCGAATTCCCGAAACTAACCTCAACACCCCTGATAAATTTAGCTTTAAACAGATTTTTATCGGTTACTGGGCGGCGATTAACAACCGCACTAATGGCAATTTGGTGGCCGTTCGCTACGCCTTATTCACTGGCTTTAGCGCCGGCGTTTTGTTCTGCTACGTTACTAATGCGGCATTCATTTTAATCGATCACTTCGATCAATCTAAATTTCAATTCTCGGCCTACTTTGGTGCAATGGTGTTCGCATTAATGGCCGGTAACCGCCTAACGGCGCGCATGATGAACCGCACTGATTTACCATCGATTATTTACTGGGCCAACCTTTTACAGTTGCTGACAGCAACAGTGATGGTCATCGTCTGTTTCACCACCGAACCGAGTCTGTGGCAGGTAATGCTGGGAATGAGTGTATTGATGGCTTGCAACGGCGCTATTTCGCCTGCATCAGGTGGTCATTTCATTAGCCTGTTCGATAAAAATATTGGCGCTGCTTCGTCGTTAAACTCGACCTTAATGTTTGCCTTCGGCTCGTTAATTGGCGGGCTAGCATCGGTGTTGGCCAACGGAGAAATACTGCCTATTTTCGCGGTGATGCTGGCCTCTTCATTTATTGCTCGCCTACTATTGCTATCGGCCCAAGCCAAAGAACGCTAGCTAAATCAGTGAAAATTAATCGGGGTCTACACGCCAATCTAAAGCTGCTAGCCGCGCGTCGTCAGCTAATTCTGCCGGCATATTAGCAAGGGTTAACTGAGCCTCGCACGCCACAGTGCCATCAGGCAAAATAATCTGACCTTCGGCCTTACCGAGACGCCCTTTTAAACGCACTGTTCTGCCAATAGCGGTAAGCTCTTGTCCGATCGGCACTGGATGACGATACTGCACAGTCATATTCACCGTCATCATAAACCGATGATGGTCTGCCGCCATTGTAGAACGACCAACAACCTCATCTAAAATTGCGGCGACAATGCCGCCATGCAAAACTCCAGGGTAACCCTGAAAATGATCGGCTGGCGTGACCACGCTTGTTACCGTGTCTTCGCCATCGTCATAAAACTCCATGCCTAAACCGACCGCGTTATCTCGACCGCAGATGTAGCACATACTTGCGTTCGGTTGCTTATGAATACAATTGGCTTTCATAGAATCACGCGCTCTTATTTGTTTGTGGCTTTTAATTTTGCTTAATCATGCGTTATAAGATTAGTATATTTCAAGCAATAATAATAAATAGAATGAATATGGCAAGCTCAGACACCGCTCAATGGTCCTCTCGATTAGCATTCAGCTTAGCCGCAATCGGTTGCTCAGTGGGCTTAGGCAATCTTTGGCGTTTCTCGGCCGAGGCCGGTGCTAACGGTGGCGGTGCATTTATTGTGGTTTACTTAGCGTGCGTGGTTTTCATTGGTATTCCGACCATTATGGCTGAGCTCGTGATTGGCCGATCGGGTCGCGCTTCTAGCGCAGCCAATAGCATGAACGACCTTGCCGACAGAAGTGGTCGTTCACGGCTTTGGAGTTTAGGCGCTTGGTCTGGCATGCTGGCTTCGTTCCTTATTGTCAGTTTTTATGCAGTAGTCGCTGCTTGGGTAATGGCTTATATTCCTAGGTTCTTAATGGGGGCGTTCGACGGCCTAACTCCTTTGCAGATCGCGGATCAATATTCAAGCTTAACCAAAAGCCCGCTAGAACTTATGCCGTGGTTCTTAACGTTCTCGGTATTGGTTATTTGGTTGGTCGCACGCGGCGTCAATAGAGGAATAGAACTGGCCTCTAAGGTATTAATGCCGGCATTCTTTTTATTACTATTATTACTAAGTTGCTACAGCATAGTCTCCTCTTGGGAATCAGGCGGTACTAGCCAAGCATTAGAATTTTTATTCTCTCCTGAATTCGCAAAGATTGATGGCAGCGTGGCGGTAAGTGCGCTCAGCCAAGCATTTTTCTCTATTGGCCTAGGTATGGCGATGATGATTGCCTACGGTAGCTACCTGCCAAGAGACATCAGCATTCCACAGTCTGCGATGATTATCGGCCTTGCTGATACGGCGGTGGCATTGATCGCCGGCCTGGCTATTTTTCCAATCGTATTCAAATACGGGCTGGATTTTAACGCGGGCGCAGGGCTGTTCTTTCAAACACTGCCAACGGCGTTAATTGAAACACCCGGTGGCAACATAATTGGCGCCGCATTTTTCTGTATGGCATTTTTCTCAGCACTCACGACCGGTGTTGCGCTGCTCGAACCGTCTGTTGCTCACGTCGCCGAACAACTCAAAATAAGTAAAGTAAAAGCCGCTATTTCAGTTGGAATATTAATGATTATCGTCGGCTTCGGCTGCCTTTACAGTATCGAATTTTTAAACTTCTTAGACGGCGGTTTAACCGCACCTATTTTATTACCGTTCTCGGCACTACTGGTAGTGTTATTCGTCGGTTGGCGTTTAGATAAGAGCATCATTGCCGCGGAGTTAAGCGACAGTGATCGCAAGTTAGGTAAATTCTTATTGATGATGATCCGTTATCTTGCTCCGTTAATGATCAGCATCATTCTGATTGCTGGAATCCAACAGAAGTACTTTTAACGGTTTGATAAACGAGGCTTGCTATAACCGAACTTGGCATAAATAGAAAATCGATAGGCGAACTTTTAATGCAAATTTTAGACGAACATCAAACCGCCAATGCCCTTCCTCGAAATGCATTAGTCGAGGCTCTACGCCAAGCCTTTAAAGAGGGTTGCGAATCGCCTCTTCGCCATCATCACACGATTCGAATTCCGAATGAAACTGACGCCACGCTGCTGATAATGCCTGCTTGGCAGTACGGCAAATACCTTGGCGTCAAGAACGTGATGGTGGTGCCGCAAAACCATCGCCGCGGCAAACCGAGCGTAGTCGCCAGTTACCTACTCTACTCGGCCGTGAGTGGTGAGATGCTGGCAATTATCGATGGCCAACAACTGACCAATCGGCGCACCGCCGCCGCCTCAGCGCTGGCCTCTAGCTATCTATCAAGAACTGATTCGCAACACCTGCTGATGATTGGTGCTGGTAGCTTAGCCTCCCATTTAATCGAGGCTCACTGCGATGTGCGTCCAATAAAACGAGTCAGTGTTTGGGCCAGAGACTACCAAAAAGCGAGCCTATTAGTCGACTCACTAAGCCTCAACGGCATCGAAATTAAAGCGGTAGAAGACCTCGCGAGCGCTTGCTCTGACGCCGACATCATTAGCAGCGCAACACTCTCAGAATCGCCATTAATTCTTGGCAAGAATGTTAAAGACGGTACCCATGTTGACCTAGTCGGCGCATTTAAGGCAACCATGAGAGAATCTGACGATGAGCTAATAAGGCATGCCACCCTGTTCGCCGACACGCTCGAGGGTGCGCTGAGCGAGGGTGGCGATTATGTTCAACCACTGACTGATGGCGTCATTGTTAGTGATGATGTTGTCGCTGATTTATACGCCTTGACTCGCACCGCGCATGGTGGGCGCGAGAGCGACCAAGAGGTAACTGTGTTTAAATCTTGCGGAACTGCGCTGGAAGACTTAGCTGCGGGTGTCTTGGCTTATGAGAGTGCCCATAACAACAATTGATCAACTGCCGGTATCCGCACTATTTTTAAGCTTTAGCCTTGTCACCGCACTTAGCATCATATTCAGCTTCACCACCAACAATAAAATTCGCTTCGCGCCACAGCCTTTTAGATCTCGCGCCGGAGCGGCAATAGCAATGAATGCGCTTACGACTCTCGATTAGAGAAATAAATTCATCTCTATTTTCCGGCTTAATTTGATACGACGAAAATGCTAATAATTTAAACGGTAAACCTAGCCGCTTAGCCTCAGCTTCAATTAATTGATACTCAGTTTGGCCTTCGTCTTCGCCATCGGGTCGGTTGCAGACTAGCAACTCAACCCCTTGATCTAAAAAGTCTTTTACATCTTCGACGGTAATTTGACCGGAAACAGACACTTGGCTAGTTAATTGTTCTATGTGCATTCTTCTACCTCTGTTGATTGGCTGCCGAGCTGCGTAACAGCAACCCTCCTTATGCCTCCATTATTCGCTCAGAGTTTGAAAAATGCAAATAGCCGCTAGCTGTGATCAATCTGCTTTAATCAAGCATGCTCTTGTAGTTGTCAGAAAAGATATCTCTGCCAATAATTAGCTTCATTATTTCTGAAGAACCTGCGTAAATTCGGCTGATACGGGCGTCAGAGTACATGCGGCTAATTTCATATTCGGCCATGAAGCCAGCTCCACCGTGAAGTTGCACACCTAAGTCGACCATGCGACCTTGAATTTCGCTGGTTTGTAACTTTGCTTTCGCGCCTTCAATAGCGGTTAGCTTGCCATCATTTATTAGCTCAACGCAATAATCAACATACTTCTGAGCCATGTCGATTTCAGTGTCCATTTCGGCCATTTTGAATTGTGTGTTCTGCATGTCTGATAACTTCTTACCAAACATTTTGCGCTGCATCACAAACTCTCGAGTAATATCAAATGCATGTCGTGCTTCAGCAATATAACCAACGGCACCGAGTAAGCGCTCTTCGGCCAAGCCATGCATTAGCTGATAAAAACCCTTACCTTGCTGACCTAAGACATTGGCTTTCGGAATTTTAACATTATCAAAAAACAACTCTGCGGTATCTTGAGCTTTCAAACCCATTTTTTCTAAATTACGCCCACGCTCAAAGCCTTCCATTCCAGCCTCGACAATCACGATAGTCATCGCATGAGACTGCTCTACTCCTTCTTGGCGTGCGGCAACTAAAACTATGTCAGCGTTAATACCGTTTGATATGTAGGTTTTAGAACCGTTTAATACCAGGTGATCGCCTTCGTCACGAACGCTTGATCGCATACCTGAAAGGTCACTACCAAAATCAGGCTCAGTCATCGCAATCGCCAAAATCGAGTCACCAGACACGCAGCCAGGTAAGAATCGCTGGCGCTGCTCTTCGGTTCCAAAGGAGTCGAAATAGCGGCCAACCAAACGACTGTGCAGGCTATTAAACCAATCACCACAGCCAGCACGACAGGTCTCTTCGATAATTATTTGCTCGTAACGAAAATCGGAATCACCCATGCCACCGTATTTCTCATCGGGCCAAACCATTAAGAAGCCTTGATCACCGGCTTTTTTAAACGCCGACCGGTCGACGATACCGGCTTTACGCCAGTCTTCCATATTTGGCTTTATTTCTTGTTCGATAAATTTGCGATAGGCTTCGCGAAACATCACTTGTTCTTCGGTAAAACTTCTCATAATGCGACTCACTGAATTTGGTTTTATCTGGACTAAACTGAATTTGGTTTTATCTGGACTAAATAGTCATGGCTATACGTTAACAATCTGCGCTTAGGGCTACTATTTTTCCGTTAGGGGCTTATAACTTAAACTACGCTGATCAAAAACAATCAACAATGACTAAGCTTATTAATAAATAGGCAAACGTTTCGTGAGTGTTCGAAAACATTGGATGACATTCACAGTTCGCCTAGTCAGACTTAGTCAGGTTTAGTTACCACTTTTTGCGCCAACAGAATCCCGCCGACGATAAAAGCTAAGCCTAGCACATGATACCAATGAAGCGTTTCATCGAGCAGAACAATCGCCAATAAGGTGCCTGGAACCGGCACAAGGTTGATAAACAAACTTGAGGCATTGGAGCCAATCAGCTCAACGCCTCTAATCCAAAATACCTGTGACAACAATGACGCACAAAGAGCCGCATATAGCACCACCAAGAAGCCTGTTTGGTCAGGCAGAATAAGATCCCCGCTTAGCCACTCAAAAACAGTAAACGGTAATGAAGCGACAAAGGCCGAGATAGACAACACACTGATCAAGCTCAACCAATGGACAGCGGGCTTTTTATTGAGCATCACTGAATATATACCGTAGAAGGTCATCGCCACTAACATCAATAGGTCGCCCGCGACAAAGCTTAACTCAAGCAATACTTGCCATTGACCTTGAGCGACTATAGTCACTACACCGAGCACCGTAATCGGAAACCCCAATAACTGATATTTAGTTGCGTTTAGCTGAAAGAAAGCAAAGTTAAGCAGGAATATTGTCGCTGGAAGTGCTGCTTGAATTATCGCTACGTTCATCGCCGTTGTGGTCTGCAAGGCGCTATACATGAGATTATTAAACAGGGTAAATCCGGCCGTGCCTGCAAGCAATAGAAAGATTAAGCGACTGCGAATAAGAGCCCAATCGTTGCGTAAGTAATGCAAGGCAAACGGCAGCAGCACGGCGCTCGCAACTAGCCAACGCAATGACGTCAAGAGGAATGGCGAAACATGCCCGACCGCCAGCTTACCGGCTATGGCATTGCCAGCCCAGAACAGTGTGGTCAAAATCAGCAGTAAATAGGGCTGGCTATAAATCCATTTTAAAGGGCGCATTCGATCATTATGTCATGCTCGCTTGATTATTAATGCCTGATAATATTGAATGTAAACACGCTACTGCGGAATGCATGTAGCCGCAGTAGCGTATGTGGTTTAAACGCGGGCGATCGCGTTCAGTATTGCACCCAATGTTGCACCCAAAATGTCCTGGCTGCGCCCCGCACCACAGACTCGTTGCGAATTAATACTCAATTGTACATAGGCGATCGCGTCAGAGGCATCATCTTGACCAAGGGTGTGTTCATTATATTCAATAATCACCAAGTCTTTACCGATGTGCTTGCTCAACGCCAAAATAAAGGCTTCGAGCACACCTCGGCCCTCACCATGAATCGAGGTTTCGATGTCACCATCGACAATCACAGCATCCATCGAATCTTGTCCGTCTCGGCGGCTGACTTGGTAACTCTTCATCTTCATTGAAGCGTCTGGCTTTAAATAGGTGCGCTCAAATATGTCCGCGATTTGTTCGCCACTAACTTCAGCCTCTGTCAGCTCAGCTTCCCTTTGCACTACTGGGCTAAAATCGACCTGCAACCAACGAGGCATTTTGATCCCATGCTCTTGCTCTAGTACATAAGCAACACCGCCCTTGCCTGATTGCGAATTAATACGAATCACTTCTTGATAGTTACGGCCTAAATCTCGTGGGTCTATAGGTAAGTATGCCACTTCCCAGGTGCTGCCCTCTTGATAGATAGCCAAGCACTTATTAATCGCATCTTGATGGCTACCTGAGAACGCCGCAAAGACCAATTCCCCAGCGTAAGGGTGCCGCGGATGAACTTTCATCTGTGTGCATTTTTCGACCACATTGATGATTAGGTCCATGCGCGAGAAGTCTAATTTTGGGTCAACACCAGCGCTATAGAGGTTCATCGCCATGGTAACGATGTCCATATTGCCGGTTCGCTCACCATTACCCAACAAGGTGCCTTCTACTCGATCAGCGCCGGCTAGCACGCCCAATTCGGATGCCGAAACTCCGCAGCCTCTGTCATTGTGGGTATGCAAGCTCACGATAATCGACTGGCGGTTTTTAATGTTATCGCAAAACCACTCTATTTGATCTGCGTAAACATTTGGCGTTGCCACTTCGACCGTTGCTGGCAAATTAAAGATGATTTTGTTTTCAGGGCTCGGCTGCCAAACATCGGCAACCGCGTCGCACACTTCGACCGCATAGTCTATTTCAGTGCCGGTAAAACTTTCTGGCGAATACTGGAACTGCCACTCGGTCTCTGGCTGCTTTGCGGCGTTTTCTTTTACCCAAGCTGCGCCGTCAACCGCTATCTGCTTAATCTCATCTTTCGACAGCTTAAAGACTTGCTCACGCTGCACTGTCGAGGTCGAGTTATAAACATGCACGATGGCTTTCTTAGCACCCACTAAAGACTCATAGGTGCGATCAATCAACTCCTTGCGAGCTTGAGTTAGCACCTGAATAGTGACGTCGTCAGGAATACGGTCTTCAACAACTAACTTGCGCACAAAATCAAAGTCTGTTTGTGATGCGGCCGGAAAACCCACTTCAATCTGTTTAAAGCCAACGGCGACTAACATCTCAAACATCTCGAGCTTTTGCTCGGGCGTCATCGGCTCAATCAAGGCTTGATTTCCGTCGCGCAGATCAACACTACACCAAGCAGGAGAGACCTCTATCACCTCATTCGGCCAGCGGCGATTGGGCTTGTTAAGAGGAATAATCTTAGTGTATTTAGAATGGTCGAAACGTGTCATTAGGTAATCAAATTCTCAGTTGCTTTGAGAGAGAGTATAACGGCTAATTTCTAGTTTTTTTAACCAAATATATAGTAAATAGCTAGTTTATTGACTATATTCGCCAATATAATTAAAATTATTAGTGAATAAACTAAGTAAATTAGCAATAAGCATAGCAATGAATATAACGAAATTAGATAAGATTGATAAACACATTCTCCAAGAATTGCAGTCAAACGCGCGAATCAGCAACCTAGAGCTCGCTGACAAAGTAAACTTATCGCCAACGCCCTGCGCACGGAGGGTCAAACACCTCGAAGACAGCGGCATAATAACCGGCCACATCACCCTGCTCGACAGAGAAAAATTAGGTTTAAACCTAACCGCTATGATTTCAGTAACAATGGAGAAACATACCGCCGAGCTATTCGAAAAATTCGAACACGACGCCGCCGACTTGCCCGAAGTAATGGAATGCTATTTAGTCACCGGTCAAGACTCAGACTTT
>JAFMHC010000097.1 GCA_017854775.1 Gammaproteobacteria bacterium | reverse complement strand
ACTCTTGGGGCTAATAAATATCAAACTCAATATAAATATAATGTATCTGGGCAACTATTAGAGAAGGTACTACCTGACGGTCAAACGTTAACTTATGCCTATCACGCGCTGGGTGCTAATAAGGGTGAATTGAAAAGTTTAGTACGTTTAGATTGGTTCGGTATGCGCGAGACTGAGCTATTGACCGAGTTGGACCGAAACCCCTGGGATGGAGAAACTTCTGTTAGATATGGTAACGGGCTGCGCTCTATTGAACGACTTAATTCGCGAGGCTTAGTCTCTGAAATCGAAGTTGAAGGTATTTCAAAAGAAACGTATGAATATAACTCTAGAAATAAAGTAGCGAGTATACGGAATGTAATAAGTGATAAAAATATTGAATACGACGTGTTGGGCAGGTTGGCGACGACACAGTCTGGACAGAAATCAGTTCACTATTACTATGATAACGTGGGTAATCGTCTGATTGACAATAATAGCGTTCAGTCAAAATCACCGAATCGAAAAAAAACCACCTTCGGCGAGTCGCATGGTAACCGACTGCACCCTTCAATTAGTGCGCCAGTGCTCTATAACTCAGAGGGCAGCATTGTATCAATGCCCGGCAAATACGGAAGTTACGAGTTAAAATATAATGTAGAGCAAAGGCCAGTACAGTTATTGATTAACGGAGAGATGGTAGCAACATACGGGTATAACGGTTTTGGTCAAAGAGTTAGAAAAACTGTTTATAAAGAAGGAAGCAGTGAAACTTATTACTATCTGTATGAGGGCACTAAGCTCGTTGCAGAGTCTGACGAACAAGGAGATGTGGTTACTCAATACCTCTATTTAGATCAAAAGCCTGCGATATTGTTTAAGAGAGGTGAGTTGCATTTTATTCATAACGACCATCGAGGAGCGCCTACCTCGATTACTAATGAATCAGCAGGGGTTGTCTGGCAGGCGGATTACACTCCATATGGTATGACCGATTTAGTCGCTGAGAGTCTGACGTTCAACTTAAGGCTGCTTGGTCAATACTATGATGCAGAAAGCGGGTTTCATCATAACTACTTTAGAGACTATGACCCTGCGACGGGACGCTATTTAACCAGTGACCCAATCGGTCTGCATGGTGGGTTAAACACCTATGCCTATGCGCAAAACGATCCTCTAAATCGCACAGATCCGCTTGGGCTTTATGATTCAGCGGTTCACTATTATATGACTTATTTTTTGGCGATCACAGCCGGGCTTGATGAAGAGAGAGCGTTGATAATGGCTTCGGCAACCCAGTATGTTGATGACAGCTCCAGAACCGCACCGATTCAATTACCGCTTATAGAGATGTTTGAAGCATTGAATAGTTATCACTTCACTTTGGATTATAATAACGGCAATGGTGGCGATTCGAGCCCACGACGTCCTAATGAGAGCGATGAAGAATATATTCAGCGAAGATTTGAGAACCCACAAAGTCAGCAGCTGGACAACCTTAGAGAAGCGGCCATGTTATATAGTCGCGTGTGTCGTTTTCCAGGTGGCCCATCCTCAGCCGAAACGCAAGCTCAGTTGTATGGCGAATACTTGCATGCCTTTGAAGATTCTTTTGCTCATCGCAATCAAGAAAACCTGCCTTACACGATTTTTAATTCGGAGGGTGGCATAGGACACGCCGCTGCAGGCCATAGCCCTGATCACACCTACAATCAAGTAACAATAACAGATCCACACCATACTCAACCGGGTGCAGACCCGACCTGGAGCGACGCTTGGTCTTACAATGAATTGAGAACATTGCAGATGGAGCAAGAGGTATTTGAGAGTATCCAGCGCGACTTTGGCGTTACATCGGGTTTTAATTGGGAAGACCTCGCGGCTGACGGCGATGCAAATATCGGCGTTAATCGAGGCTCATGTAGCTCATGTTGGACCAACGGTATCGCTCCTGAATACGACCAAGCTAATGGTGTGACTGGAGTACTGCAAGAATTTAATTCTTTCCAAGACGAGGGTACTGATGCTGGAATTTTAAATAAGAAAGCAATTTTGGATCGCTTTCTCGTGCAGAACGGTATGGCTCCAATCCCTGAATACAGCGAGGACTTGGGCGAAGAAAATAGGGAGCGAATACTCGAAGGAGTTCCGCCGCTTGAAGGTGTGATGCTGCCATGATTCGCCGATATTTAAAATGACAGTTCTAAATAAAACGCTATTAAGTGTTTTGTTGGCTAGTGCTACGTTGCTAGCTTATAAAACTTATATCGCCTTGCCACGCACTAGTGAGCTTCAGCTTAACGAATTGGAATTTAACGCTCAGGAGATTGTTTTTTATACGCGCTATTCACGTTTTTATACTTGGCGCTTACCTGACGAGAGCATATCGAGAGATTGTATTTTTGCTCGCGGACAGATTGTTGATAATCAGAGTTATCGGCCCAGCAATGATTTTTTATTGCAAAATATTCTTTTTAGCTTTCGCAGCAGCTATCGATACAGCATGTATATATATGTGCCCGCTGTTCTCAGCGCAGAGGGTGGCAAAATAGATGCGATATATCAGGTGAAACCCGCGGAGTATGATTTCGTTTATGAATTGGGCGGTGAGCCGCCGTCACTCAATATCGAAAAGACTTCTCTTAATGTTTTCGGGCGCTTATCAAATCTCAGTAAGTTCTATTCTGGTGTGAGTTATTCATCTGGTTGTGAGATGAGACAATTGAGCTATGCGAAAATTTTATTTGAACTTAAAACCAAGATGGCCCCAGAACTGAAGCTATTGTTGCCAAAATGGGTGCAACACCCCGCTAGAATTGTGGAAAGGTACGACCCCAAAACGTCTGAGATAGATGCTCTGTTTATAAATGTATTAGGCGAGACCGCGAGACAAGTGTTAGATGAAAATATTAGTAGCGTCTTAGCGAAAACTAAGCCAATTAAGGTGTAATCAAAATGAAAAAAATTATATATGTACTGTTTTTACTAAGTGTTTTGGCCGCAGGTTCGGCTCCGGCAAGTGAACGGCGTTTGTTGATTGACTGGCCAGATGGGTGGACTGTTTCAAATCTTGTTCATAAGGGCAAGTCAATGCGGCTTAGAAGTGTGTTCGGCAAGGAGGGAACGGAAAAAGCACAAGTACTGACTATAACCGCAGTTGATACTCGCGATGCTGAAAAAAAGCTATCAGCTACAGATCTCAGACCCCTCATTGATTCCCTGCTTGCAAACCTAACGCCTAGCCTGTCAGAGGGGGTCGAAGTTCAAAAATTTGATACTCAGGCTGGTTATTATTTCGTGATCAATAATGCATCTACTCCGTCAGCTAAAGAGCTACAGATACTTGAGGGTGTGATTTTGAATGACCAGTATCTTTTTAACGTGAGTTTGATAAATGCGGATATGACATCGGTTGAATCAATTGCCATTAGAGATGCATTGAGTCGCTTAAGTCTCGAGTGATCAATCATTCTATGATTTGACTCAAGCGGACTAAAAACTCTTAATTTTTGAGTCGGTGTCAACTCGTTTCCTAACGACCCAACTCAAAATTAGATTCTCATTTTGTCGACAGCCCGCTTTTTGAAGTTCTTTATAAGCTTATGAAAAATACATTTCACTACTTTTTGCTAATGTTTCTTTTAATCGGGTGTGATAACTCAATGGCGAGAATGGATCTAGAAACGTTTCCAAATCCAGAATTGATTACTTCAATTGAGGTTTACACGCTTGCGCCAGACGTAAAATACCGAGGCCTTCTTGAATACAAACACGCTGATCCAGTTGCCAAGACTGAGGAAGTTGTTACTGCACGGAGCACCTACAAATACCTATTGGAAAGCTTCGAGTGCTGTGCAAAATTGATAGAAACTTCGGATCAAACGGCAAGTCATATCGTTCGTTTTACTGGGGCGGTTAGACACAAGATTTTGTCTTTTTGGGTTTATAAAGATTTTTTTGAGGTGAGTATTAACCCATCGCCTAAATTTTTAATGTCAAATAAATTTCGTTTACCCGTAGATCGCCGCATCAAAATTTTAGAATTATTAGGTCTGTAACCGAAGCCGATTTTAGGAATAAGTGAAATTATGAATAACTGGAAATTAAGAAGTATTGCTCTTCTATCCTTGTGTTTTTCGATATCAGTCAATGCACAGTTCGACCCGTTTCCACCAAATACCGTAGATTGCGGTTTTATTTGCTCACCTGATTGCGATGACTCGGGCGGAGGCGATGATGACGATCCGTTGTGCGAGTTATTGGGCACATGCGGTCCAGGCGATTGTGACCCAACCATCCAAAGCTGCATTGGTGACGATGACGGTGGCGGTGACGACGGTTGTGAGGGCGCAGATTGTGGCGATAACGATTCATGCAATGCTGGAGGTATTGCTGACGGTGGTGCTAATGCGCCGAATGGATCGACGGGTAACCCGATTAATTTGATTTCAGGCAATAAATATAAACGCCAAATTGATCTAGCCCCTTTGCCAGGTGTTCTCGGGCTTCAATTTATACGTCACTACAATAGTGCGTATTCGAAGAGCATTGGTTTGGGGCGTGGCTGGCGGCATTCTTATTCAACTATTTTGTCTGTTAACAAGGGCTTCCAGCCTGGCGAAATGGATATTATTAAAATACAGCAAGCGGATGGTCGAATACTTCGCTTCGAACGTACCGGTGAGCGCAAAGTAGGGGCTCAATATCGAACACGAAACTTTGATGATGGTTACATCACCACCACTGACTTTGGCTATCAGTGGCGCTGGCGATCTGATCGTGTAGTCTCATTCGATGTTCGCGGCTTGATGACTCAAGTGGAACAACATGGCCAGGTTCTCAAACTTCGATATGGTGGCAGTAGCGCTCAGTTAATTTCTGTCGTTGACCCGCAAGGTCGCCGGTTGCAACTCCATTATGACAACAATCGACTGGCCGCATTTACCGACCCAAAAGGACAGACCACTGCGTTTAAGTTTGATAAACAAGAGCGCCTAGTAAACGTAGTGCGAGATGATCGTCGTATTCGTTTATATCACTATCAGGACGATATACACATCTGGAATCTCACCGGTATCACCGACGAGCGGGGTATTCGAGTACAAAGCTACGGTTATGACAAGCAAGGCCGTGCGATTTCTTCTACCAAGGATACGAATACTGAGAAAGTCAGTGTTGAATACGACGATGAAAACCAACGGCGTATACTAACCGACAGTGGGGGAATCAAAACTATTTACACCCTCACTGAGGTTTCTGGCCAGACGATGATCGCCGACGTCCGAGGGCCGGGGTGTAGCGTTTGCCAAGGCGGTGATCTGTCGTATGAATATAATGATGCTCTGCAGGTTACCAAGATTACTCGTAAAAGTGGCGTAGTAACCGAATTTGAATACGATAAACGAGGACGCTTGCTCGCGCACTTTACGCGACCAACAAACGGCCAGCGCCAATTGATAGCCAGCTATAAGTACTCAGTAGGATCCTCTCAGCCAAGTTCGATTCAAAGGCCAAGTATTGCGCCCGGCAAGCTTCATGTGACAGATTTGAGTTACACCAAAAATGGTCAGCTGAGTATGCTTAGCGAATCAGGTTTCGCGCCAGCCACGCCAATCAATAGTATTGATTTTGACCCGCTGAGTCAGAGCTACGTGGCGCTGGCAAAGCGACAGTCTAAGTTAGAGTATGACGACAACGGGCGCCTGATTAAGATTGATGGGCCACGCGAGGGCGTCGAAGATGTTCTAAAGTTGAGCTATACAAATGTAGGCTATTTGGACTCGATTACCTTACCAAGCGGAATTGTAAAAAAGGCTATGGAGCATGATGCCTTAGGTAGGCCCACCAAGCTTCAAACGGGAACGCAGGTGCCGGTTGAATTAAGTTATACAAAAAGCGGACAAGTAGCAAAGGTAAAAAGAGGTTCGGCGTTAGTAAGCTATCTATACGATGAGGTAGGGAATTTGCTGAGCATCACTGATCCAAACGGCAAGCGTGTTGAGATGAGTTATGACGCGGCGAATCGAATGCAGGGTATTAGTCGAGATAACGGACCTAGTTTGGAATTTTCGTTTAATGATGAAAGCCGCGTTAGTGCTCAGACCTTACTCGGGTCGGATGGCGGTGTGTTGAAGACTGTAAGCTATTTTTATGATGCCGAGGCTCGCTTAAACGAACAAATTGGAGAGAGCCAAGCTGTGACTGGAGCGAATCGAAAATTGTATTCATACGATGAGCAAGGGCAATTAGCTGAGTTACACGACAATGACCGTAGTGTTGCGCAATTTCGCAGTTCGGGTTTGGGGCAGCTAATGCAAATTAGCCAACCAGGTGGCATTAATACGGTTCTGCACAAAAATACCGATGGAGAGGTTGTTGGTGTAACGGATGCAAATGGTAATTCAACCATTCGTCAATTAGATGACTATGGGCGAACCGTTATTTTGCATAGCTTAGATGCCGGTATTAATTATTTTCAATACGATCAGGCAGGTAACCTTGTTACTCGCCAAAATGTCAGCAGTGGCACATTTACACGAGAGTATGATGCCGCCAATCGTTTGCTCAAGCATATTGATAAAGAGGGTGAGCGTGAATACAGCTACGATCCCCTTAGCGGTAAGCTTGCTAGTCTCGAGAGCTCGGCTAGCAGTGATCATTTCCAATACGATCAGCTGGCGCGGTTATCAGAGCACACTCGTTTAATTGATGGTTTCAAGTTTAGCACCACTTATGCATACAATGACTACGACCAATTAGTGCGTAAAACCTTGCCCGACAACAGGGTGCTGAAATATCAATACTACTTAGACGGTGCGCGAAAAGGAGAATTACGTGGCATAACCACTGATGCTCTTTGGGGGTTTGGGGAACGTGCGCTTCTTGAGCAAATAGATAGTAACCGTTGGGACGGTCAATCGAGCATTAATTATGGCAATGGTTTGTCCACTATCTATCGCTACAATAGTGGGGGTAATATTGAGTCGATATCCACGGATGATGCTTTTAGTTTTAACTACGATTATGACGCGAGTGGCAACATTATCGGGATTAAGGGAGATAGTACGAATAGCCAATTTTCGTACGATGAGCGCAATCGCTTAAAGGGTGCGACTGTAGGTCAAGCGCAATATAGTTATCGTTACGATAAGGTTGGCAACCGCGTGCAGGCCGCTACCAATGATGAAATCCAAACATTGACTTATGGCAAGTTTGCCAGTGGTAATCGCGTACAACAAATCGGGTTAAAATCGGTATCTTATAACGCGCAAGGTAGTCCATTGCAGATGCCAAGTATTAAAGGGCAAAGACGCTACGAATATAGCGCACAGCAGAGGCCCTTGAAGTTATTTGTCGATGGTTCACTGCGCGCTGAATACGCCTACAACGGTTTTGGCGAAAGGATAAAGAAAACTACTTATAAAACGGATGAAAAAGGCACTACCAGCGAGACGCGTTATTACTTATATGACGGGCGAGAGCTGAGTGCTGAAGTAGGAGGGGATGGAGAAGTTAAGGCAAGCTATATTTATCATCAAGGCCGCCCGGTGGTGAAGATCGACGGCAGTGATATTTACTACCTGCACACTGACCATCTTGGGACGCCAAGACTAGTTACCAACGAGAATAAAAAAATAGTTTGGAAAGCCTCGTACTCTCCATTTGGAAAAGCAAATATTGAGATACAACAAGTATCGCTTAATTTACGCTTTCCAGGCCAATACGAAGACCAAGAGAGCGGCACCCATTACAATTATTTTCGAGACTATGACCCTCAATTGGGTCGGTATTTAAGTAGCGACCCGATTGGCTTGAGAGCAGGCATAAATACCTATGCCTATAGTCACTCCAACCCAATTATGGCGAGTGATTCTCTGGGGCTATTCACTAGACCTAGCAATCAACAGCAATCGGATGAGTTGATCCAGAGATTGAGCAATTTCACTGAACAGCAGATTTCAGACTACGTTAATTCAGAATTGTCTTCGTTTGATGACCGCCAACATTTTTATCGGTGGGCACACGATCAGTTAACCACCAAGCCGGGTGCGACTCGCACCGACTGGTTCTTAGCCGCTTCACAAGTAAATGAATTTGATTCGCTGGGCGGAGTCGGTTTTGGTTGGGGTGGATTAGACCCATTTAGCAGTGAAACCGAAGATTTCCTTGTTACCGCTGGATTGTCATTGGCTAATCACAATATAGGAACTTTTGTCACCATGATTGGCGGCGGCTCGGTATTTAATCTCTGTTTTCTGAATCAGGAATCGCAAGACTTGCAGTTAGTCGTTTATGAACAAGAAGAGCTTGCAAGAATCACTACTGAATACTTCACTAATAATCCCACCCTAGACCAAAATGAGATTATGACGGATATCAATGACGTATTTAATCATATTGGTTTCGGCGGTCTTACTGGCCAGGTTTTTGGTGACCGTGATACTCAGCGCGTTATAGATAAACATTTTCACGATAAAGATCCTCCGGAACTTTTTGATATCAATAATATCCAACACCGAATCATACTGGGACAAGGGTTAGTGCGTATCAATGCTGGCACTTTCGAGCCATAGCGAGGTTATGACCATGAACAAGTATTTCATATTATTAAGCGCTGAAGTGTTGGCTGGAGCGATCGGTTTTTTTCTTGTTATCGCCGTAATTGTGGTGTTTAGCCATGATGTAGGAGAGTTTTTATTTGATCTGAAGACACGACTCATTGGTCTGGCATTGGTTATTCCGTTTATTAAACTGATTTCAGGCTACTACCTTCTTCTGTGGGGCTATCTCAGGCTGACTCATCAAAACATGAGTGATTTTTCGGGTCATCGCTATCTGGCCATTTTTGCTATTGCCTTGATGTCTGTGCTGATTTTAATGGCGCTAGATTCTATTCGTTATAACGGGGAGTTTCTGGTGCGTTTCACTTCACTTATGAAAGAGTTTTTCTTGTTTAGAAACCCAATGGCAAAGTTTGTCTATGCCGGTATTCTCTCTTGCCTGATTGCGCCAAAGCTGGCGATTCTAATGGGGTTAGGGAAGTCTCAGACGTGACAGAATTGCTGATGCCAAATAAATTTCGTTCATCCCAACAACGCCCAAGAAAATTCCAGATATGCGGGTATCTAAGCCTAGTTGATGACAGTCGCCAGCCAGTGACTAATAACGTTGGTCATTAGAACAAGGCCGTTGAAAATAATAATCGTAGCAAAATATGAGACTAATTATGAAAAATTACAAATTCGGAAGCGTTCTTTTGCTATCTCTATTGTTCTCACTTTCAGCCAATGCACAGTTCGATCCTTTTCCGCCTAATACCGTAGATTGTGGGTTCGTGTGCTCGCCTGACTGCGATGACTCTAATGGCGGTGGTGATGATGACCCGTTCTGCGAATTATTAGGAACCTGTGATCCGGATGAATGTGATTCCACGATTCAATCGTGCATCGGTGATGGTGATGGTGATGATGACGGGGGTGGTTGTACTGGTGCCGACTGTGGGGATACTGATCCTTGTGGTGGTGGTACAGCAAACGGTAGTTCGAACACGCCGAATGGTTCAACGGGAAACCCGATAAATTTAATTTCCGGGAACAAGTATAAAAATCAAGTTGATCTTGAGCAACTACCAGGTGTTCTAGGCTTAGATTTCTCCCGGCACTACAATAGCGCCTATTCACGAAGTATTGGCTTAGGTGTTGGCTGGCGACATTCGTACTCAACCATCTTATCGGTAAGAAAGGGGTTCGCTCCAGGTGAAATGGACGCTTTCAGGTTGCAGCAAGCGGACGGCAGAATGTTGTTTTTCCGGAGAGTCGGCGAGCGTAAAGCAGGGGCGCAATATAAAACAAAGAATCACGTAGATGGCTATATAACAACGACCGAATTTGGCTATCAGTGGCGTTGGAGAGATGGGAAAACTATTTCCTTTGATGAACGTGGATTAATGACTCAAATTGTTAAGCATAGTCAAACACTTACTCTTCGTTATAGTGCAAGCGGTCAATTGCTCGGGGTTGTTGACCCTCAAGGGCGACGGTTATCGTTGCATTATAGTGGGCGTCGACTTGCCGGGTTCACAGATCCGTCTGGCGCGGCAACTCAATATAAGTATGATAGCGAAGAACGTTTAGTCAATGTTGTTCGCCCAAGCGGAAAAATCCGCGTCTACCATTATCAGGATAAGACACATCATTGGAATCTCACTGGTATTACTGATGAGAGGGGCATACGAACCCAAAGTTACGGTTACGACGAAAAGGGGCGTGCGATTGTATCGACTAAAGATATAGGAACAGAAAAAGTAACAGTTCAATATGACGATGAAAATAACCGCCGTGTTCTAACCGATGAGACGGGTGTTCAGACTGAATACATATTGGGTGAGGTTGCCGGTCAGCGTGTTATTTCCGAGGTCCGTGGCCCAGGCTGCTCAGTTTGCCAAGAAGGAAACGTTGCATACCAATACAATAATTCACTACAGGTCACGAAGCTTACACGTAAAAGTGGCCTGATCTCAGACTTTGAGTATGATCAACGAGGGCGTCTTATTAGTGAGTATAGGTCAAGCTCTAATTTGAATCGGGAGCTTGTTAAATCCTATAAATATAACGGCGGTATGATTCGGCCATCGGAAATCAACACCCCGAGCATCAAGTCAGGAGCGTTGGTTAACGTTGTATTGGAATACGATAAAAAGCAGCGTCTTAAAAGCGGAATTGCTCGAGGTTTTGTTCAGCAACCAGAGGGTGAGTATCTACCGACCTCACGACGAGTTGATTTCGTTTACGACAGCCTTGACCGATTAACCCAAGTGTCCAACCCAGGTTTAGATAACAATAATACCACCCAGATTGAATGGACAGAAAATAGCCTTATTCGCTCCATAACTTCAGCTGACGGCATTGATCAAGAGGTACTAGAGTACACTGAATTAGGCCAAATCAAGCGTTTGAAAGTTGACCAACGCCCACCGTTTTCGTTTAAGTATGATGTTGCGGGCAATTTGATTGACGCCTCGATGGACGGATGGCAAGCATCTGGAATTAGATTTCAAATGTCTTACGATGCTAGTAATAACTTAACCCGTTTAGTCGGCCCTGCTGGCGCTGACGTCGAATATGAATACGATTCGCAAAACCGTTTAGTGAAAAAACACAGTCGATACTACACGGTCGAATATACATGGTCAGAATCTAACTCCATGCTAAGCCGTCGAATTAGTGATTCAATGGATGAGTCTGTTGAATTTAGGTCGTATCGGTATGACGACCAACGTCGACTCGTCGGAGTTTATAATGAGCAAGGCAAGGAACTTGAAGCTCGCGAACTCACCGATGAAACGTACAGTGTCACCGCTCGCGGAGCTGGAGACCGAACACGTGAATATAAGTTTGATGATTTCGGCGAGTTGCATAAACTAATAAATGAAAATACGGTTTCACAGTTTATTCAGGTAAACGGAAGTCCAAGAATTGAAGGCTTTACAGACTCCACTGGAGGGCAGACGAGGTTTGGTTATGATGATTTTGGTCTCATTAGCTATGTTGATAGCCCCGACAGTGGCTTAACTCAGTATCTTCGAGATAACCATGGGCGAGTCACACAAAAAATTGACGCGCTGGGTTCGAGAGCCGCATTTGAATATTCAGGAACATCTCAGATTAAGGAGATTGGTCTTACCGACACAACGATCAAAGTCGCACGCAAAGATAACCAAATTCAAACTACTAATTCGACCGGTAGTGAGACTCGGCAATATGAAAATGACGTGCTTAGAAGAATTGTTCGGCACATCAATGTTAGCCCGGATGAACCGCAAACAGAGAACTCTGAGAAAGTTTTTGAAACAAATTTCGAATACGATAACGACCGACTGGTATCTCAAGGTCTTCCTGGTGGTGAGAGATTGAATTTCAATTATCATGAAGATGGGCGCTTGAGTTCGATTTCATTAGATGGCTTGTTATTTGATGACGTTATCATTGAAGGAATTAAATTGGAGTCATCTCCAAGTGAAGCCAAGTCTGGTTTGATACACAACGAGATTCAACTGGCATTTGGCAACGGAACTGCTACCGAGATTCATAGCGATAGACTTAGAAACGGGCGAAGCTTCTTGCGTGAACTATCCCATACTGGTGACGGCATACAAGATCAGAAACTCTCTTATCTTTATAATAATCAGTCACAGATAATCGGCATCGATAAGGGCAAAAAGCCGTTTCATCGATATCGATTCGATAAGGAACAGGCACTGACCTTTGCCATGACACCGCACGCACTATATGGTTATTCCTATGACGAAAACAATAATCGCTTGGTCACGGCGATTAATGGTAAAAATATTCACCAGACCTATGAGGAGGGCAGTAACCGAATCGCATCTATGAAAGCAGGGGAAGTTGATATACCGACTTCCTATCGAGAGGATGGCAGCATTGAGCGTCTTGGAAGTTTGCGCTTTGAATACAACAACAATGGACAACCGAGTTCCGTTTATGATGCCAACAGCTCCAAATTGCTGGCACGTTATTATTACAATAGTCGTGCTGAGAGAAATGTAAAAATTGTCTATGCGCAAGATGGCAGTGAAGACCATCGCACGTACTTCATGTACGAAAACAATCGCTTGGCGGCAGAAGTCCATTCGAAGGGCGATGTAGTACGAAATTATGTCTATGCCGGTACAAGGCTGGTGGCAATTGTTGAGAATGGCGATGTGTATACGGTTCACTCAAACCATTTAGGTGCACCTGTTCTTGTCGCAAATGATGCAGGTGGCGCTGTCTGGGAGGCAACATATGCGCCATTCGGGCAGGCAATAGTTAATAGCGACCCTGACAAAGATTCTCACTTATTCGAGCTTAATTTGCGTTTACCCGGACAGTATGAAGATAGGGAAACCCGACTACACTATAACTATTATCGGTACTATGAACCGATTACAGGCCGCTACATAAGTTCTGACCCTCTGGGTCTTGATGCGGGCGCGAATACTTTCGCGTATGTGAAGAACGACCCTGTGCACTATACTGATCCGCTGGGATTACTATTGTTTGCCTTTGATGGCACTGGTAATGAGGCGCAAAGTGGCCCTAGTGCCAGTAATGTTGTACACCTTCGGAATGCGTATACTAGGGATGCCGGTGAAATGGCAACGGGTAGCAACCATGGGTACGGTAGTGCTGAAAATGCCTATTATATAAGCGGCGCAGGAACCTATGACCCAACGTCAGATTATGACCCACCAGGGTTGGATGCCGCTGATGCTGCAGCGGGAGGATCGATGGTTCCTCGTGCCGAAATAATGTTCGACTATTTTCTCGGCTACCTTGAGTTGATGCAGGAAAATCAGCATTGGGCTGGCGCAGACGCTCATACACTCAATATCGATACCACCGGATTCAGCCGAGGGGCGGCAACTGCTCGCTTATTCGCAAATGCAATCGATTCATTTATTCGTGACGATTTTTCTACATTTAACGACTTAGCGCGAATACCCGCTTATGTACCTGTGGTGGATACCGCTGGTTTTAATGATCGAATCGAGAGTGTTAGAACCTACCTAGATTGTAATAATATTTCGGTAAACTTACGCTTTCTAGGCTTATTTGATTCTGTGTCACATTATGGCTTAGACAGTCAAGATAACGATTTACAGCAGCTTCCGCTTGGTATTCCAAGCAGTGCTGACCATGTCGCTCATGCAGTGGCAGCCAACGAAAACAGAGCGGATTTTCAGGGAATTTCAATACATAACAGTGCCGCATCGGGCAATAGTGCTAGCCGAGTTGAACTTGGGTTTGTTGGTGCTCACTCAGACATCGGTGGTGGTTATGGAGAGGGTGACTTATCGGATGTGGCACTCAATTGGGTCACTCAACAAGCTCAGGCGGCAGGTGTGAATATCAATTTACAGAACGCCCAACGTAGGGTGACCAACCCAATCGTTCATAGTAGTGAAGGCGTGTTCCCATTCATCAATTCAGATCGAGATTTTCAGTATGCGAACGGTTCGCAATCGGACCAAGCTGGTAACACAGCAGCCAACGATTCGTTATTAGAGCTGATTAACCCGCAACCTACTTGGAATGCCAATGGAGCCTATGGTTTAAACGCTGAGCGTATCGTTGGAATGTTCGATCAAAGTTTGATGGAGACATTTTTAGTATGTTCCGGCTTTATTTGTACTGAAGAACAACGAAAAGGCTCGGATGCTGGCGGCAGCCGCACCTTAATTGGCACAGTTGACCCCGATCAATATCGACAGATTCTAAGTCAGCCGCCGTATAACCTGAATTTAACGTTTCAGTAATTAATAATGACGCACAAAATCCGGAGGGTCTTTTTAATCTTAATCGTGAGTTTATTTGCCGCTTGCTCCAAGCCTACAACTTATGTAGTGAAAGCGAGTGTCACTTCTGAGCGAGGGTACGGTGTCGTCCTTTATAACTTACCCATTACTGAAAATGACAAATACTATAGTAGTGCAGATATTCAGGGAGACGAGATTCGAATTAACCCGATGGTGCCAGGTGAATACGACACCTATTCTGTATTACCACCGTTTAAGAATTTTGAGGGTGCGCAATTACCTAATGAACTAATTTTAAAATACCAATATGCCATATTGAGTGAGTGCGGGATCAGTGATCGCAGTTTTCCACTAGATCCTGCTTCAAATCGTCCAATACCTGACTCAACGACGCAGTTTTACACCAAATATAAATGTCAACATTGGAAGCTCCTTGATGATCGAATTTATACCAAAACCATCGACCTTAGAGAACTAAATGCTTCCGATAAGATGGCCGCATTGGGAACAAAGAATCGAAGTGGTAATCCTATTGGAGTCGAACTTATTTTAGAGTTTTTCGACGACGGCGATGTGCGTGCTAGACTCGAAAATGTAACGCACAATCGGTGGAAATGAAAGCGATCGCAAAAGGTGGCGAATATCGAGTTGTAGTTATTCTCCAACATTGGCATTCATTGATTGCTGAATATGAGCTAGCTCAATAAAAACCATATCAATTTTTTGTCAGTAATACGAGAATGCCTAAGACCGCCAATCTATTGATTTTATTGTTCGCCGGAGCTGCGACCAACCTTGTGTATTTTGTGCCTTGGCTCTGGTGGTTAGTCTATCTGGCGCTTAGTTACCTTTTTTTTCGAGTCGATAGCAGCGATTACAAAGGAGCGATGCAGGCTGGCGTCACCTTCGGTCTGGGAATGTATTTAGTAGGGTCTCATTGGCTTGTATCACTGGTGCCAGTATTTCACGGACTAAGCGTAGCCTTTGGCATTTTTGTTATCTTGTTCGTTTGTGGATTATTGTCCGTTCTTGTGGGTTTAGCCGCATTAACGTTTCGCGTGAGCCAAAAGTTAAGTATTATTTCCCGCCTGAGCTTGGTTGTTCTTGTTTGGCTGGGGGCAGACTTTTTGCGAACAGAACTGCTTGACTGGCCTTGGTTAAAAGTAGGGTATTCGCAAGTTGATTCACCACTAATATCGTATGCGGCAATTGGAGG
>JAFMHC010000096.1 GCA_017854775.1 Gammaproteobacteria bacterium | reverse complement strand
GCTGCTAGTTTATTATTTATATTAACGTTATTACCATCAATATGGGGCGGCTGCGGCTAGAAGCTTCTGTACCCAAAAATCACAGATATGTACAAGCGCAGCGATAAGCAGAAACAATACCTGCAACAAAAAATGTAGAGATGGCCAACAACCTAATTAGCAGCGGAGCGTCCATAGAAGTATAAAACGACTCGTTCGAAACATCAGTTAAGAGGCATGATATGAATAAAAATTATCTTTATTTAGGAATGGTTATGGCATTAGTTGTCATACTTTCTGTCGCCACATTTTCCAATTTTTCCTCAAAAGAAAATAAAACCCTTGTAGCGGAAAATATTATAGAAGTAGAAGTAGCGGAACCGAAAAGGACATCTGTAAATGCAAATAAAAACCATCATGATGATGGCGCTTTGAGCGATACAGAAACAGTACCGCCGAGAGTTGCTTTTAACAATGATTTCAATTACGAATCGTTCTTCGCCTCAGACAAGGGTGAAGATTTTGTAAAAGAAAATGTTGCTCAATTGGTTGATATTCTTGATATTTCGAACCCAGATGAACGAGGCGTTTTGGAGAGTATTGCGCGAAGACACGCGGCAAATGCCAAAAAATTATCGGACGACCATAATAGCTTGATGAGAGAGGCAAGCGTAATAAGCTCATTTGAAATAAAAGAAGGAAAAATTTCCGATGAAAACAAGGTTCGCCTAGAAGCAATTGATGCTGAATTATTGCAATTTGGAGAAAAGTTTAGAAAAAATGCGATTGCATCTGAAGATGAAATAAGGAATTTACTAGATGAAGATCAGCAGAAGAATCTAATGGAGTATGAAAAAGATAAAATAGTAGCATTCAGAACTGAATCCATCTCCATACTCCTGAAATCTTTTTTAGGTCGTTTTGAAGGCGATTTGTCTGCTGATCAGATAAATGCAATAGACAGTATTCCGATGGCTGTGGCAAGCCAAGTAGCAGTTGAAGATTATAATTTCGGCTTCAGTTTAAGTATGTACAGCGATTCGATAGGAAAAGTAAATATTGGGTCTGGATTTCCTGGCTCGTTAATACGTGAAGCATTTATGCAGCTTAGAAATATTCTCACATCTGAGCAAATTGTACAGTCTAAAATTGATGAGAGGCTTTACTGAAACTGGTTCACGCTCGGTCATCGGCGACAGTTTTATCTGAGTCACGAAGCTTTTAGTAGCTCAGGGTTTTAATAATACATTAAGTTTAAGGTATTAAGTGTTTTGCCATTAAGCATCTGTTTTAAGTACAGTATATCAAACACTCTGAAACCCGCAATTTAGCGTGAAGAAAGCCCCCTTTTCCACAGCGGTTTTAAGGATAAGCATTTAAACCCTTGAAATAAAAAACCACCTCGAACGGTGGTTTTTTATTTACTCGGATTAAATGAGTTTATTTAAAATTTCTCAGAAAATTGTTTCGTTAATACCAAGTACACAGAATTTCCATTGTGTTAAAAAGAGGAGGCTAAGTAACTTGCAGCTATAGAGCGATTAATCACGAGGCAATTTTTACTAAGCAATAAAAAGGCCCTTTCCCAAGAAAGAGCCTTACTTTTATTACCAGAATTCTCTGACTTAGTCGCATTTGCTAACTCTTCAATACGTTAGACCTTACGCAGCTAGCTGGCCTTTCATTTTTTGCATCGCACGCTTTTCTATTTGACGAATGCGCTCTGCTGAAACATTGTATTCTGCGGCTAGCTCATGCAGTGTTGCTTTGTTTTCAGACAACCAGCGCCGCTTTAGGATCTCTTTGCTACGATCGTCTAGATCGGCAATCGCGCTGTGTAAGGCGTCACGGTTGTTGTCGCTTGTCTCCGCCTTCATGACCAATTCTTCTGGGTTGTAGCGCATGTCAGGCAAATAGCCTGAAGGGCTAGTAACAAAATCATCATCGTCGCTGTCAGCGCCATCGAAAGCAACATCAGAGCTGGTCATGCGTACTTCCATCTCACGTACAGTCTTAATCGGCACGTCTAGATTACTGGCAAGATCTTGAGTTTCTTGCTCGCTCATGGCGTTTAATGATTTGCGGCTTTTGCGTAAATTAAAGAATAGTTTACGTTGAGCTTTGGTAGTCGCAACTTTGACCATTTTCCAATTCTTCAAAACGTATTCGTAAATCTCGGCTTTAATCCAATGAACTGCATACGAAACCAGACGAATGCCACGCTCGGGGTCGAAGTTTTTAACCGCTTTCATCAGGCCAATATTGCCTTCTTGGATTAGATCAGAAACTGGCAAGCCATAGCCAGTAAAGCCCTTAGCGACGTGAATAACGTTGCGCAGTTGTGATAAGACTAGTTCGCGAGCAGCGTCTACGTCTTCGTCATCGCGAAATTTGCGGGCAAGGCGAGCTTCATGCTCTGCGCTTAACACCGGTGCATTGTTAGCGACTTTTAAAAAGCCCGCCAAATTAGTGTCTTGTGGTAACGATACTGGGTTAGCCATAATATTTCTCCATTTGCCCTTATGAGCCCTAATATAGGCACTCGACGAGCGATATTCGATAGTTGCTAAACATTAGCAGATTATTTAATAAGTCAATATTAGCACTCGCATGTGAAGAGTGCTAATAAATTTAAATTCTGTTAATAGTGCAACGTTTTATAACTCTAGAGTTTAATTATAGGGTCGCAATAAGTGGTTTCAAGAGGGTTTTTGCACGTCTGGTTTTTGATCAATACCAAGTGACAAAAGTGCCGCGGTGGCTATAAATAACGCGGATACCGCTAAGCAAACTTGTAAGTTATAAAGCTGAAATAGTAGTCCAGAGAGCACGGTGCCAATCAATCGGCCCATGGCGTTAGCCATGTAGTAAAAACCAACATCAAGCGAGACTTTGTCAGACGCTGCGTAGCGAATGATTAAATAGCTATGCAATGCCGAGTTAACCGCGAAGACTGCGCCGAATAATAGTAAGCCACCGACAATAGTCAGTGTCGGCGGTGATTCAAATTGAATACCTGTGGCAATCGCTATTGGAATGATTGCCAGCAATGCCGCCCAAATGAAAGCGGCGTGCCCTCCCAGTGGTGTTGCTCGCTTAGTTGCTATGATCCTAGGGGTCGCCGACTGTACCAAGCCGTAAAGAATCACCCAGGTTGCCAAAAAGCCGCCAATATAGGATTGCGACCATTGAAGTTGGTTTGCTAGAAACACAGGTAAGGCAATAACAAACCAAACGTCACGAGAGCCAAAAAGAAACATTCGCGCGGCTGATAGGTAGTTAATTGGCCTGCTGGTGGAGAAAATGGATGTGAATTTTGGCTTGTCGCTACTGCGACCAAAATCTCGCTTTAAGGTGATTAGGCTGACTATCCAGACCAGCGACAAAGCAATGGCCATGGTTAGAATCGCGCCACGAAATTGCAGCGCCGACAACAATACGCCGCCGAGAAAGAAGCCAACACCCTTTAAGGTATTTTTAGAGCCGGTTAAAACCGCCACCCATTTAAATAGGCGCGTATCTTCACCGGCAGGGACAAGGTGTTTGATGGCACTTTTAGCGCTCATTTTATTCAAGTCTTTGGCAATACCGGAAAGTGCTTGGGCCGCCATAACCCAAGCAACCGATAAAAAGCTAGCCGGCACTAGCAACAGAGACAGCGCCACGATTTGTAAAAACAGGCCGATGTTCATGGTCTTATTTAAGCCGATGCGAGCGCCTAACCAGCCGCCGACTAGGTTAGTAACTACGCCAAAGGCTTCATAAAATACAAACAGCAAGGCTATTTCTAGCGGTGTATAGCCAAGCTGGTGAAAGTATAAGACTACCAGCATCCGCAAGGCGCCATCGGTGAGCGTGAAGGCCCAATAATTAGCGGTGATTAGCCGGTATTGGCGTAGCATGCTCGCCTGTTTGGGCAACGTTGTTAACTTAGGCATAACGTCGTTAACTTGGGCAGAATGTCGTTAACCTAGGCATAAAGTCGCTAGCGAAGGTGTCGTTCTCATGATCTTCTTTTCATAGTCTTCAAGCGAGGCCTTGCTCGACCAGCATCTTAGCTATCTCGGCGGTTCGGTTGGAATAGCCCCATTCATTGTCGTACCAAAGATAGAGCTTTAGTTGGGTGTCATTTACCACCATGGTCGAGGGCGCGTCGACAATGCATGATCGTGGGTCAGTCTTAAAATCAATCGATACCAACGGGCGCTCTTCATAGCCAAGTATGCCGCTAAGGTAAGTCTCTGAGGCTTGTCTGAATAGATCATTAACCTGTTCAGCCGTGGTGGCTTGCTCAAGTTCGAACACGCAATCGGTAAGTGACGCGTTGGCTAAGGGAACGCGCACCGCATGGCCATTCAGCTTGCCCTTTAGTTCAGGGAAGATCTCGGTAATAGCCGTTGCCGATCCGGTGGTGGTGGGGATAAGGCTCATACCGCATGCCCGCGCGCGCCTGAGGTCTTTGTGTGGCGCATCGAGGATTGTTTGGGTATTGGTCAGGTTGTGAATTGTGGTCATTGAGCCATGGCGAATACCCAGTTTCTCGTTGATCACTTTGACCGCCGGTGCAAGGCAGTTAGTGGTACACGAGGCGGCGGTTACAATTCGATGTTGCAGCGGGTCATAGCGCTCATGGTTGACGCCCATGACAATATTAACCACGCCGTCTTGCTTGATCGGTGCCGTAACTACGACGCGCTTCACCCCTTGCTCGAAGTAAGCCTGCAATGCTTGTTTGCTTTTGAATTTTCCTGAAGCGTCTATTATCAGGTCGCAGTTCGACCAGTCGGTGTCATTAATTGAGGCGTTCTGAGTGAACGCTATGGATTTGCCATTAACCGAAATACTGCGTTCATCGTGGCTAGCTTGGCTGCTCCATTGTCCGTGCACCGAGTCAAAATTGAGCAAGTGCGCGAACGTCGCTGGGTCACCCGATGGGTCGTTGATGGCGGTGAACTCAAAGTCTTGCCATTGAGATGCGATACGAAAGGTTAATCGGCCGATACGGCCAAAACCATTAATGCCTATTTTTGTGGTCATATTGGTTCACTTATGGGTGATACTAAATCTGCTCTTGGTGATCAGCAACATAAGGATGCTCGCTCAGGACGGTCACCCATATCGTTTAAGTTGCCTAGGTTTTCATCTAAAAAATCGGGGCAGCCTTCTATAGTCGTGTTTAATAGGTCATTAACCCAAGGGTCCAAGTCGTCATTTAGCCGATAGTAGACCCACTGGCCTTGTTTTTTTGATGACAGTAAACCACCGTTTTTTAGCTGAGCTAGGTTGCGCGACACCTTCGGTTGAATCTGCTGCAAGGCCTGCATTAGTTCGCAGACACAGAGCTCTCCTTGGTCTTTGATAAGCAGCATGCATCGAAGCCGTGTATCGTCTGAAAGGCATTTGAATAAGGTTAATGGATTCATTTTTATCGCTATTGCACTATTTATGGCATCGTTAATGACGCTATCTTTTGCACTATTTTTGCGCTCTCGGGTATTCTATTGAATATATGAAAATATGTATATACAGAAAAGTATATATTAAGAAATACGTGTCTATGGCTAATCCGTTAGCCATAAAAAAAGGCGCTAAAAAGCGCCTTTTAGTCTCATTGCTGAGAAAGTTAACTCTAAAGAAGAGGAACTTATTTTTTGCCGTAACGACTCTTAAAGCGACCAACACGGCCTGCTGTGTCCATTACTTTCTGTTTGCCAGTATAAAATGGATGGCACTCCGAACAAATTTCAACACGTAAGTCTTTGCCTAGTGTCGAACCTGTTTCAAATGTATTTCCGCATGCACAAGTTACTTTGATGTCACCGTACGCTGGATGGATGTCTGCTTTCATGATTTATTCCTAATATTAGAGGATCGAATTCGTGATTTGGCGCGAATTCATGACTCAGGGCGAGAGAATATAGGGTAAAGGTTAGGTCAATTCAAGTCCAATCTGCTCGGAAAAGCCTAAATACTAAGCAGTTTTAGGCAATTTAGTGTACAAATTACTAAGCGCAGCAAAATCAGCAACACCAAGTGTCTCTGCTCGAGCGCCTGGATTTATATCAAGTGACTCTATTTGTTCGGAGCTAATTGAGCCTTTAAGATTGTTTCTAAGCGTTTTGCGACGCATGCTGAATGCTTGTTTTACCGTTTTTTCAAAGTCTGCTTGGTTGTCTACAGGGTGAGGTATCGTAGTCAAAGGGGTGAGGCGGGCAATCGCCGAATCAACTTTCGGCGCTGGAAAGAAAGCGGTTGGCGGCACCTTAAATAGGTTTTCGATATGGTAGCGCTGCTGCAACATCACCGACAGACGGCCATACTGACGGCTACCCGGGCCGGATGCCATTCGCTCGACCACTTCTTTTTGCAGCATCACCACTTGGTGCTCTATGTGCTCGGCGTAGTGCATTAAATGGAACAGCACTGGGCTTGAAATATTGTAAGGTAAATTACCGATTACTTTAATTTTGCGCGCACTAGTACTGATGATTTCATGTAAATCAAAGCGCATTACGTCGACCCCATGCACGGTTAAGTTTTTCATAGCGTTGGCTCTATCTTGCCAATAAACCACAAGGTCTCGATCAAACTCGATCAGGTGAGTATGCCCCGCTTGCGGTATTATTAAATCGGTTAATGCCCCACGACCGGGGCCGATTTCTACCACGGCATCGTTTTTCGTGATGCCTAGGCTAGCAACAATTTTGTTGATGATGTTTGGGTCTTGAAGAAAATTTTGGCCCAGTGATTTGCGCGGTGCGGCGAATTTACTCATGCTGTTAATCTCGTTTGGCTGGGGCTGTTAATTTATTTTCGTTTGAACTGTTAGTTTATTTTGGCTCAGGCGGTTAATTTGATTTCGCGCTGGCCATTTCACGTGCAACGTTTAGGGCTGTCAGCAGGCTGCCGATATCAGCTGTGCCCGTGCCCGCCAAGTCAAACGCGGTGCCATGATCAACCGAGGTTCGAATGATTGGCAAGCCTAGGGTAATGTTGGCGGCACTGCCGAAGCCTTGTGCCTTTAGTACCGGCAAGCCTTGGTCATGATACATGGCGATTGCGACATCGCCGGTTGCTAAATATTTGGGGGTAAATAAGGTGTCGGCTGGCAGCGGCCCGATTACGTCGATGCCTTTGGCTCTTAAGCTATTTAGCGCCGGAGTAATGATTTCAATCTCTTCCATGCCTAGGTGACCGCCTTCTCCAGCGTGCGGGTTAAGGCCGCAAACTAATAAGCGAGGCTTGGCGATGCCGTACTTTGAGCGTAGCTCTCGGTCAACAATCTCACAGATCTCAATCACCAATTCTTTGCTAATTGCTGCGCTTACATCTTTAAGCGGTAAATGCGTGGTGACCAATGCAACTCTTAAGCTTGAGGTGGCTAGCAGCATTACCGGTTTGTGTCCTCCGGTACGCTCAGCCAGATACTCGGTGTGCCCGGAGAATACTAATCCTGCGTCGTTAATAACCCCTTTATGTAATGGGCCGGTGACCATTGCCGAGTAAGTGCCTGCTAAACAGCCATCAATAGCTAGGTTGAGCATATTCATTACGCCGCTGACATTGGCCGTGTCGGCGCGGCCAGTTACCTCAATATTGCTAATCGGCGTATGCAAAATATCAAGCTCACTGGGCATATTAACGCCAAGTTGTTGGGCTCGTTTTTCAAGCAGGCGCTGGTCGCCTATCACCACTATGTCGTCCACCTTATTGGATTGAGCTAACTGCAAAATCAATTCAGGCCCGATGCCAGCGGGCTCTCCAACGGTGTAGGCTATTTTTTGTGAATCAGTCATTACACGATTATAACGTGCTCAACCCCAGATGCGGCGTTTTTGTCTCGTTAGTCGGCACTGGGTTTGATAGAATCAAGGTTATTAAAAACCCTGTTTCAATCAATTAGTCATTAATATGAGCAATAAACCACTGCATGTCGTCATTTTAGCCGCTGGCAAGGGCAGTCGTATGCGTTCTGATTTGCCGAAAGTTCTGCATCAGATTGCAGGTAAAAGCTTGTTGGGTCATGTTATCGACAGCGCATTGGAGCTAAACCCAGCGCAGATTCATGTTGTGGTCGGTCACGGTAAAGATCTCGTTATTGATAGCTTCGCGCAACATGCCTGGAATGATCGGCTAAATTGGGTTGAGCAGACTGAACAGCTAGGTACTGGCCATGCCGTGTCCCAAGCACTGCCTTTTATTGGTAGTGATGGTGATAGCGGCAGTGATGGTAAAAGTGCAAACGTATTAATGCTAACCGCTGACGTGCCCTTAATTAGATCAAGCACATTAAGCGCCATGGTGAGCGCAATGAGCAGCTCACCTTTGGCATTGCTGACCGCCTTGGTTGACGATCCGTTCGGTTTAGGGCGAATTACACGTGATGAAAGCGCTGCGGTTAGCGGCATTGTCGAGCAAAAAGATGCAAATTCAGAGCAACGTAAGATAAATGAGATTAACTCTGGCATCATATGTGCTGACTCAGAGCAATTAAAAATCTGGCTAAGCCAAGTTAGCAACGACAATGTACAGCAAGAATTCTATTTAACTGACGTCGTCGGCCTGGCCTACGCGGCTGGCAACCCGATCGCGGCCCTGCACCCTGATAGCAATGCTGAAGTCACCGGCATTAATAGTCGGCTGCAATTGTCTCAAGTCGAGCGGTTGTTTCAAGCGGAGCAGGCTGAGCAACTGATGAATAATGGTGTCACTATTATGGACCCAGCACGAATTGATCTTCGTGGTGATGTTGAAGTTGGTTCAGATAGCGTGATTGACGTTAATGTTGTGCTGCAAGGCAGGGTGCGAATTGGCCGAAACGTAACTATTGCCCCTAATTGCATAATTATTGATAGCATCTTGGCCGACAATGTTACGGTACACTCGAACACCGTGATCGAGGGCTCAGAGTTAGGCGCTGATGTAAACGTCGGACCATTTGCTCGCTTACGCCCAGGTACGAAATTGGCTGATAAGGTGAAAATAGGCAATTTTGTCGAAACCAAAAATGCCCAGCTCGACGTTGGCGCAAAGGTTAATCATCTAAGCTATGTCGGCGACGCAACAGTAGGCAGTAATACAAATATCGGTGCTGGGGTAATTACCTGTAATTACGACGGTGCTAACAAACATAAAACAACCATTGGCAAAGACGTATTCGTTGGATCTAATAGCCAGTTGGTCGCTCCCGTCGAAATTGAAGACGGTGCGACTATTGGCGCAGGTTCAACAATTACCACAAAGGTCGAGGCGAACAAGCTTGCGATCAGCCGTGGCAAACAAAGGCAAATTGATGGCTGGACGCGACCGACCAAGGCACGCTAGTTAGACAATTTTTTAGACTTAGGAAACACTATGTGTGGAATAGTAGGCGCGGTAGCAAACCGTGATGTAACACCGACCCTGATTGATGGACTAAAACGACTCGAGTACCGAGGCTATGACTCTGCTGGCTTAGCCGTGGTAGACGCCAATCAACAACTAGACTTGCGCCGCAGTGTTGGCCGAGTTGTTAATCTTGAAAATATCTGTGACGGGGTTTCCGGTATGACCGGTGTCGCCCATACTCGATGGGCCACTCACGGTCGCCCGGCGGAGAATAATGCGCACCCGCACACTAGCTCATCGCAGGTTGCGGTGGTGCATAACGGCATTATCGAAAACCATAATGAACTGCGTGTACAACAAAAGAAGAAGGGTTTTCCATTTAGTTCTGAGACTGATACCGAAGTTATCGTACATCAAATTGATTGGCATATGCAGCAAGGCCAAGGCTTGTTAGAAGCGGTGCAGACCACAGTTAAAGAGCTTCGCGGCGCTTATGGCTTGGGAGTGGTTTCTAAGCAAGAGCCGGATCTACTGGTCGCCGCACGAAGTGGTTCACCCTTATTGATTGGTTTAGGTGATGGTGAGAATTTTATTGCCTCAGATATGTCGGCATTAATCCCTGTATCGAAAAGATATATGGTGATGGAAGACGGCGACATCGCTAAAATCACCAGCACCACGGTCGAGGTTTTCGATAGTACAGGTGCCGCAGTCGAGCGTGAAATACTTATCAGTACCTTGAGCGATGAAGAAACAGCGCTTGGTGGTTACGCTCACTACATGAAAAAAGAAATTCATGAGCAAACACGCGCTATTACCGAGACCTTAGAGGGACGTCTCGGCGCAGACAGCGTTTTAGAATTACCGTTCGGTGAGAACGCTCGCGAGATCTTCGATAAGACCAAAGAGATTAAAATTATTGCCTGCGGCACAAGTTACAACGCCGCTTCAGTATCACGTTATTGGTTCGAAGAATTTGGCATTAAGTGTGATGTTGAGATTGCCAGCGAATATCGCTACCGCAAGCATGTGGTAAATGAAGGCACACTCTTCGTCACCATCTCACAGTCCGGCGAAACACTCGACACTATGGCGGCTCTGGAGATGGCTAAAACACTCGGTTACACCAATACCCTGTGCATCTGCAACGTACCCGAAAGCTCACTAGTGCGTGCCAGTGACTTGACCATTTTTACCCACGCTGGTCGCGAGATCGGGGTAGCCTCTACTAAGGCATTCACCACTCAATTGGTGACCCTATTGATGCTAGCGATATGCTTACGTCGTCGACGTATTGGTGACGGGCAAAGCAGTGACGCATTGGAAGCCGAGATTGTGCAAGAGCTACGCAGCCTGCCGCAGCAAATTGAAAATGCCTTAGATCTTGAAGATGAGATCATCGCTATGTCAAAGCACTTTGCCAATAAAAATCACACCTTATTTTTAGGTCGCGGAGCACATTATCCGATTGCGGTAGAAGGCGCGTTAAAGCTAAAAGAGATTTCGTACATTCATGCCGAGGCCTATGCCGCAGGCGAATTAAAGCACGGCCCGTTGGCACTCATTGATGAAGATATGCCGGTCGTTGCGGTAGCGCCAAACGACGAGTTACTCGAAAAACTAAAGTCAAACCTAGAAGAAGTTCGAGCACGCGGAGGCAAGTTGTACGTGTTTGCCGATGCAAACTCAGGGCTTGAGTCAGACGACGAAACCGTGGTGTTAAAAGTTGCCCCAGTGAACAATTATATCGCTCCGGTGATTTATACAATTCCACTGCAATTGCTGGCGTATCACGTCGCGCTGATTAAAGGCACGGATATTGATAAGCCTCGTAATTTGGCTAAGTCGGTTACTGTGGAATAGGTATTTCTCTTTTGCTTCAACGTTTTGTAAAATGACAATCAAGTATCATACTTTTTGGTGATTTGAGGGTCTTGTCATATTGCCGTAGAGATCGAACGGTAAAACGATATAACCTGAAAATGCCTAAGAAAAATCTGTTCAAATATTTCAAGACATCACACGAGATTATCCGGCTGGCGGTGATGTATTACGTAAGTTATTTTGTCGTAAACGGTGAGGCATTCAATCGAATTGGCGCTGGCACGTGGACGAGGTCTTCGTAAAGATTAATGGAGAGCTACATTACTTGTGGAGAGCAATAGATCATGAAGGCGAAGTGCTTGAATACTACGTAAGAAAGCGCCGAAATAAAGTGGAAGCGTTGAAGTTTTTTAAGAAAACGATGCGAAAACATGGTGCGCCGAAGCAAATAGTGACGGATAGATTACGCTCATACGGCGCCGCATTAAATGCGATTCAATGCTCAAGCTTGCAAGAAACTGCTGTCTACTTAAATAACAGCTGCGAAAACTCGCATCTCCCATTTAGACGAAAGGAAAGGTCGATGCAGAAGTTTAAGAGTGGGGTGACGTTACAGATTTCCACCAGAATCCATTCGCAAATTCACAACCACTTTAACCACCAGCGACACTTGCAAAAGCGAGACATTTTCAAACAATAGAGAAGCAATTAATTTTCAGAATGGAGAGGGCTTTGTGCTGCGTAGAGGAAGTTCCAGGTTTTGGGTTTTTTTGACGTGTTAAAGTTTGTCTGACAACACCTTACGGGAGAGATGCGTTTACTGTTTGGCAAGGCGCTGTTGTTTAAGATTATAAAGGTGACTTTGTTCGATCTTATAAGTTAACTTGGCAATACCAAATTACCCGCATTGAAAGATAAATCGACTGTTGCGTGAATAGGCTGCGCAGTAAAGAAAAAATGACAACTGACAGCTGTAATTCCTTATAAATACTCATGAATTCCCCCAAAAACTATATCCATGTCACTAACTAGCAACCCGACAGAAGATTATGTTAGTGGTGCGGTTATAAATCGAGACTACTAACTAGTTTGGCATCGAATTCTCGCGCTTAGAGGTAAAGGTGCCAAAACCCTTGCGATCAAGGCGACTATGCGTGTACATTGTGCGGCCTTTATGGAGACCTAACCTCAGTTGAGTATTAGTTTTTCAGTGCGCAATTTTTCGCTTTGTCGTGTTGTGCTTAAATAGAAGCAGCCGATTCTGCGACATGAATCTCAAATCATATAACGATCAATTTGATAGGACAGGCCTTATGCCGGTACGCGATTTTTCACCCATTTCAAGCCTTAAGCAATCCACTAAAGTGGTTGCCTTACTGCTTTCACTATTGGTTCTTTCAGGTTGTGCAACAACTGAATCCCACCAAACGATAGAGCCGATGACGGTTGCATCCAAAACCACAGCCGCTAATTACTCTGGCGTTCGTCACCCAATGATAGTCGGTGCGTTTCAGAATCGTTCGACTTATCAGAATGGTCTGTTTTCGAGTGGCTCTGACCGTCTCGGAACTCAGGCTAAAACGATATTGAGTACGCACTTACAACAAACTGGCCGTTTCTCGGTAATGGATCGCGGCAATATGGATGCGCTGGCTGAGGAAAGTGGCTACGCCAAAACAGATCAGGACATAAAAGGCGCAAAGTATGTCATTACCGGCGATGTGACTGAGTTTGGCCGAAAAGTAACTGGTGACCAACAGTTGTTCGGATTGCTGGGCTCAAGTAAAACCCAAACAGCTTATTCCAAGGTTGCTCTCCAAGTAGTTGATGTGCGGACTTCCGAGGTTTTGTTCTCAGCGCAAGGCGCTGGCACATACGACCTTAAGAATCGCGAAGTTCTCGGTACCGGTGGTACGTCTGGATACGACAGCACGCTTAATGGAAAAGTACTCAACCTTGCCATTACAGAAGCGGTTAATCGCTTGGTAGAAGGATTGGAAAACGGTGAGTGGTTTGTTAACTAAACGCCGTTTCAGACAGATAAACAGGGGAATTTGAGAATGAAGTTGAAGTTACTAGTTTTGCTACCAGTGTTTCTTTTAGGTGCTTGCGTCACACCGCCTACACCACTCTACCACTGGGGTGAGTACGAACCAATGTTGCTCAAACAGCACCAAGAGCCGGATTCAATGGCCGTTGCTGATAAGATTGAGCTATTGAACACAGACATTATTACGGCACAAGAAAAAGGTCTTATGATTGCACCCGGCTTTTACGCGCATCTCGGCTATTTGTATTTTCAGGTAGGTGATATCGGAGCTGGAGAGACAGCGTTTCAACGTGAAAAAGAGCTATTTCCAGAATCCACACATTTTGTGGACGGGTTGCTTGAACGCAGCCGAACAGCAAGAGGCCAACAATGATCAAATTGACAAGGACCATTGTGGTCATCCTCGCCGCATTGACGCTTAGTGCCTGCGTCACTGTAGAGCCTTACGATTACACTGAATTGTTGGCTAAGAAACCGACGTCTATTTTAGTGTTGCCGCCTATTAATAATTCGATTGACGTAAACGCCGTGCCGATCTACCTGTCGACAGTAACAAAACCGCTGGCAGAAACAGGCTACTACGTATTCCCAGTATCGATTGTTAATGATCTGATGGTTGAGAATGGTTTATCGTCACCCGCTGAGATGCATGATGTTCCGGTGTCTAAGCTGAATGAAATCATCGACCCTGACGCGGTCTTGTATGTGACCATTAATGACTGGGGCACTAAATACCAAGTTCTCTCGTCTACAACAATAGTTGATGTGAGTGCTCGGTTGGTTCACACCGACACCGAAACGCTACTTTGGGATGGATCGTCAAGAGTCGTATATGATCCAAACGCGAGCAATCAAGCTGGCTTGCTTGGCGCGCTGGTTGGCGCCGTGGTTGGGAAAATAATGAGTAATAAATTTGATGCGTCGCCTGGTGTTTCTTCGACCGCAAACACACAGTTATTCAACGGCCTGAACACCGGATTATTGCCTGGTCCCTATGAGTCGGTGGTTGTTGAGCCAAGCCCTGTTGCACCAAGCCCTGTTGCTCCTCAGTAAGTATTCGATTTAAAAGCTGTCTTTTTAAAAAAACCCGAGCTTTAAATCTCGGGTTTTTTTGTGTCAGCCTGGGCCACAATTCTGGCAGTGTAATCATTAAATAGTCCGTCTCGGCTTAAATATTAAACAGCAACATAGATTTTAAAGGGCGTGTAACGTGACATTGTTACAACCCCAGCAGCCGTTATATAGCCTTACTATTCAGCCTCATAGACATTGGCATTATTTATAACGATTGAGTTTATACAAACCACATTCCTGCGCTAGCTGCCCCGACCCCCGTGATGGTCATTCGCGCAGCAAGAAAAATGGCGGATTCATATAATAAGTGCAATTCCTAAAGCTACCCAGGTTGGGTACGATGATGTTGTGAAGCAGTAAATCAACCCTAGTAACTGCGCCGATGAAACATGATTAGCACCTGAACAAAGAAGAAAGGTTTATATTTGGAACGCGTTACGAGCCGGGTCATCACAGCTTGAAGTTGCCAGAGTATTGGATCGAAGCCCCTCAACAACTTGTCGAGAAATTAGGCGAAATAAGCATCGTAGTGCCAAGATTGCATTAGGAAGATATGCTTTGTAGTAAATAACGGTATTGGGTGTTAGATATGAAAAATAATATTTTAGTGACGCTCTGCGTGTTTAATTTATCTTTCTGGTGTTTTGCTTGCCCCAAGGCACAAGAAAATAATTTACTAAAGCTGGATCAGATTGAGAGTTTTGACAAATTAGAAACTCAAGCAGCATTTATTGAGTGTGAACCGTTACACATTGGCGAGGCAGAAGATTTATGCGTTAACATACGCATTGAAAACAAATCTAATTCAACTCTTTGTGTTTTATATAAGGATTTACCTGATGATGGAAGTACTCTTACTTATTATACATATGATTTTGTTCTAACCTACAACACAACAGGTTATCAAATTCAGCCTAATATTTTCCAGGGTGATGAGATTGATTCTTTTCAAAAGGCTCCATTAGTTAATTTTATCTATCCCTCAGGAGTACTTGATCTTGATTATAATCTTAGTACTATTTTCGGTGTTAGAAAAAGCGCCGCATATGGTTTAGAGGTAAATGCTCGAGTTTTTGATTGCAACTCGATATCAAAAGATGGTGCTACATTTATGTATGCGAGTGCTACAGCGAATAGTAAAGAAATAGAAATTAAAGTGTTGTCAGATTAATCCCGTAACAAAATAATGTGATCATATTGTGCTAAAAATTTATTAATGAAGATAATCTTGGCTAAAATGGTTGCGGCCTTTCTATTAGCATCAAATGCCTATGCAGATTCATGGTCTTTTGGCGACTCAATTGAATCTGAAGTTATTATATTTGACGAGCTGGAATTTTCGCTTGTAACCGATGCGACCAGAAGCTCTAAATACCCTGATTTTTCAATAGAAATTGCCAGTTCGGGAGTAATGATGGCTCTGTATAGGGGC
>JAFMHC010000095.1 GCA_017854775.1 Gammaproteobacteria bacterium | reverse complement strand
ACCCTAATTGCCAACCTTTTAGGCTGTTTTTTGATTGGCTATTTGTCATGGATGTTGGTGTATAAATGGCAAATGTCTAAAGAAATTCAGGTGGTCGTTTTGACTGGTTTTTTAGGTGGATTCACGACCTTTTCTGCTTTTTCATTAGAGGTCATAAACATGGCTCAGCAGGGCTCGTCGATTAAAGCGATCGCTTACGTTGGAATACAAGTTACTCTGTGTTTGATAATGTGCTTGGCCGGTTTATTATTGGCAAAGCAGATGTAAACACGAATAGCCCTAATTAGGCTTAACTAAAAATAGGCATTGTCATAGAAAGACTATGCTGCTGATTAACTGACTACGGTTTAGTCAGAGACGAACAAAGAACTAATTATGATTGATCCACAATTACTGCGTAATGATTTAGAGGCGGTTGCCGAAGGTCTTAAGGTTAAAGGGCACACCGTTGATGTGGCTGCTTACCAAGCGTTAGAGGCAAAGCGCAAATCACTTCAGGTTGAATCTGAGGAGTTGCAAGCTAAGCGTAATGCTAGGTCAAAAGAAATAGGCAGAACCAAGGCGCAAGGTGGTGATGTAGACGCCTTAATGCAAGAAGTGAATTCTTTTGCTGACCGCATGAAGCAAGCCCAAGTTGAGCTCGACGCCATCAAGCAAGAGATGCTCGAGATCACCGATGTAATGCCGAATATGCCACATAGTTCTGTGCCTCAAGGAAAGTCGGAAGATGACAATGTTGAGCTAATGAAGTGGGGTGTGCCTAAGCAGTTTAACTTTGAGGTCAAAGATCATGTTGATTTAGGTGAAGCGCTTGAGGCTTTGGATTTTGAGACCGCGACTAAGATTGCCGGGCCACGGTTTGTGGTTATGAAGGGAGCGCTTGCTCGAATGAATCGGGCTTTGATTCAATATATGTTAAACACGCATACAGATCAGCATGGCTATCAAGAAGTATATGTTCCTTACTTGGTTAATGAAGATAGCCTAAAGGGTACTGGTCAATTTTCCAAATTTGCTGAGCATGATTTATTTGCCACTCAAGCAGAAGATGGATACTACCTCATACCAACCGCCGAAGTGCCGGTCACCAATATTGTTCGAGATGAAATTTTAAAGGCTGATGACCTGCCTCTTAAAATGGTCGCGCATACGCCATGTTTTCGTCGTGAGGCTGGCAGCTATGGGCGTGATACGCGCGGTATGATTCGCCAGCACCAATTCGAAAAAGTTGAATTAGTTCAAATTGTTAAGCCGGAGGATTCTTATAATGTTTTAGAAGAGCTTACCGGTCACGCCGAAGCGATCCTGCAGGGTCTGGAGTTACCTTATCGCAAAGTAGTACTTTGTGGTGGTGACCTAGGTTTTTCGGCGGCGAAGACTTATGACTTAGAGGTTTGGTTGCCTGGGCAAAATGCGTATCGTGAAATATCGTCTTGTAGTAACTTTGAAGGCTTTCAAGCGCGCAGACTAAAAGCACGTTACCGACTCGAAACAAAGAAGACTGAGTTGGTGCATACTCTCAATGGTTCTGGTTTGGCGGTTGGTCGGACATTACTTGCGATTATGGAAAATTATCAACAGGCCGATGGCTCAATTGTTATTCCATCAGTGCTTAAGCCTTACATGGGTGGATTAGATAAGATAAGCGCTTAATAATTCAACGGCGGCTAGGTTGTAAGCAGAACTTATTTGTAAGCATATTGTCTACTTTTAAGTAATTAGGGCGAAGTCGAGTGCAACTCTTTGTTAAATTGGACTTAAGTCCTTTGACCTTAGGGTTAAGATGATCTACCTTAGCGACCTATAGGTGTATATTAGACTTAGGTTTATGTCATGTTTCGGCTTTGTAAAGCGAAACATGTGCTAAGTCTGCGTATTTGGGTAGCGGCAGTACATCTCTCGTCTTTTAGGATGGGAGCATCAATTTAACACAACAGGTTTATTGATTAATGGTTGTAATATCTACTGTAGTCTCGGCCACCCGAAATGTGGTTAGCGGCATGGAGTTAAAAGCTCGCATCACACTGATCGTGTGGGCGTTAGTATTGGCTAGTGGCTCGTCTCACGCACAGCAATTGAATGACACTAAGAGTGCCACTTTTGTTGACGAGGCAGGTTACCAAGTGCCCGCTGAAGACGAAAGTGAATTTGATAATCAGGGCGAATCATTCGTTAAGGATTGGCGAGAAGCAACCCCACAAACTGATTATGACGATACTGAGTTCGGGCAACAAATTTACAACGAAGCGAGCACACCAACAAAATTAGAAATTTTACGCTTATTAAGTAAAGACACACCATCAATGGTGGTGTTCTTGACCGCTATCTCTATGGGGCTAGATATTGAAAGTGTACTTCAAGCCTCAGTTAAGTACGAGCCGGAAAATAGTCGTGACTTCGCGTCATCGGCGGTTAATCTCTTGCCGATTTTGACTCAGTCAAGCAACTATCTATACTCAAGTTATGAATTGGAAGATCTTGAGCGAGATAACGAACAAGATCCATACTCGGTTGAAGAAGTTGTCGATAAGTTTTTTAAACAGCGTTTAGTACTGCGGCCTTACCCCGATTGGTTCGAAGGGCAGTTTCACTTTATGGCGTCAGCGTCTGAACTGAAACGTTTGCAGGCTCCGCAAAAAGACGTTCGCTGGTACCGAACAAAGAGCACCAAACCTACCTCGAAAAGACCTATTTTTGTATCTCTTTATGAAGCCACGAGCACGATACTGATCGACGGTGAAGAGCGTATTACTGATGCCTTGAAAAAAGATCCTAATGCACTACTACCTGTTGTCTTTATTTTCAATAGACTCAACGAACGTGGGATCGATGAGATAGGCTACCCTGAAACAATTAAGGGTATGCAGGCCGCGTACGGCGAAAAGCGTTTGATGTTGACGCCGACTCCTGAGTGGCAACTAGGTGAGTATCATATCTATGCAGGCCTAGACGAATTTTATGAGATCTTTAATATCCCGCAAGAGGATGATTTTGAGCCAGAAGCGTGGCAAAAATTACTTGAAGAAGCAGAAGATTACACGGTTACCAATACATCGTTTCTGTTTGTTATTCTTGGCTCACCTGACGGCGACGAAGAGAGCGCCAAAGTAATGGTCGCCAGTGGGCAGCAATATGCTGCTTGGGACGACCCCCGTACCGAAGCCGAGTTTCCATATGTCTTGCCCAGTGAAGGCCCGCCAATAACGTTGCAAAACCTGATGGGCCAAGGGCTAATTTTCAACCGCCCAGACTTGATTGCTGCGTTGAATGCACTTGGCGTTACGAAGGTTCCAGTAGTGTTTTATTATGTCGATAGCGCCAGAGTAAAACCCTATATAAGAGGCCCGCGGGCGTTGATACAAGGTGCAATTGGCATCTCGGTGCCGAATTTGCCCACTGACGGTAGCGGGGGTATTATTTGTGCTTCGCCCCCGTGTACTGAAAAAAACCAATAAGCGTGCAGTTAACGATTTTTACTGACCATGAAATTGAATTTAGGCTTGTTGGAGAGTCACAATAATAAAATGAATATTAGAAGAATTAAGGGTAAGTTAATTCTGCTTGGAGCAACCATGATGGCGGCTATGACAGCCGCAGTCTCTGCGCAGGTGGCCGATAATGGTTTGCCGCCAGCATCGAATACCTATCGCGCATATCAAGATGCCTCGATTGCTCGAGATAGCGGTCTAAATCAGCCACTTGACTTGCTCAGCGACTTCTACCCAGCCATTACCGTGACCATAACCGATCACGACAATGTCCGTCGGCGGCCTGATTTTCAAGAAGAAGACCTGAAAATTGTTGTTACGCCAAGTCTTGCTTATCGAACTAATATTGGGCGGCATCAATTTTATGCGGCCTATTCGGGCACCTACAATTATCATCAAGACCTTACACAAGAAGACGCCGAATCAAACGTTGTTAGTGCAAAGTTAGGCCTCGATCTGACGCGGCGCTGGGACCTCGACGTATTCGCCAGTTACGGTGATGGATTTCAGCAACGCGGAATTTCCGGTGGGCGAGAGTTTAATCAGTTTGCCGACAACGGCATTGATTCAGGCCCTGAGAATATCGAGTTTTTGAGTTATGGTGCTGATCTCATTTTCGGTCGAAAAATTGGTATCGTAACGGCGGTACTAGGTTACGAATACCGAGAGATTGGATACGACAGCGATGATCTATTCAATGGTGGCGATTCCAGTGATCGAGACCGTGAATCTGAATCAATCCATTTTGATTTGAATTGGCAATTTGCCTCACAGACATCGGTATTTGGGCGTATTCAGCGTACTGAAACTGGTTATGACCTTGGCCAGCCTAGTTTGGATAGCCGTCAAACCGACTACTTAGTCGGTCTTCGCTTTAAACCATCAAATGCCCTGAGTGGCGTCGCATCTGTTGGTCGCAGTGTGCGAGATTTCGAAGATGGGAGCCGCGAAAGCTACGATGGAAATGCCTATTATGTGAACCTGAATTACGCGATCAACCCTTTTTCAATTGTAGAGCTTAGCGCTTCTAAGTTCGTAGAAGAACCGGGTGATGACAGGTCTAGCTATTATGAAAGTCAGTTCCTTGGCGCCGCTTGGAGCCATTCTCTTAGCTCGCAAGTGTTGTTTGGAGCCTATGCAAAACTGGTTGATGACGACTACGATATCGACCGTGAAGATCGCTTTGTTGATTGGGGTCTAGGATTGGATTACGTTTGGAGGAGTTGGTTAACGGCAGGCGTTTATTATGGGGAGATTGATCGCAACTCTTCGCTCGATGGTGTTGATTATGATGATCGCTATTTCGGAATTCGTCTTCGCTCAGATTTACGGCCACTACTAGAAGGTCGTGGTAAACGACGAGTCGAGCCGTCTTCGTTTGATTACCCCAGAAAAACCGAGGCCTCTCAATAGTTTAGGAATCCCCAGAAGTGAAAATTAAGCAATACTAGGGTTTGATCGTACCCTAAATAGCTATAATTCGGCTTCTCGAATTTTATAATTATCGTGCTTGCTGAATTAGGAAGGTTTCATAACCATGTTTACTTCGAGACTTACATTCACTCACTTGTCAACGCGTTTACGATTAGCTGAGTTGCTAAGTATGTGGTGTTTACACTTCTCACGTGCTTTTATTGCCATGGCAATGATTGTTGCGTTAAGTGCTACCCATATAACCTTCTCGCATGCGGCAGATTCATTAAACCAAGATGAGGTTACTGCGCTACTGGCTGAGATCGAGTCGCAGAATAGGACACGCTCTGTTTTCAGCGTTAGTGGTCTTAGAAAAATTGCCGAGGTGCCGTTTGACTCACAGTTCCAGCTTATTGAGAGTTCGGGTAATAACTGGCGTATCGTAGAGTTCAACCAGCCGACCGTTCCAGGTTGGGTCAGTAGTGACTACGTGACGGTTGCCAATGGTCGAGCAACGGTGACGGCTAACCGCTTAAACATGCGAATAGAGCCATCTACCGGGTCAACCGTTCTGATTCAGCTAATTCGCGACTACGAGAGTGTCATATCAGGTAGAAAAAACGGTTTTATTCGGATGCTGGCACCAAGTGCTTTTCGTGTAGCACTATTTTCTGGTTCTGATTCAGACGCTGAGTTCATTACTCTGGCCGTTAAAGACAGCAAATGGAATACCGATCAGGCAATCACGGCTAGCGATATGTCTAATACTGATTCAAGTGCCGCTCCCGATGCCAGTGTTAAAACATCGGGTTCGACGTCACCAAGTACAGAGCCTTCAAGTATAGGTCCATCAAACATAGCTGCTGCAGCGAACCAATCTGAACGCTTACACGTTATTGCCCCAGGAGACTCGGTTTCGTTACTGGTTTTTGGCGAGAGTGATTTAAGCATACAAAACGTGCGGGTACCGCAAAGTGGTCGAATCTCGTTTCCGTTAATTGGCTCAGTAGTCGTGGCCGGTCGAACGACCCCGCAGGTTGAGCAAAGTGTCGCTGAGTTATTGGCCCAAGGTTACGTAAAAAATCCACAGATATCGGTGACTATGTTTAGTTATCGGCCGATCTTTATTCGCGGCGCGGTGCGACAAACGGGCTCGTTTCCGTTCACTGAGGGTTTAACTGTTGGTAAAGCAATTGCGCTTGCTGGAGGCACAAAAAATTCTGCTAAAGCCAATGGTGTTAGTATTCTACGAGAGGGTGAGGTTATAGAGCAGGCACTGTCTATTGACAGTCAGGCAGAAGTGCAGTCGGGAGACGTGATTAGCATCGAGGAAGAATTCGGTGTGCAAGAAGACGACGCGACCTATATTTATTTACACGGTGAAGTCGCGTCCCCAGGAGAGTATAAATTTCGTCGTGGGCTGACAGTCGAAAAAGCAATTGTTCTCGCTGGTGGCTTTACCTTGCGCGGAGCTCGCAATAAAATTTCGGTCACCCGCTACGCTGATATCGATGACGATCAAGAACCTGATAAGTTAAAAAAGGTAAAGCTTTATATGCCCATTAAGCCCGGTGATATTATCAATGTTGGAGCTACTTGGTTTTGAACGACCTATCTGACAAAGACCCCTTAGCTGATAAAGCTTCAAAAGCAGGTTCCAACCATTCTGCAGATGTTGAAGCTTCGGTTAAAGATTGGTTTAATGCGCCTACCGCGTCTACCTTAAAGACAGCCTCTCAGGCGTCAGCGCCCTTAAGTGACTCATTATCGGCGACAGTAGGGGGCTTATTACAAACTACTAAGGAAAATCGTTGGAGCATCATAGTCCTAATGGTACTTGGTTGCTTAGCTGGTGTATTTAAAGCGATCTCTGAGACGCCAGTTTACCGAGCTTCGTTAACCATGGCAGTCGAGCCAAGCAGCGGTCGCAGTTCAAGCCAATCGCTTTTCGACCCCTACGCTTATCGCTTCTATGAAACCCAGTATGAGCTGCTAAAGAGCCGTTCGGTTGCGGAGCGCGTTGTAGACGAACTTGATTTGGTTCAGCGGGACGCGGTTGACAAGCTTCTGGTGCCACCGAGTGCTTTGACTTCACTCGCTAAAGAGATCAAGAAGATCACAGGGGTTTCGCTGACTAGCGATGCTCCGAAGAAATCGAAACCGGCGATACTGACGACGACTGAAGTCGCTAGCAAACGTGCTTGGTTGACGCAAGTTATTCAGGGTGGAGTAACCGTGAGCGGTGGTAATAAAACTAATCTGGTTGCCGTCACCTTCAACTCAATTAACCCTGATTTCGCCGCCGAAATAGCAAATGCGTTGGTGGCTGCCTACATCGAGGAAGGCTTAGATTCACAATTAAATCGGTCACAGCAAACCACTCGTTGGTTTTCTCAAAGAATTGAAGATTTACGCGTATCTTTAGACAACTCGCAAGCTCAGTTGCAACAATTTTTGATAGATGAAAATTTACTTGATACCTCAAGAAATGAGCAGATCACGACGTCTGAACTGCAAAGTCTCAACTCAGAGTACATTATTGCTCGCGCCAGCCTTGATGAGCTAGCAAAGCGCTATGGAGCGCGCCACCCGAAGTTGAAAGAGGCCAGAGCTGAAGTCAGCGCAACAAAGGCACGTTTAGACCTAGCATCAAGAGCGGTTTCGTCTAATCGTGAAAAACAGGTCAAACTTGAGTTACTTGAGCGTGAGGTCAAGCGCAATAATGATTTTTACGAAGCCTTTTTATCTAAGTTCAAAGAGGCCGACCTATCATCGTCGGGCACTCAAGTAGCTAGTGCTCGAATTATAGACCGAGCGCTACCACCAGGTGGGCCCATTTACCCGCAGAAACAGAAAATCATCTTTACATGGGCATTTGGTGGGCTATTACTTGGGTTAGGATTGGCATTTCTGCGTGAGCAGCTCGACAGTACTTTTAAAAGCGGCCGTATGGTTGAAGAAAAATTGGGGTTGCCGTTATTTGGTGTGGTTCAGGCTATGGGCAGCGACATCAAAGCGGTTGAACGCCACTATTTAGATAACACTCGTTCGGTATTTTCTGAAGCCATTAATCATATTCGCACGGGTGTGATGTATTCAAATGTCGATAATCCACCGCAAGTATTGGTTGTTACATCTTCGGTTCAAAGCGAAGGCAAAACGACACTGGCGTCTAACCTCGCGCTGTCTTACGCTCAGCTAGGTACTACTTTGTTACTTGACGCAGACTTACGCCGCCCAAGGATAAAACATATTATTGACAACGACACAACCACTGGCTTAGTTGACTTGGTTGCTGGTGTCGCTAGTTTTGATCAGTGTGTAATCCGAGATCGTGATCAAAAGAATTTGTATATTTTGAATTCTGGCACCACTCCTCCCAACCCGCTGGAGCTTTTGGCAAGTGATAAATTCAGCCGAGTTTTGAATAGTTTTCGCAAAAAATTCAGCTATATCATTATCGATACGGCACCGGTATTACCAGCAAGTGATGCCGTGGTCTTGGGTCGTCTTTGCGACTCATTATTATTGGCGATTGAATCTGATAGAACCACACATCATATGGCGAGAGATGCCATCAAGCGTTTAAACGCAAGTAACGTTTCGGTTGCGGGTTTGATATTGACGCAAGCAAATATAAAGAAGGGTAACCCATATCAGTACGGCGGGTACTACGGCTACGGAGCCTACGCCTACGTCGAGGATAGTCAAAAGACTAAGTCGTAGTGCTTGTTTTGCGTTAAAGGGTTTAGGCTTGGCACATGTGACAAGTTAAATTAAAGCCAGCGATCGGGGATTTAACTCGTTAGCATCCGTAATCGGCTGGGTCTTACGTTTTAAGGCGCTTTTTAATATTGATTTGGGGAGTAACATGATCACAGGCAATACCTCAAATAAAATAAGTATGCTATTGATTGGTTGGACGCTAATTTCTATTTCAACCGTTTTGGCAGTCAATGCGTTTTTCGCATCACGCGCGGTCGATATAGATAGTCGGGAGTTGTTGGGGCCTAATTTTTATATTAGTTCAAAGGAGCTACGTAATCAGCGGTTAATGTCATTGTTTGAGAGCCAAGCAAGGGGGCTCGAATTCATGGTTTGGGAGCGAGAGCGCAGAGATTTAAGTCATGAATTAAGTCAGCTACTGTGGCAACGTATCAATTTAGATCCTTACTATGGGGCAAACTGGTTACAGCTAATTTTCCTGCAGAAAGAGGCAGGTGCTAGTAGCGTTGAGCGGGCATGGACATTGGACCGAGCGGCGACATTGCTTAAATGGAATATCGAAGATAGGCTAGATATTAGCCATTATTGCATCGCAGAGTACGCCGATTTTATTAAGCTGATTGCGGACACATGTTCCTCATTGATACTGAACCTACCACCACAATGGTCAGACCAGCGTAAGGCCGATCGCACAAATGTGCGACTTGCTGTGTTGCGCTCTGTTTTGGCGCTTGAGCGCACAAGATTGGGGCTCACGGCAAGTAAGGATCAGAGTACGCCATGAGCCTTATCACCCATCGGTCTAAATACCGGCTGCCGATTTTAGATGCATTCACCTGGTATGCCTATTTGGTGTTGCTGATTGCGATCTCATTCGTTAACGACTACTACAGTAGTCAAACATGGCTGCTACTCAGCTCATGTATCTACGCTATTAGCGGCTTATGTGTGTTTAGCGCAATCTATGGTGGTCGCTGCAATTGGGGGGGCCTTAAGCTGGCTAAGCGCGCCTTACTAATCATCGCTGCGATGTTACTTTTGCTGTTGCTGCAAATGACCTTGCCGATAGGTCAACATGCCGAATTGACACTGCTTAGTGGGACATCCTCTAGCGCGATAACTCCGCAGGGGTTCGCCCCGGCAGAGCTTTGGAGTATTGTTCCTGAAAAAACTCGTTGGTTGTTTAATAGTGAACTGCTGGTTTTTTCAAGCTTTGCCTTGTCTATCGCATTGGTGTCTAGCCGCCGTCGGCTTAAGCAATTACTGACGGTGATTTTAATCGTAGGTGTGTTTCACTCATTGGTTGGAATAATTGCCAAATACGGAGGATTAACATTAGTAGATATAATGCAATTGGACGGTCATTTTACCGCTGCGCGAGGATGGTTTATAAACCGTAACCATTTCGCTGCGTTTATTAGCCTGTGTCTTGTAAGCGCCTTGGCAATGCAAGTGAAATCGTTAATGTCGGCAAAACGAGAGCGACCTATAGCAATGATTTTGGTACAGTTCATGAGCTATCAAATTGCCTATATCTTCGCACTAACCGTTGGCATAATCGCCATTGTATTATCGCAATCGCGAGCCGGTTTTTTAGTATTTTTTCTGTCTTTATTTTTGGTTCTAATTGTTTTTGGCAAAGGAGGGTCAACGAAATCGTTGGGTTTTCGTCGGCGAAATTTGATATTACCTGCTGCGGTAATTGTGCTGGCCGTAATACTCTATTTTGGCGGAGATTTATTACGACGTTTCTCGTCTGACTCGCTACTCGGTGAGCGACTTAGCCAATGGTCATTGACCTGGCTGGCTATCGAGCAAGCTTGGTTGTTCGGTTATGGTGGCAATAGCTACGCCGATGTATTTCAAATTTTTCGTGGATATCAAGATTTTCGGCAAGTTGTGTTTAATCAAGCCCATAATGATTATTTGCATATATGGTTAGAGCAAGGCTTAGTCGGATTAGTACTGTGGCTCGGGCTGATAGCCATAGCGTTAAGAGCTGCTTTTCGAGGGTTCCGCACTAGTGCCAGTCGGTTTAGTCAGGCTGTACTGATATCGGTATCAGTCGTAATAATCGCTGCGTTAGCTCAATCAGCGGTCGACTTTAATCTGCAAATCCTCAACATTAGAGTCTACTTCTTTGTAATAATGTCTCTGGTGTTTTCGGTACCTGCTATTAGGCATAATGAAAAGACTAGACATAAAGTAAAGGCGCCTGGTAAGTCTGCGCCCGTATAGTACTGGTGTACGAAACCTAGTTTGATTAACTTTTATAACGGTTGTGATGAGCAAATATGGCTAAAAAAATATTGGTAACGGGTGGCGCTGGATTTCTCGGTTCTCACCTTTGCGAAGCACTTCTCGCAAATGGCAACGAAGTTTTGTGCGTCGATAATTACTTTACCGGCAATAAGACGAATATCTTACCACTGCTTGATAACCCTCGTTTTGAGTTGATGCGCCATGACGTAACCTTTCCGCTATACGTCGAAGTCGATGAGATTTTTAACCTTGCTTGCCCCGCCTCTCCGATTCATTATCAATATGACCCAGTTCAAACCACCAAAACCAGCGTACATGGCGCGATCAATATGTTGGGCCTGGCTAAGCGAGTCAACGCCAAGATCTTACAAGCCTCGACCAGTGAAGTGTATGGTGACCCAAGTGTTCACCCGCAAACTGAAGATTATTGGGGTAATGTTAACCCAATCGGCATCCGCTCCTGTTATGACGAGGGCAAGCGCTGCGCGGAAACACTGTTTTTTGACTATCATCGTCAGCATCAATTACGCATCAAGGTTATGCGTATCTTCAATACATACGGCCCGAGAATGCACCCCGATGACGGTCGTGTGGTATCAAATTTTATTGTTCAAGCGTTAAAAGGCGAGAACATTACGATCTATGGAGATGGTAGTCAGACCCGTTCATTCTGCTATGTTGATGACCTTGTTCGGGGCATGGTGCTTCTGATGAATTCTGGCGATGAGGTTACTGGGCCGGTTAATATGGGTAACCCTAACGAATTCACTATCTTGCAATTGGCTGAAACGGTTAAAGCGATGATTGGTTCGGATTCAAAAATAATACTAAAAGATTTACCCAGCGATGATCCGAAGCAACGCCAGCCAAATATCGATTTAGCTAATTCAGTACTTGGCTGGAATCCGACAATTGAGTTGCAAGAAGGCTTAGTTAAAACGATTAAATATTTTCGCAGCGTCGTTGAACACTAATCTTAACGCCATCGATTGTGCTTGGGCTAATACGCATCCGGCTGCATGCGTAGTCTGCTAGATACAGTAGTCGAATAACATGGGACACACCTCCGTTTGCCACTATCGTTGCTTTGCGGCTGATAATCGGCTCAGTATGGACATTTACGCAGACTCCCTAGCAAATGCGTTAAGGCCTAGCATTGACGGCAATCATTCATTAAGTCTATCGGAATTCATCCCTAAGTCGAGGCTTGAAAGATACCGCGAAAACCGTTTTATAATGCGTTATTTGAGGTACCAACGATATTCCAAGCTGGTTAAGCAGCAGAATGCCGACATACATCACGTATTGGATCACGGTTATGCACATCTGCTGCCTAATTTAAATCACGGGCTAAAATGCATTACGGTACACGACCTTATACCAATGCTTATGTGGAAGGGTTTAATAGAAACTGACAAGGTTGCGGCAATCAATCGTAAACCATGGTTGAACTTGATGTCGCTTTCATACTTAAAGAAATACGATGGAATCGTTGCTGTAAGTCAAAATACGCGGCGCGATTTGGCTCAACAGTTAAATATTGACGCGCAAAACATTACCTATATTCCTCCACCGATTGGTGAAATGTTCAAGCCAATAGCCGACGCACTTGTGTCCCAATTCGCGGATAAATATAGTCTTGATCAAAGCTCAAAATGGCTGATGGTCAGTGGCAGTGAGTTCTATAAAAATCACCGAGGAAGTTTACTGGCCTTCAAGCGTTTAATTGAAAATGCAGATATCAAGGTACGACTGATAAAAACGGGGCGGCCGACGGCCGACTTTAATCGTTTGTTAAAAGAGCTCGACCTCGAAGCCCATGTAACCCAATTATTTTTAGATAACTTTAACGAACTTCCGTTGCTTTACAACTTAGTTGACTGTTTATTATTTCCATCATGGTACGAAGGCTTCGGTATGCCGGTCGCCGAGGCACTAGCTTGTGGCACACCTGTGGTTACGTCGAACCGAGGGGCTATACCAGAAATTGTCGGGTCGCTAACCACAGGCATTGATCCGAACGATATCGAAGCCTTGGCGAACGCCGTTTTAAAAACGTTGACCGACGCTAATATGGTTGACTATATCGCCACCAATGGGCCAAATGAGATGCAACGCTTTAGTCCAAAATCGGTTGCCAGAATGCTTCATGTTTTTTACGGCGAATTATAAAAAAACGGCCAAACCTGAATAGAGTGACTTATGTCCGCTGATAAATTGTTTCATAAAATCCGTAATCGAGTGAGTGCACCGCTGGGTCATTTACGGCTATCGCATCGCTCCAGCGACGCCTACATAGGGGCTTTCCCAAGGTCTGGCAGCACCTGGCTTAGAACCATATTAGTTAATATTATGGATCCATCAGCTAACAGTAATCCAGATGTTTTCAACGCTAGAATTCCCGCCGTATCGATTAGAAACGCACCGATTATCAACGGCTTGCCGTCTCCTCGTTTAATTATGACCCACAGCCGGTGGCGGCGCTCAATTAAAAAAAGCGTGTACCTAGTTCGAGACGGGCGAGACGCTTTTATATCGTCGTACCACTATCACTCCACTCGTAACGGGGTCGAGATGAGTATCGAGGACTATTATCACTTTTATATAAATCAAATCTACGGTCAGACTTGGGAGCAACACATCGAATCTTGGTTGTTAAAGGGGCAAAAGACACTCGGCAGTCAATTATTAGTTATTAGTTTCGAAGAGCTGAAGGCTAACACTGCGAATGTTATCGAGGCTGTCTGTAATCACTTAGGTATTAGTGCTCAAGAAGGTGATGTTGCTCGCGCTATTGACTTGGCCAGTTTGGATAATGCCAAGAAGATCGAGAGGCAACGTCAAGGTGATATTGGCGACAATAATGCATCGTTTTATCGCAGTGGCTCCAGCGCTCAATGGAAGAGCCCCGAGTATCAACATGTAATGAGCAAATTTCAGCGGCGCGCTAAAGATGCGCTGGCGCTAGCTGGTTACTGAGTTCGCTTTTTCCTGCTCCATAGCAGACATTCGCGGTTAACGCAGCTAAACAATCCCTAGCTATTTTTGGCTAAGCAACGCGGGGCCTGACAGGTAAAGAGCCAGTGCCCAAACGATCCCGGCAAAGTCGCCAACCAAGGTCAATGGAATCCACCAAGGTTGAGTCAAGTGCGTTCGGGTGACGACTCTTTGCCTTAGGCGGCTGAGTATTTTTCTAGCCTTATGCTTTACTCGTTTACTACGTAAGATATAGTAGTAGGCTCCCACTGCGTGATGCGGTTTTATGGTTTTTAAAAAGTGCCCATAGGTACGGATGCCGCCCGTTTGTTCTTTTAGATGAAAAACCGCTGCCGAGCCGCAGTAGCCTATTTGGTAGTTAGTTGACAGTACTCGGTCAGAAAATTCACGTTCATAATCATGAGCCGTGCCTTTAAAGTTTTCGTCAAAGCCCCCAAGCTCGAGCGCGATGCGTCGGTTGACTAGAACATTTGCGCCGATAAAGAACGGCGCATTACTATTTTCGCGTGAGTTAAATGAAAACTCTTCTGAGGTCTGGTCACCGTCTGGATTATCCCACGGCTGAATTACCCGTCCAGCGATAATTCCGTATTCTTGATTGGCGGTCATAGCGAGGTAATTTTCTATCAAACCCTCAATCGGTTGAATATCATCATCCAGAAATAGCACGTAGTCTGAGTTACAATTTTGCAGACCTACATTCATGGCAGCGACGACAGAGGGCTGCGGTAACACTATCCAGTCAATTACGGTTGAGTGGTGCCATTCTTTTAATTTTTTCTTGACGTCGCTCGACGGGTCAACGGTTTGGTCAACTACGATAATTTGGTCTGGTGCTGTGGATAATCGTAATAGATATTGAAGTGTGTCGATTAAAACTTTGCCACGATTGTAGGTAGGTATTACGATTGAGATCGAAGGTGCTTTTTCAATTACTTTACGATTCACCGGTTTTTGTTCTGAGTGTTTTTGCATATTATTTTAGCTATTGCCGTTTACCTATAACCGTGGCCGGCACGCCAGCCACGATTGTCATCGCATCAACTGATTTTGTAACAACCGCCCCAGCCGCGATCACAGCACCCTTCGATAAGGTTACTCCGGGTAATATTACGGCGTTGGCTCCGATCCATACATCATCGTCAATTGTAATCTTGTGACTAACACAGGCTTGTTGTTTGATCAGTTGGTTAGCGGCTATGCCATGGTTATGATCGGTTATAAAAGAACCAGGAGCGAATAGCACGTTTGAGCCTACGTGAACCTCTTCCTGAACGTCAAATTCGACGCCTTTGCCAATAAAGACGAAGTCGCCAAAGCTCAGTTTGGCGTCATCAGAAACGAGTTTTAGGTACACATTAGGTTCAATTTTTAAGCGAAGCCCTGCTAAAATTAACATCGGATTATCGACTGTAACTGATTTCGCGATTATAGCTTTCGGCCCGATTTTTGCTCCGCGAAGTCTGAGTAGTGTGGCTCTCAGGCGGCCAATTGCTACCGCGGCCTTGTCGTGCACGATCTGAATAGTTCTAAACCACATTATCGTATTCCGGATACAATCAGTTGGTGTGAAACGTAGCGTCGTAAAAAAGGCGTGCTCAAAAGTAAGCGGTCAAAAAAATTGAGCACAGCATAGGGAAGAAACCGGTGTAGATACCTGACTTTTAGGTGGCCAGATAAAAATGGAGTTTCAAGCACTTGTGAAGTGATGTTATTTAGGCCAGAACGGCTAAATAACGCCACTAGTTCTTGTTCTTTATAAGCGAAAAAATGCCCATCGCCATCGGCACTGAACTGCATATGCTC
>JAFMHC010000337.1 GCA_017854775.1 Gammaproteobacteria bacterium | reverse complement strand
AGGTTCTCACGATTGATTACGATGTTCCCATCGTCAAGATCACGACAGCCCATAAAAACGTCGTATTGTTGCTCTACCAGACCTTTACAGGCAGCCAAACCAATACCTCGATTACCGCCAGTGACCAGCGCGACCTTTCTACCCGCACTACTTAATTTATTCATATACACGCCGATTGATATTGTGGAAATTTATTGAATAAGTACTGCTCGCGCCGAGAGAGATAGCCCGACAGAGCATCATCAAAGTATTGTTCAGGCCCCTGCTCGAGGCGCTTTTCAAACGACTGTTTAGGCAATATTCGATCATGCTCTAACACCGATTTAAGGTTTTCCGTTGAAATATCAAAGCGCGACAACAAACTTGCCAGATCTTGATTTAAGCGTTCGGTATGCATGAACTCGACCGGGTACTCAAATGCTTTGATTTTCCCTCCGTGGAGGTTTTCATCCCTGACGCTGGCAAAAGCGGTGGCGGGCTGACGACAAAAAAAACGTATGAATTGCTCTGTATGCCAACCCATTTGGTTTTGTTCATCAAGATAGTCATTGCTGTAGCCGTTAGCCTGACCGCGATGAGCATTGGTAAAATACCGGTTTGCCACATGCACAAAATCTGAAAACGACAGGTCGGGGTAACTCGGATACGCTTTTTTAAGTAGATCTACCTCGCAATATTCCTGCGGATTTGTTTTCCACCAAGCGTAATGAAACTGCGAAATATAGCGATCAAATGGCGATCGAAACACCGAGACTATCGGCTTTTCTCGCTCGCCTTCTGGTATCTCCTCACAAGTACCATGCTTGCGACCGTGCAATTTAGCCTCTGTGCCATAGACCTTTTGCAGCATCTTGGTGACAAACGTACCGCCCGTTTTGGGCATGTGAATAAACACGAAATCGGGAGTAATCAGCATCAACTCTACTCATCAAGCGCGCAGAGGTCGCTGCTCGCCGGTCATTATACTTCTTAACGCGGCACCCAAATATCGGCCGCAGTAATCGCCATAAATAATTCCTTCTTGAGTAAGATGAAGCTTTTCGCCGTCTCGCTGCAAGAGACCTGTACTTACTAGAGAATCGATGGCGGTACTAAGCAATGATTCAAGTCGAATACCATGACGCTTGTGGTATTTAGATAAATCAATCGTCGTGGTTTTAAGCTCCATAATTACATCGCGCAACATATTATCTAGGCTGGAATTCTTTAGCGAACGATGCAACGGAATTTCGCCCTCTTCTATGCATTTCAAATAGTCGTCAATTTCGCTCACATTTTGGCGCGACTCATTGTTAATCGAACCGAAAGCAGAAGCCCCAAAACCATACATATCCTCTCCCTCCCAGCGACTAATAATATGCCGCTGCGGAAACTTACCTTCGCGAGTGAAGGTGAAATAAGTCGACGGTAAGTAACCATTGCTTTGAAATTGCTCGATTCCGTAGCGGGCAAACTCCAGTTCTTGTTGGTTATTAGGCAAAGACAACTTTCCATGCTTAAGACCTTCCATATACTCGGCGTTTGAATATAGCTCTAGCTTGTACATGGTGATGGCATGCACACCTAAACCGGTCGCGCGATTCACCGAGTGCCGCCAACTGGCTTCAGTTTCACCTTCTAAGCCAGACAACAAATCAATATTGACAACGACACCTGTACCCAGTGCACGCTCAATAGCGCGACAGTTTTTTTCTTCGGTGTCGTGGCGTCCGGTCAATGCCACCACGCGATCATCAAATGATTGCACACCAAAACTAATTCGGTTAACCCCTAAGTCAGGCAAGCTATCAATCAGGCGATTACTAAAGGTAACTGGTTCAATCTCGAAGACAAACTCAGGGTCGTCAAGAACAAAATGGGCGTCGATGGTTTTCTTAATGCGGGCCAATTGTTCAGGAGAAAGCACGCTAGGCGTACCGCCTCCAAAATAGATAGAGCGCACGCTGCGACCGCGCAAGGCCATAGCATCGGCAACCATTTCAACCTCTTTGCATAAGGCATCAACATAGGCTTCTCTGACCTCATGGGAATTCTCAGAAAGTATGCCCACTTTAAAAAAACAATACCGACAGCGCTGCAAACAAAAAGGAATATGAAAATACAAATGCAAGGGCCTGGTTGTTACCTGCGCGGTTTTCTCGACCGGCCGCCAATGACGCTGTGGTGGCCAAGCTACCACAAAGCCGTCTCTACTCGGAGTTTCGAGACGGTAATCAAGGTCACGCTCAGTAAGCAGTCGCCCGCTGCGAGAAATTAGAGTGTTCTTACTCATGCTTGAACCATCTCAGCCATCGCTGGTTGTTGGCGACGCTCAATCAACGAGCAGACGCTTTGCAAAGAGGCAAAATTGGCAAAATCCAAATCGACATCTAGCAATTTAATCGCAAACTGTGTTTCAACCAACTCGAAAAATTCCGCCATGCTGATCGAGTCTAGCGCTAGCCCATCTTCCAAAAGCGAGGCATCATCATCAATCTCGCCCTCACTAATATTTAGGTCGAGCTTGCCCGCAATAAGGCTCTTCAAGGTGCTTAAGTTATTAGACCGATTCATACAAATATTCCTCTGTGATTTTAATTCTGTCAGGTTTACCGCTTTTCAGACACGGTAATTGTTTAACGAGTTTGAAGTACTCAGGCCGTGCAAAGGCAGGTAAATTTTGAATCGCCAAGGCTCTTAACTCCGCTTGATTAAGTGTGTCTTCGCGCGCCGTTATCAACACGCTTACTTTTTTACCAAAAGACCCATCTATCTGGTGAACCACGGCAATCGCTATATCAATGCCGGGCCACTCGGCAATTTGCTGTTCCAACTCAGCCAAGACCAATAGCTTGCCCGCACGATTAACGCTCAGATCCGCGCGTCCGTGAATCATGAAACTATTATCTTGATTCACTGTGGCAATATCACCGGTGTTCCAGGGTGTCGTTAAAGGCTGGGGACCAGTTCCTTGATCAATAAATTCTGCTCGGTATGGGTGATCAACAGTTAAAATATTTTTCTGCTGTTCAGATACGAGCACATCAACGGTGACCCCTTGCAGCGCCACCAACTCTTGCGGGCGATTGACTCTGGATATTGCCACCACACCAAGCTCGGAACTACCGTAAAGATTGTAGGCAGAACCAAAGATTTGCGAAGCTTGCTCCGCCATATTTTCAGTGGTCACGTCGCCGGCCAAAACTACCGCGCGGCACCCCTCCAAAGCCTGACTGCGTCGGCGTAAATAGGTGCGTAGCAAATGTGGCGTAGAGTAGACAAGGGTCGGTTTAAAGTTCTTCATCGCGTCGTTAATCGACAGCAGATTGGCGTTAACCAGTACTTTAATCCGCGCGCCTTTTATTATCGCCGGTAGTAATGCCGCGCCCAATCCGTACATATGATGCAACGGCACGGTAATCAGCACGCGATCATCTGCGTCGATACTAAGCCGATTGGCAACCACCTGCGCTGACATTGCCATACGCTGGTTTGAGTGCCATATTTTTTTTGCAGGGCCAAGCGTTCCTGATGATAAAAATACCAATCCTCTAGGAGCTTGATGCTCTTCACCATGTTCGAAAACATTAGGCGAGGCATCATCGACCTGCATCGGCAAGCCTTGGTCGTTTATCAGCGCACCGCACTCAGCGGGGCGAGGCGTGCCGGGCGACATAAACAGCGCATTCTTACCCGCGCATAGTGCATAAATC